>CANQXT010000007.1 GCA_947627915.1 uncultured Bacilli bacterium
ATTTATTTCTTTTCGATTTTTGTTTTTCCACCCATATATGGTTGTAATGCTTTAGGAATTAAAACACTACCATCTTCTTGTAAATTATTTTCTAAGAAGGCAATTAACATTCTAGGTGGAGCAATAACAGTATTATTTAAAGTATGGGCAAATTCTTTTGTGCCATCTTCTTTTTTATAACGAATACCTAGTCTTCTCGCTTGAGCATCAGTTAAGTTAGAACAAGAACAAACTTCAAAATATTTTTGTTGTCTTGGACTCCAAGCTTCAATATCACAAGAACGATATTTTAGATCTGCTAAATCACCACTACAACAAACAAGTTTACGAACCGGAATATCTAATGTTCTAAATAATTCTACTGAATAATTCCACATTTTGTTATACCATTCTTCACTATCCTCTGGTTTACAAATAACAATCATTTCTTGTTTTTCAAATTGATGAATACGATATACTCCTCTTTCTTCTATACCATGAGCTCCAACTTCTTTTCGAAAACATGGTGAATAAGAAGTCATTGTAATTGGTAAATCACTTTCTTTTAACAATTGATCTTTAAATTTAGCAATCATTGAATGTTCACTTGTACCAATTAAATATAAATCTTCACCTTCAATTTTATACATCATAGCGTCTTTTTCTTCAAAAGACATAACGCCATTAACCGCATCACCATGAATCATATATGGTGGAATACAATAAGTAAAACCTTTATCAATCATAAAATCACGAGCATAAGCAAGAACAGCTGAATGAAGTCTGGCAATATCTCCCATTAAATAATAAAAACCATTACCACTTACTCTTCCCGCAGCATCTTTATCAAGACCATTAAAACTATTCATAATGTCGGCATGATAAGGAATTTCAAAACTAGGAACTTTTGCTTCCCCAAAACATTGTTCTTCAACATTTTTAGAATCATCTTCCCCAATTGGTACATCATCAGCAATAATATTAGGAATAACCATCATAATTTGTTTAATTTTATTTTCTAATTCTATTTCTTTTTCTTCATATTCAGGTATTTCTTTATTTATATTATTAACTTTTTCTTTAACTTTATTAGCTTCTTCAATTTTTTTATCTTTCATAAGTGAACCAATTTCACTACTAAGTTTATTTCTTTCAGCTTTTAAATTATCAGCCTTTACTTTATATTCCCGATATTCTTTATCAAGTTCATATACTTCATCTACTAAAGGTAATTTTTTATCTTGAAATTTTTTCTTAATATTTTCTTTAACTAATTCTCTATTTTCTCTTATTAATTTAATATCTATCATTATTATTCCTCTTTCCTTAAAATAAAAACCACAAAACTACTCTTAAGGAGCAATTCTGCGGTACCATCCTTTATATTACTTATTAGTTTATAACGCAACTAAACGATATTTTTTAAATATACTCCGAAAGGAGATTCTCAATAATTATTTTTTAGTTTCCACCAACCACTAATTCTCTATTAAAATAATTTATTGTTACTAATCTTTCATCAACATTTTATTTAAATTTATTCATTTGATTCATAACTTGTTTAATTTGTTTTTGACTAGGTTTTCTACCCATTCCACTCATCATTGCTTCAATCATTTTTTCATTGATGGGAGGATTTTTTTGCATATATTTTTTCGTAATTATTCGCGAAATTAAAAAGCCTAAAATAATACCTACTACTAAACCACCAATTAAGTATAAAATATTAGCTAGCATTATTTATTTCCTTTCTTTTCTTTCTTTAATAAATCTCTTATTTCTTCTAATAAAAGAACTTCTTCACTTTTTGGTTCTTCTTTAACTTCTTCTTTTTCTTCTTTATCTTTCTTACCTAATTTATGAAGACCATTATTAAAATTATTAATTATTTTAACAACCACAAATAAACATATAGCGTTAATTAAGAAATCAATAACTGATTGAATAAAAGCACCATACATAATATGAGCATCTCTAAAAGTAATTGATAAATTAGAAAAATCATGACCTCCTAAAACAATACCTATTATTGGAGTAAAAATATTATTAACTAAACTAGTTACAATATTTCCAAAAGCAGCACCGATTATAACACCTACTGCTAAGTCAACTACATTTCCTCTTGAAATAAACTCTTTAAATTCTTTTAACATTTCTTCATCACCTAAACATATTTTATTATAAGTTATCTTATTTTGCAAGAAATAAAAGCAATAATTACTTTAATAAACTTATTTGTTTATTATAATCATCATTTAAACAAATAAATGAACCACTTACAATTATATCTAAATTATATGGTTTAATTAAATTAATTACTTTATCATTAATACCACCATCTATCCCAATTAAAATATTTTTATCTTTTAATGGAGGTATTTTACTTAAAGTACTAGGTATAAATTCTTGACCACCTTTACCAGGATAAACACTCATAATTAAAACATAATCTATTAAATTAAAATAATTATCTAAAATATGAATATCATCTAAAGGATTAAGAGCAAGACCAATTTTAACATTATGTTTATGAACAAAATTAATTACTTCTTCTATATTTGGAGTACCATCTAAATGAACAGTTATCATATATACATTTAAATTAATTAATTCTTTTATATAGGGAAGTGGATCTTGAACCATTAGATGAATATCTAATTTTTTAGATGTATCTTTTAAATCATTTATAATATCTTTTAAAGTAAAATTATGTTCGGGAACATATTTACCATCCATTAAATCAACATGAATTAAATCAGCATTACTTTCACATATTAACTTAATGGTTTTATTGCGATCAAATTTACTTTTTAAAAAACTAACGGATATCATTTTAAACTCCTAAAGGGACATAACCAGTAGATTCAGCTATTTTTTGGCCTCTTTTACTTAATAATTCTTCTTTTAATTTTTTTAAAGTAGCACTTTCATTATCTTTTAAAGTAACCATATAATAGTTAGACTTTAAAGGATATTCCCCATTTTGAATTGTTTTATTTGTTGGTTTTACTCCATTTACTCCAAGTAATTTCATTTGCTCATTTTTATACATTGTATTAGCATAATAGTAATAAGAATAACCAATAGCGTCTATTCCATTTTCATAACTAGCTACATAATCAATAATTCCCATCATTGTTTCAATATATTCTTTTTCTGTCGGTTCTTTCATTTTCTTATCTTTCATAACTAGACTAAGCATTCCTGTTTGACTACCAGAATTCTCTGGTCTTTGATATGCAATTATTTTAGCATCTCTTCCCCCTACTTCTCGCCAATTAGTTATTTCCCCAGTATATATTTTTTGAATTTGTTCTAAATCTAAACTATCTACTTGATTCTTGATATTAGTAAAGAAAACAAATGCTTCATTGACTAAAGGAGTAACTTCTAATTCAACATTATTATCTTCTGCTCTTTCTAACTCTTCCTTACTTGGTTCAGTAACAATAATTATATCAACTTCTTTATTAATAAGTTTTGTATAAGCAGGATCTGTATTAGTATATTCATGAGTTATTTTAAATTCCTCTAAATTATCTATTAAAGCATCAGTTAAAGGTTGTGTAGCTAAAGAGGCATCAATTCTTATTTCCTCTTGGTATTGTTCTTTATTTAATAATTCTTGCTTATTTTTTAATTTATTACTAAATATTAAATATAAACCAAAACTAACTGCTATAAGAATTAAGATGACAATTATTACTATACTTATATTATTTTTCTTCATAAACTCTCCTACTTAAATAAATCATTAATTATTATTTCTGAATTATTATAAAATTCATCATAATCTGAATCATTCTTAGATTCTGCTAACATATATATATCATCATTATATTGCATATATATTTTACTTTCAAACATATTTATATGTAAACCTAAAGTATCTTTTTTATAATCATTATTATCCATATATAATTCCATATTCTTAACTAAATTTTCTTTACTATCATATTTTAAATAATCATATGGAATATAATCATATATTGTATCTGTTAAGATATCTTGTAACTTAACTTCTTGATTATTATCTATTAATTTATAACTAAAAATATTAGTACTTAATTTATCATCTATAAAATCATAACCATAAAAATCTTTGATACTATAAGCTCCCAAAGATGTATTAAATCTAGTATAACTATTTAAATATACTAAAGAACGATATTTTTGATAATCTTTTTTTGTTAATTCATAATTATAATTAGAACAAGCAAAATAATAATAATCTTTCGGATATAAATAATATGTATCACAACTTACTTTATAAATACTATTTTCTTTTCGCTTCTTTTTTAAATTATTTACTAAATCATCAGTATATTCTTTAGCATTATCATCGTATGTATTAACAGTTATATCATATATCGTATTATCTATCTCTTTAAAATATTGACAATTACCATATTCACATTCTGATAAATAAGCATAATCATCAAATTCATTAAATTTTCTCTCTATTTTAATTCTATCTTTTGTAAATAAATTATTACCTTTAAATTTATCATATATAATAAGATTATCTGTCATATCTAAATAAGATAAAGATATTCTAAAATCTTGATCATAATCATTTTTTAAATAATATTTTTCTTCTTGTCCTTTTATAAAAGTACAACTACTATTATTTTGACATTCTTTATATAAATCATCTTCATATTCAGTAATCATTACAGGATTATAAACATAAACATTATGAAAATAGAAATTAAGTGTTGAATCTCTATAAGAAAATAAATAATTATTTTTATTAAAAGCATTAATTACTGATAAAGTACTATCTTCTACTTCCCTATAATCAGGTATAATATCACAATCATAACAAGTATTATAAGCATCACCAATGGAAAAAGAAATACTCTTTTCTACATCTTTATATAATTGTTCTTTTAATTTAGATGAATCATTTATAACATCTAATAAAGTTAAATTATTACCTGTCTTTAAAGAGACATTTAAAGTATCTAATACTTCACCATCATAATAAGTAGCTTGTTCATCATAGTTAGTAATTATTTCCTCTGTTTTAATAAATTCAATTGATAAAGTATTTTCAAAACCTAAATAATTAGTTGTATATAAAGTATATTTATCTAAATCAACTTCTTTACTTAATTTAGTAATTTTCTTTTCTATCTCTTTATTTATTTTATCTTCTATTTTTTTATTTTTTAAACCTTTAATACTTATATAATATATTTTAGAATTATTATTTAAATGATGAATATCATAAGATAAAGGATTGGCATAATAAGGGGTTGTTATATCTACTAAATATCTTTTATTAATAAACTTTATAAAATTAGAATTATTCTTTAAATAATAAAATAATTCTAATCCTATAATACTTAATAATATTAAAATAATTAATGTTTTAAATAGCCTCTTCATAGTTTACTCCCTAATAAATTTTAAATAATTTTCATATCTTGATAATAATATTTTTTTATTATTAACATCTTCAATTACTTGACAACCTTTTTCACAGATATGCTTACAATCATTAAATTTACATTCTTTATCTTTAAATTCTATAAAACTATTTTTAATATCTTCTTTACTATATATACTTATATCTATTGAGGAAAAACCAGGGGTATCAATTATATAAAAGTCATCTATTTCATATAAGGATACTAATCTGGTTGTATGTTTTCCTCTTCCTAGACTTTTTGATATTTCATTTGTTTCCAAATTTAAATGATGATCTAATTTATTAATTAAAGTACTTTTACCAGCGCCAGTTTGACCACATACAGAAACAATTTTTCCTTTTAAATATTTTTTTATTTTCTTAATATCAGTATTTAAAAATACTTGGATACCTATTTTTTTATAATAATTCATTATTTCTTTAATATTTTGGAATTCTTCTTCTAAAGCTAAGTCTTTTTTAGTAAGAATAATTACTGGTTCTATATGATTAATTGTAATTATACTGATTAATTTATCTAATAAAGTATAGCTAATATTAGGTTCTTTAATACTTGTGACAATTAAAGAGATATCAATATTAGCCACATTAGGTCTTAAGAGATAATTTTTTCTTTCTAATATACTTTCAATAGTTAAATTATTTAAGTCAACGAAAACTAAATCTCCTACTAAAGGTTTAGTTTTTTTAACTTTACCTCTTAACTTACAATTATATACTTGATCTTTTATTTTAACCGTAAATAGATCACTATTAATTTTAATTAATAAACCTTTTTCTAACATAAACCATCATCACAACTAGGTTCATCACTACTATTATCAGCTTTAGAAACCCATATTGTAAACGTTGTTCCTTCGATTACTGGTGAACCTGGTTCTCTACTTTGACGATAAATATTATTTTCCGAATTAGTTTCATCAATAGTATATTTAACTTCTGGTGTAACATTATGAGTTCGACAGAAATCTTCAACATCGGTAACTGTATATGTTCCATCCGTAAAATCAGGATAAGCTACACCAACCATTGCTTTATATAATGTTATACTTGTTCCTTTTTTAACACTTGTACCAGCTTCAACTGATTGTTTAACTATTTCATCATTATTAATTTCGGAATCAACATCATCAATTACTTCATCTTCAACATTAACAATTATACCTCTTGCTTCTAGGGAACCTTTAATTTCTAGATAATTTTTACCTGTATAATCTTCAATTAAAACAGTTTCATCACCAGTGGAAATATATAATTTAATTTCTGAACCTTTCTTTCTTTCAGTTCCTTCAAGTGGTGAAGTTTTAACTACTTTACCAACTTCAATTTCTTTAGAAGCAATACTATCTTGTTCATCAGAAACTGTAAATCCTGCTTTTTGTAATACTTTAACGGCATCACTTGGAGTCATATTAGCAACACTTGGAACAATTATAACTTTTCTTTGATTTAGAAAGATAAGTAACACAAAGGCCAAAGTTACAACAATTATTAAGCCAACAAATATAGCTCCTAATTTAACTAATATTCCATTTTGTTTTTTCATATCATCACCCGTTATCTTTTTAACAATTATTTCATTATCATCTTCATTTTTATTATGGTTATTATTTTTTTCTTGCATCTTTTTTGCTTCATTTTTAACTTGTTTTAAGACTTTAGTATCATCACTAACTTCTTGATATTTTAATTTTATCTTTTCTTCATTAGCTCGCGTTGGATCTAAACAAGTTTTTAAATCTTCGTGCATTTCTCGAGCATCACTATAACGATTTTTAGGATTTTTAGCTGTTGCTTTAATTATAATATTTTCCACACTTTGAGGAATATTAGGAACTTCATCACGAATACTTGGAAGTGGTTCTTTTAAATGTTTCAATGCTATTTCTACAGCATTTTCACCTTTAAATGGTAATTTACCAGTTAATAATTCATAAAATAAGATTCCAATTGAATAGATATCACTTTGTAAGGTTGCCCCTTTACCGCTTGCTTGTTCCGGTGGTAAATAATGGACACTACCCATTACTGAATTCGTTTGCGTAAGTTGAGTAGAATTCATAGCCATAGCTATTCCAAAATCAGTTATTTTAACTAAGCCATTTTCTAAAATCATTATATTTTGAGGTTTAATATCTCGATGAATTATATAGGAATCATGCGCTACAGATAAACCATCAGTTATTTGTAAAACAATATCTACTGCTTCCGTAACTGTTAATTTACCTCTTTTTTTCAACAATTGTTTTAAATGTTTACCTTCAATATATTCCATAACAATATAATATTCACCGTTATCTTCACCAACATCATAGACTTCTACAATATTAGGATTTGATAAACTAGATGCTGCTAAAGCTTCTCTTTGAAAACGTCTAACAAATTTTTCATCATTAGCTAAATCGCCTCTTAATATTTTAACAGCAACATTTCGATCTAAAATGGTATCATATGCTAAATAAACATTAGCCATACCACCTTCACCAATATTTTTTATAAGTTGATAACGATCACTAATCTTTTGCCCTTTCATAATCATTCTATTCACCATTCCTTGTTAAATACGCCACCGAGATATTATCATTACCACCACGGGCGTTACATTTTTTTATTAATTTTTCAACTTTTTCATTGATGTCTAATTCTTCATCAATTAAAACTTTTTCAATTTGTTCATCAGTTAACATAGTAGTAAGTCCATCACTACATAACATTATATCTTCAATATCTTCCATATCCACTACTTCAAAGATATCTAAATCTACTTTTTCACTTGCTCCAAGTGCTTTCATTAAAACATTTCTCTTCGGATGATTTTTTGCTTCAGTTTCGGTTAAATTACCAACATCCACTAATAAATTAACAAGTGTATGATCTTTCGTAACTTTATGTAATTTATGATTTTTATTTATAACATAACCTGATGAATCACCAATATTACCAAATATTAAAAAACTTTTTGTAAGTAGAGCTACTACAACTGTCGTACCTAATCCTTTCGAATCAATATTTTCTTCACCATAATTTAAAATATCTTGATTGATTTCATTAATACTATCATTTAACCAATTAATCGCATCTAATTTACTACCTATACTAGGTATTTCATTAAATCTTTTACCAAGTTTAGTAACCACAATACTTGATGCTACCTCTCCTTTACGATGTCCACCCATACCATCAGCTACAACTAATAAATATTCGTCACTTTCATTTTTTAATATTGTAACACTATCTTCATTATGACTTCTAACTCGTCCTGAATCAGTCATATAACATACTTTCATCTTTACACCTCTTTACTTCTAAGTTGTCCACAAGCAGCACTAATATTACCACCAAATTCTTTTCTAACAGTAACATTAAGACCATTTTTAATTAATATATCTTTAAATTCTTTTATTCTTTTACTTTTGGTAAAATCAATATTTTTGGTTTCATTGTAAGGAATTAAATTAACATAAACATTCATTCCTTTTAATAAAAGAACTAATTTATTGGCATGTTCAATGCTATCATTTACCATATTAAGCATAACATATTCTATAGTAACTCGTCTATTAGTTTTTGAAATATATTTTTTTAAAGCACTCATTACTTTACTTATATTATACACTTTATTAATGGGCATAATTTTATCTCTAGTTTCATCATCGGGAGCGTGTAAACTAAGAGCTAAATTAATTTGTAAATCTAAATTACTAAATTCTTCTATTTTAGGAACTATACCACAAGTAGATACTGTTATATGTCTAGCACCTATAGCTAAACCTTTAGGATGATTAATAATCTTCAAAAAATTAATTAAATTATCATAATTATCAAATGGTTCGCCAATACCCATTACTACTACATTATTAATTTTATCCTTAATATCATTTTCTATTAATAAAATTTGTTCAACCATTTCATATGTTTCTAAATTACGAACTTTTTTAAGACGACCACTTTCACAAAATTTGCAACCCATATTACAACCAACTTGACTAGATATACAAACACTTAAACCATAATCGTGGTACATTAAAACTGCTTCAACATAATTATGATCTTCTAGTTCAAATAAATATTTCTTAACTAAATCTCCTACTTCTCTTCTTTTAATACTAATAAAATTAATTTTAAAATCATTTAATAATTTATTTCTTATATCTTTATTTATATTAGTAAAATTATTTATATCATATTCTTTATGAATATATAACCATTCAAAAACTTGAAGAGCTTTATATTTCTTTTCTCCAATACTTATAAAATAATCTTCTAAATCTTCAATTTTTAAATCTAATAAATTCTTCATAACTATATTTTACTATAAATAAGTAATTTTTTAAATAAAAAAAGAAAGGATTTCCTCTCTCTTTTTAGTACAATTAAGTACTATATTAAAAAATTGTGGTATTAGGTAATTAAAAATGCATTTTACCTAACAATTAAATTATACCACTTTTTTTTAATAATGCAACATTTTTGTCCAAATTTATCCACTTTTTTGTCTTCTAAAATAGATAACATATATAATATGCCTAGAAAGTGGTTATTTATGGATAAATTAAAAAGCTTGAGAGAAGATGCTCAATTACGTCAAATTGACGTAGCAAATGTTTTGGGAATTGACAGAACTACTTATACTTCTTATGAAATTGATAGAGATACAATGCCTATTAATCATTTAAATACGTTATGTAATTATTTTGATGTTTCAATTGATTATATTTTAGGATTAACTAAAATTAGAAAATATTCTAATTATCGCCAAGAAATAAATAAAGATTTAATGTTAGAAAGAATTAAAAAGATTAGAAAAGATAATAATTTAACTCAAATTAAAATAGCTAAACTTTTTAATATTTCAAGAAGCACTTGGACTGGTTATGAATATGGTTATTATCAAATGCCAACGCTTATTTTATATGATATTGCTTCTAAATTTCATATTAGTATAGATTATATTTTAGGTAAAATTGACTAAATATGATTAGCAAAAAAACCTTTTTACTCATAAAATACTATGAGTATGAAAGGATGGTTTAATGAGTAAAGGAATACTTACAGCAAGAGAACAAGAAGTTTTTAACTTACTAGTCCTAAATAAAACAACGAAAGAAATTGCTAAACATTTACAAATAAGTGAAAAAACAGTACGTAATCATATATCAAATACGATGCAAAAATTAGGTGTTAAAAGTCGTGCTCAAGCTGTCGTTGAATTACTTAAATTAGGAGAATTAACTATTTAAATTATTTAATTCTCTTTTCTTATGTCTTAAAAAAATAATAAACTAATATAATTTAAATAGGTGATTAGATTGTTAAAAAAAATAGCCTATAAAAAATTATTTATTATTTTTGTTTCTTTATTTATTCTGACTATTCTCTATTTTTTTCCTAATGCAAACGAAGATGAAATTAAAACCACTATTACCTATACTAATCCCACAACTATTCCTATATATTTAATAGATAATAATAATTTTGTTGCGCGTTTTCCCGTTATTAAAAATAGTGATGATACTTTAGATTTAATTGAAGAAATAATTACTAAATTAACATATAATAAAGAAAATACTAATTATCTACCCAATAATTTTCAACCAATAATTCCCGAAAATACTAAAATCATTAATAAAAGTTTAGAAGATGGTTTATTAAAAATTAATTTCACTAAAGAATTATTAAATGTAACAAGAGATAAAGAAGAGAAATTAATTGAAGCTTTAGTCTACTCTCTTACAGAAATAAAAGAAGTTAAACAAATAATGCTTTTTGTTGAAGGAGAACATTTATTAAAGTTACCTAATAGTAATATTACTTTACCTAATACATTAGATAGAAATTATGGAATTAATAAAATATATGATTTAACAAGTATGAAAAATATTAATAAAATAACAACTTATTATATTAGTAAACTAGATAATATATCTTATTATATACCTATTACTACTTATACTAATACTAATAAGGAAAAAGTAGAAATAATTATTGAAAAATTAAAAGCATCACCAACTTATGAAACTAATTTAATTAGTTATTTAAATGCTTCGGCAGAATTATTAAAATATGAAATATTAGAAAATAGTGTTAGTTTAAGTTTTAATAACGCTATATTAAGTTTAGATGATAACAAAATTATTGAAGAAGTAAAATATTCTATCGCTTTATCTATTCGAGATAATTATGATATTTATGAAACTATTTTCTTTGTTGATGATGTTTTAATGGATGCAAACTTTATTTAAGAGATAAACTTCAGTCAAGAATTCGATTACTCTATTCCCTGAGCTAGCTAATAACTTATGTAACATTTTTGTTGAAATCTTACTTCTTTTGTTATATAATTAGTTTGTTCAGTTGTCTCCGTAGCTCAGCTGGATAGAGCAATCGCCTTCTAAGCGATCGGTCAGGTGTTCGAATCACCTCGGAGACACCATTGGCATTTCTGTTCGAATTTTTTCGAACTTCTATATAGAGAACTTGTAAAAAGTTCTTTTTTTATAGTATTATTAATATGTCAAAGAAATTTGCATAAAATAAAAAAAGGAACATTCAGTTTTAGCGAGTTGAATGCCTACCCAATTAATATTGTTTAGACATTTAATTCAATGAAAAATTAAGTGTCATTTTTTATTACTACTATCATAACGATAAGGAGATAAATTATGGAACAAATATATAATAAATTAGTAAGAGATAAAATACCAGAAATAATTAAATCAAATGGAGAGGAACCAATTACTAGAATCCTAACAGATGACGAATATAAAATTGAATTAGAAAAAAAATTAAATGAGGAATATCAAGAAGTTTTAAGTGCAACCGGAAAAGATAGAATATAAGAATTAGCTGATATGTTAGAAATTATAAAATACTTAGTTAAACTTGAAAATGTTACTTTAGACGATGTCATTGCTATTGCCAATACCAAAAGTTCAAAAAGAGGAGCATTTAACGAAAAAATATTTTTAGAAAAAGTATTAAAAAATGATCAAATTTTATTAAGGCACTTTATAAATTATTACTCACACTTTTATGGTTCAAATAAGAAGACTTGATAAAAGCACACTTTTATGTTATTATGAATATGCCAAGGAAACTTGCATAAAATAAAAAAGGGAGTACTTAACTTTTTGCTTGTTGAGTACTTACCTAATAAGGGTTTGTACTTAATCTATTGCAGATTGAGTACTATTTTTTTATACATAGAATCATCAATGAGACTATTAATAAAATGATAATTAATATTAGAAATGAGATTAATAAATCTTTTTTCTTCATAATATCAAGCCTCCTTTCCAAAAGAAAGTTGGCAAGTACTCAACAGTTAAGTTTCCCTACTAAAAGTATAACAAACATTTGTGCGAAAAATAATATATTTTATTAAAAAAATTTGACAATTTAGAAAGTAAAAATTATATTAACTAACTTTTTCTGTTGCTTAAAAATTATTGGACGTTTTCCTTTAAAGAATCAGATTGATTGTTACTCATACTTTTGTACTTTGAGTATAGAATACTTGATAAGAGCACACTTTTATGTTATTATGTATTTGTCAAGGAAACTTGCATAAAATAAAATGGGAAGACTTAACTTTGCCGAGTTGAGTACTTGCCCTTAAGTGGTAAGCACTTAATCTATGCTAGATTGAGTGCTATTTCTTTATACATAGAATCATTACAGAGACTATTAATAAAATGATAATTAGTATTAGAAATGAGATTAATAAATCTTTTTTCTTCATAATATCAAGCCTCCCTTCTTTTTATGAAGTTTGGCAAGCACTCAACAATTAAGTTTCCCTATAAAAATTATACCAAACTTTTGTTCTTAATGCAATCTGCTTTATAAAGAAATTAGGACTATTTAGAAAACACACTTTATCCTGAGTTTGAGTATAGAATACTTGATAAAAGTACACTTTTATGTTATATTGAATATGTCAAGGAAACTTGCATAAAATAAAAAAGGATACATTTGATTACTGGAATCAGATGTTATCCCTTATTGGTTGCATCTGAAATCAACGATTGTTGAAATCAGATGTTTTTTCTATTTTAGAAGTAAAATAATTACAACTAAGAATAGGAGTAATATTATAATAAATTGAGAAAATTCTCTTTTCGTCATAAATATCACCACCTTTCTTTTATCTTATGATAATTGAAAGGGAAAACATCTGATATATTCCAAATGTATCCATTAGTATTATACCAAACATTTGTTCTTTATACAATGTTTATTTATATTTTTATAATATTATTTAAATAAAAAAATAAGGTTTAAAAAAAGTATACTTATTTAAAAGTATACATTAAGATAATTCTTTTTTTAAGGTAAATAAACCTAAAGTACTAATTCCTAATAAACCTATAAAGAAGAAAATGTTGATATCAGCCGTTTTGGGATTTTCTGCATCAGGTTTAGGTGGTAAAGTTGTATAAATATCTACACCATAATTTGCTTTAATATTACAGGCCCATAAATATCTTACATTACTAACATTTGAAGCATCTACATCTAATTCAACAAAATCTGTTGTACCAATTTCTTTACCATAATCAAGAACCGTAAACTTAACTAGTACCTTATTATTACTTTTCTTATATTCCCATCTATAAGTATATACTCCATCAGTATCAATTGTAGCAATTGTTTTTTTATCTTTTGTCCAATTATTAGCGGTTATAATAAATTTATCACCACTTTTTTGAGTCATAACAACTGCTTCTGTTAAATAAGCATTATTTTGTCCATTTATAGCAATTGATAATTCAAATAATTCTGAATTTTGATAATCATCTTTCTTTAATCCAACATATACATCTTCGGTAACTCCAGAACTTATAATACCTTTACTAGCTTTATTGTATGGTCCCCTTTTCATTCCTTCTTTTTCTTCTTTTTCACCTTTAAGATTAGTTATATTAGAAGAAACCTTAGTTTTTGTTCCATAATCTTTACCATCTTGCCAATCTTCAAATTTCCAAGTTGTTAATGCTTTAACAGAATTGTTAGCCATAAAGAATAAGGTAACAAATATTAAACTTAAATAGAAAAATTTTTTCATAACTTCAACTTCCTTCATTTTAACTATATGAAATATTTTTCTATTTATTCTATTAATTAATAATTTGTTTTTTTATTAACTTTGCTTGAACTACAATACGCTCTCCCCTTCTATTTTTACAAGTAGATAATGTTAGAAATTTATCATTAACATTAACATCCGTAGTAATTTTTGCTATATTTCTTTTTTTCATTGTTTCAATCCATTCTTGTTTTTCTATGTTATTATTAAAATTAGTTTTAATATAATAACTCTCTTCTTTAATAGTATAAATAGAAAAAATTTGAAAAAGCATATTTTCTTTTAAAGTAGAAAAATATATAACATAATTATCCTTATTATTTTGCCAAGTAGTATTTAAAACATTTTTAAGAGTTCCAAATATAGAACCATCTTTTCTTGAATGACCATAAATAATAGTATTGTCATCTAATACATTATAATCATTACGATAGTCCATAAATACCCAACCAGCACTATTGGGAGTTTTATCAAATGAATGTTTTAAATAAAAATTATTATCATTTGTTTTTACAACTGGATAACTAATAAGGGTATTTTTTAAATAAATAAAACCCACTAAATCATTATTTTTATTCAATAAATTAGAAAAATTAACTTCATAAAAAGGAAAAGAACTATAATAATAATAATTACTATTTTTATTACTTGGTTCATTTACTAATATTCCTTCTCTATTATTACTATTTTTCATAATATTGATTTCTTTATTTATCCTTTTTATTTTATAACTATCATATGTCCATTTAATTAATACTCCTAAAGATAAAATAAATAAAATTATACATAATATATATAATAAATAAATATATCTTTTTCTTTTACCTTTTTGATCTTTAGTTTGATTTTGAAAATATTCTGTAATAGATATATATTTTTTCAAATATCATCACCTAACTAAAATATTTTTATGAAAATTATTATTAATATATGCTATATATCTTATTAATAATAGTTTCAAAAACATTCTTTTTCTGATACAATATTATTATAGGTGATGATATGTCTAAATTAAAATTAAAGAAAAGTGTCCAAAAAATAATAATCTTAGCAATTGTGATAATTATACTTGGAGGAATTGGGTTATATTCATATAACAAAATAAAAAAACAAAAAGAATATGAACAAACTTATGAGTATAAATTAAAAACAGTTGGTTATAATGATGAAGATGTAGAATTTATTCAAAAGAAATTTAAAGATCAAGAAATTGAATATATCTTAGGTCAAGAAAAAAATGATACTTACATAGCAATTGCTAAAGAAGAATTCTTTATTTATGATAAGTTTTATAACTATCTAGATTATTTTCAAAATAATCCTACTCTAACATTACGCGATGTTATTGAAAAAGTTAATACAAAAACAAATACACCATATTATGAGAATCCTCTAAAAACAGATATTACTAAAAAAGAATTAATGTTAGTTAACAAATATTATTATTTAGATGAAACATATACACCAGAAAATTTAGTAACTATTCCTTTAACTTATGCTTATGGAGAATTAGGTAGTCAACAAGTTACGGAAGATACTTATAATGCTTTTTTAAATTTATGGAATGCTGCTAAAAGTGCTGGATATAGTTTAATAATTAATTCATCTTATAGAACTTATGAAAGTCAAACTAATGTGTACAACGATTATAAAAAACAAGGCACAGAATATGCTGATAAAATTGCAGCTAGACCAGGTTTTTCCGAACATCAAACAGGTTATGCTTTTGATATGTTTGCAATAGGTACTAATAGTAAAAACTTTCACGAATCAGAAGCTTATCAATGGTTATTAGATAATGCTTATAAATATGGTTTTATTTTAAGATATCCAGTTGATAAAGTTAATATTACTGGTTATGAATTTGAATCTTGGCATTATCGTTATGTGGGAATAGATGCTGCTACTTATATCCACGAACATAATATAACATTTGATGAATACTATGCTTATTTTATTGAAACACAATCTTAATTGTGTTTTTTTCTTGACATTTAAATGAAAATTCTTTCGGAAGTTGTTTATAAATTATAAAAATATGGTATAATCATTATAGGTGAAATATGTGAATTATCCAAATAATTTAAAAAAAGAATTTCATAAAACAATTAATTATGCTAATAGAGGAATGGATTTAGAAAATATTATTAATCAAACTAATGAATATTTATTAGAAAAAGATATTGCTCTAATATATAAAAAACCTACTCCTATTGGAGTTGTTAAAGTAAGTTATAAAGATAATAAACAAATAATTGATAAAGCATATTTCGCATATCATTCAACATTAGATTATAATGGACTTTATAAAGGAAAATATATTGAATTTGATGCTAAGAATACTAATTCCCATACATCATTTCCTTTAAATAATGTTCATCCCCATCAAATTCAACATATTAGAAATGTTATTAAACATAATGGGATAGTATTTTTAATAATAAGAATTAATGAAGAAATATATTTATTAAATGGTCCTGATTTTATTAATTATATTGATAATAATAAGAGAAAAAGTATACCGTATGAATTTATTAAAAATAATGGTTATCTTTTAGAATATAATTATATTAAAGGATTAGATTATATAAAATATGTAGATGTAATTGGAGGACTTTTATGAATAAAGAGTTAAAAGTAAAAGAAAAGAAAAAAAAGAAAATAAATATTTTTAGACTTTTATTAGGAATTATTTTAGTAGGAGCTATATTTGTCGTTAGTATTATATTAGCATTTGCGTTATATATTGTTATAATTTCTCCTAATTTTGAAAAAGAAGAATTATATCAAAAAGAACCAACAATTTTCTTAGCTATAGATGGTAGTATTTTAGGAAAAGTTGGAGAAGCTAATACAACATTATTAACCTATGATGAAATACCAGATGTTGTTATTGATGCTTTAATTGCTACAGAAGATTCAAGATTCTTTCAACATAAAGGTATTGACTTATTTCGTTTTTTAAAAGCTTCTATTTTACAAGTATTAGGTCAAAATGCTGGTGGAGCTTCAACATTAGATATGCAACTTATTAAACAAACTTACACTGGAACAGTATCCCACGGTTTTGCTGGTATTGTTCGTAAATTTGAAGATGTATATATGTCTATCTTTAAACTAGAAGCTAATTATACGAAAGATGAAATAATTGAATTTTATTTAAATAGTCAAGATTTTGCTTCTGCTAATAATATTAATTTAAAAGATAATAGTATTCGAGGTATAGAACAAGCTAGTCAATATTTCTTTGGTAAATCTTGTAAAGATTTAAACTTAGCTGAAGCATCTTTATTAATTGGTATGTTTAAAGCTCCAGATGGTTATAATCCATATAAAAATCCAATTAATAGTCGAGAAAGACAAAAAACAGTTTTAAATTTAATGGTTAGACACGGTTATATTACTGAAGAAGAAAGAGATATGGTACTTGCTATACCAATTCAAAATTTATTAAAGAAACAAGAAAAGAATAATAGTAATGTAAGTGAACTTCAAGTATTAATTGATTACACTGCTAAAGAAATATTAGATAAAGAAAACATAAATGTTAAACAAGGTGGTTATATTGTTCAAACAACATATGATTTAAAAGTTCAAGAAGAAGTGCAAAAAGTTGAAAATGGTGATGTTTATAAATTTCCTAATGATGTTATAACGGAAGGTATAGCTGTTACTAGTACAGTCGATGGTTCAATAGTAGCCCTATCTGGTGGTAGAGGTTATACTCCAGGTGGTTACATTATGTCAACAGATATCAAAAGACAACCAGGATCTACAGCTAAACCAATATTTGATTATGCAATGTATATTGAAAATATTAGTAAAAGTAGTTATGCAATGTTCTTAGATGAAAGAACTACTTACTCAGATGGTACAAGTATTTCAAACTATGATAATAGTTATAAACACTTAATAACAATGCGTTATGCTTTAGTTGATTCTCGTAACATTCCAGCTTTATTAGCATTTAAAGCAGTTATGAAATATGATAAAAATTTAATTGGTAATTATGTTAATAGTGTTGGTATCGATTATGGAGAAGAATTATTTGAATCTTCTGCTATTGGTTCAATAAATTGTACTACTCCACTTGAATTATCAGCAGCATATGGTGTTTTTGCAAGAGGTGGTTATTATATTGAACCTTATAGTTATACCAAAGTAACTAATACTGAAACGGGTAAAGAATATACAAATAGTTACACTAAAGAAAAAGTTTTAAGTGAAGCTACATCATTTATGATTACTGATATTCTAAAAGATGTCTATAATGGTAAAAGTGTTTCAGGTACTGATATAGCTGCTAAGACAGGAACAACTAACCTTTCTTCAAAAGATAAAAGTGATCATAATTTACCATCAAATGCTATTCGTGAAGTTTGGATGGAAAGTTATTCTCCATCATACTCTATTGCTTTATGGTATGGATATGATCATATATATGATAATGCTAGTACTGATAAATTATATTTAACTAGTAGTGTTGGTTCTAAAGCAAGAAAAGAAATGATGAGTGCTTTAGCATCAAATATTCATAAGAAAAATGAAAGATTTACTAAGCCAAAAACTGTTACATCAGTTAAAGTTGAATTAGAAACATTCCCTGCTCAATTATGTAGTGAATATACTCCATCAAGTAAATGTGTAAGCGAATATTTCTTAAAGGGATCTGAACCTACAGAAGTATCAGAAAGATATAGTAAATTAGAAAATCCTACTAATGGTAATTATACTTTTAGTGGTAATACAATAACTATTAAATGGGATCCTATTGCAACACCTAGTGCTATTGATCCAAATTATTTATCTAAACATTTTAATGAATATTATGATAAGTATGCTGATTCTTACTACGAAAAGAGAATTACATATAATAATACTTATATAGGTAGTTTAGGATATCAAGTTTATTTAAAGAATAGTGATGGTACGGAAACTTATATTGGTTATACAAATAGTAATAGTTTCAATTATATTGTTCCAAGTGGTGGTAATTATACTTTTGTTGTTAGATCTGCTTATTCTATCTTTAAAGATAATATGAGTTCTGGTTTAACTATTAGTACTAAAACAATTGATACTAACGTAAGTGATATGGTATCGCCAGAACCTACAGAATAATAGATAATAAAAAAATACAGACTTGATTAATAATCTGTATTTTTTTATTGAATTCTTTCAAATTTATCTTTTCCTACCCCACATACAGGACAAACCCAATCATCAGGTAAATCAGCAAATTTAACTTCATTTTCACTATCTTTATATAAGTGTCCACATATCATACAACGATATACTTTATCATCACTTTCTACTTTTTCTTCTATGTATGTTGGAGCATTTTTAGGAGATTTTCCTTTCATAAATTTTCGATAATAATCATATGTTAAGTTATCATTATCATTTACTTTTTTTAAATTAGTAACTTTAATCAAAAAGATATTATGGGTATTTACATCAATTACATCAATTATATCACCAATTATATAACCACAAATGCCTTTCTTTAATATAGGCATCTCATCAATTAGACTATAAGATACATCTAAAAATTTATTAACATTTTTCGAAGATTGAAAACCAAATATTTTTATAATATCAGGATCAATATCTGAAGATAAGATATTAATAGCTATTTTCTTTTGTTCTTTTAATACTTTATTAGTATAATTATTTTTATTGACACTTACACTTAAAATAGGATCTTCACTAGTAATTTGCACAACAGTATTAACAATACATCCCACTAATTTATTATGTTCATTACTACTTATTAAATATAATCCATAAGTAAGTCTTTGTAATATTTCTTTATCCATTTATAACCTTAAAAGCTATTCATATTAATAATTTTAGCTACTTCTTCCCTAACATTATCAAATGTAAATGGTTTAGCTAAAACATCCACAATAGGATAATTAAAAGCACGATCGACTCTTTCTTTTTGAACATCTCCTGTAATAATTATAACTGGTATTCTTTTAAATAAATTATTTTCTTTAAAATAATCTAATACAGCAAAACCATCAACATCAGGCATATTTAAATCAAGTAATAAAGCTATAATAGAATCATCAATATTATTTTTAATAATATCTATCGCTTCTTTACCATTAACTGCTACCACAGTTTCATATTCATCTTTAAATGCTCGATCGACAATATTACTAATTATTTTTGAATCATCAGCAACTAATATTTTTTTCATTTTCTATCTTCTCCTATCCTAAATATTTTAAAGCAAGTTCGGTATATTTTTTAACTTCAGCCATTAATTCATCATATTTTGCGAGAACTTCATCAACATTATTAGCTTTACTGGCAAGTTCGTGAACATAAGCTATATCAGCTAAACTTTTAAATCCTAAATATTTAGAATCACTTTTTAGAGCATGAACTAAAATAGCATAATCATTCATATTTAATTCTTTTTTATATTTTTCAATATTAGGTATTCTTGTTTTATTTTCTTCTAAAAAACTAGTTAATGTTTCATCATAGAATTCAAGATCTCCTAATAATTCTAACGCACTATCTAAATCTACCCCATTATCCGTTAATATACTTACATCTCTCATTTTATACCTTCTCTCTATTATGATTATATCACAATCTTATCTATTTTGCATTTAAATACAATTTAAGAACTCTTTCTAATTCATTTTTATCAATTGGTTTAGATATATAATCATTAAATCCTTCTTTTAAATAATTTTCTTTCATACCGGCAATTGCATTTGCTGTTAAAGCTACCACTGGAGTATTAAATCCTTCTATTTCTTGTAATTTTTTAAAAGTTTCTACTCCACTCATCTTTGGCATCATATCATCAAGTAAAATTAAATCATATTTATTTCCTTCTTCAATTTTCTTTAAACAATCAAAACCACTAGATACTTCTTCTGTTTGAACTTTATATGTTGATAATAATCTTGCTGCTACTTTTAAATTAATCATATTATCATCTACTATTAGAACTTTCTTATCTTTAACATTTAATTTCTTATTTTCTTTAACTACGGCATCAATTACTTTTACTTTATTAACTATTTTTTGATCTATAGCTACTGTAAATGTTGAACCTTTACCATATGTTGAATCTACAACTATTTTACCGTGCATTAAATCAACTAACTTTTTAGTGATAGCAAGTCCTAATCCTGTTCCTTCAATAGTCATATTTTTATCTAAATCTAATCTTTCAAATTTACTAAATATTTTATCTAAATTCTCTTTCTTAATACCAATGCCACTATCTTTAACACTAACTATTAAACGACATACATTATCTTTTTTAACGGTAGAGACATTAAATTCAACAAAACCTTCTTTAGTATATTTAACGGCATTTGTAAGTAAATTTAGAATAACTTGTTTAACTCTTACATAATCACCATTTAAATAATCAGGTAAATCAGAAGCAATATTAACTCTAAATTCAAGAGGTTTATCACCAATTCTAGCTTTAGTTAATTTAACTAGTTCATCAAATATTTTCTTTGGTTCATATTCAACTTTAACTATTTCTAATTTATTAGCTTCTATTTTAGAAATATCTAAAATACCATTAACTATTTCTAATAAATTTTGAGATGCCATCATAATATCTCTAGCTTCATCTTTAATAGAATCGATATTATCTTCTTCTAAGATTAATTGACTAAAACCATCAATCGCATTAAGTGGTGTTCTTATTTCGTGAGACATACTTGATAAAAATTCTGTTTTAGCGTGATTAGCTCTTTCTGCTTGTTCTTTAGCTAAATTTAATTGTTCAATCATTTTTACATCGGGATTTTCAATTGTAAAGTACATAATTAAACAAGTTATAACTGCAGAAGGATTAATAAAATAATTTAAGTTTGGATAGATCATTTGAATAACTGTTGTAAATATACTTTCAATTAATAATATATACATTGGTATATATTTTTTATTATAAAAATTTTTACGTTCAATAAATAGTAATATAAATAATACTATATATAGCAAAACAGAAATTATAGAAGTAAAATCAAGTGCTAAACCAGATGTAACAGCAACCCCATTAATTTCATTAACATCAATTGGAAGAATTATAGTAAGTACCATAGAAAATGTTAAAAAAGAAAAATATACAATTTTATGAGTATTATTCTTTGGATTATAAAGATGAGAAATACAATAAGTATAATAAGCAAATACAGAACTAGAAATAATTAAACCAATTAAATATAGTTTATTTAATACAGCAATTATAAAAAGTTTATTAGCAAAATTAACAGTTAATATTCCTCCTAGTACAATTCCAATAGAAATCGTTACAGATTCCATAACTAACAAAAATGCATATAAATTATCCTCTATTTTATGTAATCTTTTTTTTGAAAAAAATACAATATCTAAAATTATTAATATTAATAGAGAAAAAATATTTAAAAACATTGGCGTTTGATTCATTTTTAACCACCTTTACTTTACATAATAAGTTTATCAAAAAAATAATAAAATGTCATTAAATATGTGCAGTATATGTAAAAAAAAATTCAAAATTATTTTTGAATTTTTCTTTGATAACCTTTTTTAGGTGGTAATACTTTTAATGAATCAACTGAAATATTTGTTTCTTCAATTTCAATAGTAAATTCATCACCATTTAATCCTTCTTTAGATAAAGCTAAATAATCATTTTTACTATTTGAAGAATATATTAATGAATTTCTAAATCTAATTTTGTAAGGAATTTGTCTTGAAGAAACTTCTGAATTTTGAATAAAGTATTTATTAATAATATTTTGAACAAAAATTAATTTTTCATCATCTGATAATTCAACATTATCTTCTAATACAATTGTTGCCATAACTATATTACCAAAACGTTGTTCATCATATATTGGAGATATAACACAATATTTAATATTTTCATCTTGTTTTAACAAATTTTCTATTACGTGTGGCTTTATTTTAAATCCATCATATCTAGTAAATGATCTATCACTTCTAGATAAGAAATTCATAATTCCATCTCTATCCATTTGGGCTATATCTTTAGTACGAATAAAATCTATTCCATCATAATTTACATGATTAATATATTCTTTATCATCCAATACACCTGATGATATAGTACGTCCATGGATTATTAATTCACCTTCTAGTTTTTCTGTTTGATCATCGAATCTTAATAATTCTTCTGTTTCGGGATTTATTAACCCATAAACAACACGTGGCATAGGTATTCCCATACTTCCTAATTTATTATAATTGCCAATGGCATTAGATCCACAACCTGCTGTTTCAGACATGCCATGGCCTTTAGACATTTTTATATTACAATTATGAGATGCTAAAAAATCATTTAATTTTATTTCATCTTCAATTTCTAAAACATCTCCTCCACAACTAACCATCTTTAAAAATGATAAATCTTTATTTTTTAAAGATGTATCTTTTAATAATCCTAAGAACCATGAAGGTGGGCCCATTATTATTTGTGGTTTATATTTCATAATTAATTTTCCTAAATTTGCTGGAGCAAATTCTGGAATTTGAATTAAGTCACAACCGTGAAATAATCCAGCATGAGTAACATCTACAACACCATAAGCTGCAAAATAAGGTAACATATGAAGAACTTTATCACCAGGACCCATTGGCATATTAGCTCCAATTGTTTGTTCAGCATAAGAATTTAAGTTATCGGTAGTTAAAGTTATTGGCTTAGGCATTGAACTTGTTGTACCTGAGGTATGTACTATTAAATCCAATTGATTAGGATTATATTCTGCTTTTTTAAATTGAGTATATTCACTTCCAGCCACTAATTGTTTATAATCTAAAGTAGGAATAATAGAATTTTGACGAGCATTAGCTACTAATTCATTTATTTTTTTCATTTTAGCTAGTTTTTGCTTTAATGCTTTTAAACCTTCGAAATTGGCAGTTTCGCTTAAATAATTCATTGTAGTTTTAACATCCATTGAATCACTTGCTGAAACTATAACTATTTCACCAATACCTAAATCCCGTAATTCTTTTTCTATAGGTTTTAACATAGCTAAATAACATTGATCTAATGCTACAATGTATTTACTTTTTTCATTTTGAATTAATTGTAATACTTTACTAGAACTAATTTTAGGATTTATGCTATCAGGACGAGGGTCAACATAATCTGATGCAACACCAATTTGTGAACCACCATAAAATAAATATGCTGTCTCTGGAATATTGGCCATTAGATACATTACTCTTTCATCTTTTTGACATCCTAAATTTGTAAGAACTTTTGAAGCTTCATCAATATGATTATATAATTCGCCATATTTAATATGTTTGCCAAAATAACTTATAGCGTTCAAATCTTCTTTTTGAGGATTATGACTTTTCATATAATCTGTTATTGTCATATTTGGAACTGAACCTACTAAAAATTGTTTATCATAGTTTTTTAACCATACTCTATCTAAGTGGGGATAACCAGTATATGGGGCTTTTATTTCTCCAGTAGATATTTTTTTAAAGTATTCTTCTCTTTCTATATCTGACATATTTTTTATAAAGTTTCTATAATTTTCTATTTCTTCTATTGTCATTATAATCTCCTTCTATTTAGATATATTAAAACATAGAACAACATATTGCAAGAAACTTTACACAAATTAGACGTTTAATTCTTTTACCAAATCATTATCTTCATTATAAAGAATAATTAATTCGTGTAATGCTCTAGTCATTGATACATATAATAATTTCATATCTAAAGTATTATTAATATCATACTTATTTAAATCATTAATAATTACGGCATCAAATTCTAATCCTTTAGCTAAGTAATTTGTTAAGATACATACTCCTCCATTATATTTAGTATTCTTATTAGTTATTAAATCTATCTTTATTTTATCTTTTAACATCTTATAAACAAGATTACTTTCTTTTTCACATTTACATATAATAGCAATACTTTGATAACCTTTATTTTGAAAATAATTTATTTTTTCTAAATAATAATTTTCTTTAACCATATTCTTATCTAATAAAACTTTATTACCGTGTCTTAAAACCGATATAGCATTTCCATAACCAAAATGTTTAGCTACAATATTAGCACTACTCATTATTTCACAAGTTGTTCGATAACTTTTTTCTAATTTTTCTAAAGAACAATCATTATGAAAGATATCATTAATAACACTTTCCCAATCACTAATACTTTGATAAGAATAAATTGATTGAGCTAAATCACCAAAGATAGAAAAAGTACTATTTTTAAATAATTCTTTAATAACATAAAAATGATATAAACCAAAATCTTGAGCTTCATCAATAACGATATGTGCATATTTATCATAATTTTTATATCCCTTAAAAATAATATTTAAATGTATTAAAGCAGGTAAATCTTCATAACCAAAGGTTTTAGTTTTAATATAATCTAAAGTATTTTCTTGAAGGGTATTTATTATACAATCATCTTCATTAAGATATTTATCACAATTAAGAATAAAGTTTTTATATAATTCACTAGTTTTTAAATTATAATTATGAAAATAATTATTAATAATTTTATCAATATGCATTATATCTTGATTAAATTTTTCTGTTATATTTAGTATTTCTTTTTTTCTTATTTCATCTTGACTATTTAAATATTCATTTTTATATTTTAACCAATATTTATATTTAATATCATCACCATATTTTTTCAAATAATCTTTACCATATTTAATTAATAATTTAATTTTTTCTTCTATACCTAAATTATTTTTATTCATAAAATTACTAATTGTTTTTTGATCAATTAAAGTTACACCTTCATAACTTATATCACCATGAACAATATTATTTAATAAATCTTTTATATACTTATCTAATGAATCTTTATATTTTAAAGAAGATTTATATTTAATATTTTTAATTAATAAATTATTTTGCATTAACATTTCTAAACGCATATTTTGATCAATTATTTTAATTTTTTCACCTAAAAAATTATTAACAATATCTAAGAATGTTTTTTGTCCTACAGCATTAACTTCTAAGTCAGGTAATACTTTTGAAATATAATCCATAAAATAAGCATTAGGACCAATAACTAAAAAAGAACTTTCTTGATAATTTTTTTGTTCATTATAAACAAGATAAGCAATACGATGGAGAGCTACCGTAGTTTTACCAGAACCAGCAGTTCCTTGAATAATAATATTTTCTTTTAGATCTTCTCTAATAATATGGTTCTGTTCACTTTGAATAGTAGCAACAATATTTTTTAAACGATTATCAGCAGAAACACTTAAATAGGGTTTTAATAATTCATCATTTGCTACAGCAGTTAAATCTTGATAACTTTTTAAAATACCATTAGCTATATCAAATTGTCTTTTTAATTCGAGATTGCCTTCAATTAAACCATTGGGAGATAAATACTTCGCACTTCCTAAAGAAGAATCATAATAAAGACTGGAAATAGGAGCACGCCAGTCAACAGTTATAGGGTTTTCATCATTATCTAGAATACCAACTTTCCCTATATAACATATTTCTTTTTTGCCACTTGAATCGACAAAATCAATCCGCCCAAAATAAGGATTATTAATATACTTATTTAATAATCTTATCTGGGTTCCATAATAACTTAGTAGATTTTCCTGTAAAATGGGATCATTTTTGTAAGTTTTACTTACACTTTGCATCTTCTTATCATAAAGAAATATTAAGTCACGATATTCCTTTATAACATCATGCAACTTCTTGTCTTCAATTTCTAGGTTGGTCATAAATAACACCTCCTTAGAAATGATCTTTAAAAACTAAATATAAGTTTAACACATTTTTTAAAAAAAAGAAATATTATTTAAACATTTCAATATTTCTTATTCTTCTTCTTGAGTAATTAGTTTTCGCATCTTTTAAAAGTTCTTGTTTATCTATATAAGCATTAACACTTGTAAGAATTCGAACTCGATCATTATTTTGCAAAACATAATCATTTTTTACGGGTTCATCATTAACAATAGCTCCGATCATTGTATTACCTACTTCGGAATGAATACGATAAGCAAAATCAACAACAGTAGCACCTTTAGGTAATTCCATTATTTCTCCTTTAGGAGTATAAACATAAACTTTTTCTGTAAATAATTCTTTTTCTACTTCTCTAATAAATTCGGCATTATTACTAAATTTATTATCAATATCAACTAATGATTTATAAAATTGAAATTTTTCTTTTAATTCTTCTTGCATTATAACTCGGGTATTACCATTTTTTATTTTAAAATAACTAGGTAATCCAAAACTAGCAACTTGATCCATTTCATAAGTTCTAATTTGCGTTTGAACTAATAAATTATTGGGACCAAAAACAGTGGTATGTAAACTTTGATATAAGTTAGTTTTAGGACTAGCAATATAATCTTTAAATCTCTTAGGAACAGGATGATAAACATTATGAATAAGTCCTAAAGCTTTATAACAATCTAATTCTTCATTAACCATAATTTTTAAAGAAAATAAATCGTGGATATTATTTAATTTTTGATGTTGTTCATATAAATATTTATATATACCATAAATATTTTTAGTTCTTATTTTAATATCATTATTTAAATCATAAGTTAATAATTTATGATGAATTACATCTTGCATTTCTTCTAGAATAGGTTGTTTTTCTTTTTCTAATTCTTTTTGAATAGTTAAAGTATCACAATATTCGTGTGGTTTTAAATATTGTAAAGATAAATCTTCTAATTCACTTTTTATTCGGTAGGCACCAATATAATATGCAAGAGGAACAAATAAATGCATCGTTTCTAAAGAATTTTCTCTTTGTTTATATTCTGATTTATATTGTAAAGTACGCATATTATGTAATCTATCAGCTAGTTTAATAATAATAATTCGAACATCATCTCTAATACTAGTAATTATTTTGCGATTATTAGCATTATTTAATTCTTCTTTAGAATTAAAATTCATTTTAGCAAGTTTAGTAACTCCATCAACTAAATTGGCTATATCATCGTTAAAGTGATAAGCAATATATTTTTTTGTAGCTTCTGTATCTTCGATTACATCGTGTAAAAGTCCTGCACAAATAGTATCTCTATCAGCATGTAACTCAGCAAGAATAATAGCTACATTTAAAGGATGAATTATGTACTCTTCCCCACTTTGACGATATTGTCCTTCGTGTAAAAGACGAGCACACTTATAAGCTTCATAAATCATTTTTTTATCTCTTTCACTATAATCTGTTAATAATTTTTCTAAATCTTTATACTCCATATAAACCTCCATAAGAAAACAGCAACCAAAATCATATTAGTTGCTGTTTTCAGAAATTGCCCATAAAAATAGATTATTATAACTATTAAAGAGAAAATAATGTTTTAATAAAATATTTTTCATATGAACCTCTCTATAAATTTCTTATAACTCTATCGCATTTTTGAATTATTGTCAAGACTTTTTAATTATTTTCTTCTTCTTTCTTTAAAACAATAGCATTTATTTGATATTTATTTTCTAAAGCATTTATTTTTAAATCTTCAATAAATAATGTTGCTTTAAAATCTTTTATAGAACTTTCAATGGCATTTTTTAATTTATCTTCAACAGAGATATCTAATGATTCAACAACTGTTTTTAAAGATAAATTATTATTAGATTTTTCTCCTCTTACAAGACTAATTATTTCACACATTAAATCACCATATTTTTGTTCTTCCTTAAAATCATATTTTAATTCTTCTATTTCAGTTAAATGAATAGATTTCTTTGTATGATATATTACAGAGAATATTTCTTCAGTAATAAATGGGAAGAAAATACTAAAGTCTTGTAATAATTTATATAACAACATATAAACAGTTTTTTGACCACTATAACGAGGTATTACCCCAAATTCTTCAGGTCTATATAAACGATGTTTAACTATTTCAATATAATTATCACAGAAATTCCAGAAGAATTTTTCTAAAGTATTTAAAGCTAAACCTATTTCATATTTTTCTAAATAATTAATAAATTCTTTTTCCATATTTTGGAAAGAACCTATTATCCATTTATCCACATATTCAAAATCATTAAATTCTTTATCTTCATAATCTTCTAAATGCATTTCAATAAATTTAGCGACATTCCAAATCTTATTAATTAATTTTTTACCTCTTAATAAAGTTTCTTCACTAAAAGTAATATCTGTACCTAATCTACCTGATGCTGCCCAATAACGAATAACATCAGCAGAATATTCTTTAATAATATCAATTGGTTCTACTTTACTATTACCTTTACTTTTACTTATTTTTTCACCCTTACTGGCCATAACAAAACCAGAAATCATCACATTATCCCAAGGTTTAATACCAAAATGATAAAAACTTTTAACAATAGTATAGAAATCCCAAGTTCTAATTATTTCAGAAGCATTAGTTCTTAAACTCATTGGTTTTAATATATCTTCATAATTATCTTTTTCTCCATAACGCATATTAATAAGTGGCGTTACAGAAGAAGTTGCCCAAGTATCCATTACATCAGTTTCTGGAATAAAGGAAGTACAACCACATTTTGGACATTTACTTTCTCTTGGTTTATCAATTAAAGGATTAACTGGTAAATCTTCTTTGTGAGCAAATATTGGTTCTTGACATTTTTCACAATACCATACTGGGAAGGGAACACCAAAATATCTTTGTCTTGAGATACACCAATCCCAAGCAATATTATTAACCCATTCTTCATATCTGGTATACATATATTTTGGATACCAATTAATTTCTTTACCTATCTTTAAGAAATCTTCTTTATGATTCATTATATCAATAAACCATTGTTTCATAACGGCATATTCGACTTCTTTACCACATCTTTCGTGGGTTTGAACTTCGTGTTCTAATTCTTCTATTTTTAAAACATAACCTTGTTCTTGTAAATCCTCAATGATTTGTTTTCTTGCTTCTTTGATTTTTAATCCCCCATAGTTAGGAACAGAATCAATAATTTTACCATCATCAGTAAATATATATTTAAGAGGTAAATTATATTTTTTCCACCATTCTATATCGGTTTGATCTCCAAAAGTACAGCACATAACAACACCAGTACCTTTATCAATAGCTACTTTTTCATCACCCATTATTGGAACATCTACATTAATAACTGGAATATGGGCTTTCTTACCAATTAAATGTTTATGTTCTTCATCTAAAGGATTAACAAAAACACATACGATAGCAGGTAATAATTCTGGTCTTGTAGTAGCAATAATAAATTCTTCATTATCTTCAACAGTTTTAAATTTAAGATAATTAAAAGTTGTTTTAATAGTCTTAGTTTCTAATTCGGCTTGAGCAATAGAAGTTAAACATTCATTACACCAAAGAGCAGGACTTTCTTTATGATAACAATGATTCTTACTAATTAAATCTAAAAAAGAAGTTTGACTTATTTTAATTGTTTCTGGACTAACTGTTTTATAATGAATATTCCAGTCAGTACTTACACCAAGTTTACTAAATAAATCTTGAAATTCAGCTTCATATTTATCAGTTGTTGCATAACATAATTTAGAAAATTCTTCTCTACCTATTTCGTGGGCTTTTTTACCTTGTTCTTTTTCAACTAATCTTTCACTAGGTAAACCGTTATCATCAAAACCAAAGGGATAAAAAACATTATAACCCATCATTCTTTTATATCTAGCAATCATTTCCGCTTGACTATAAGAGAATATATGACCAATATGAATTTTACCATTAACAGTTGGAGGAGGTGTATCAATAGAATATACCTTTCTCTTATCTACTTTAAATTCATATATTTTATTTTCTTGCCAGTAATTTAACCATTTTTCTTCTTTTTCTAAAGCATTATATTTCTTATCTAACATTTTCTTCCTTCTTTCTAAAAAAAATTCACCCTTATCTAAAGGATGAACTTAAGTCCATGGTACCACCTTAATTTATACTTTTAAGTATACACTTTGAAACTTTAACGCAGTTATACGTATTTTCTAAAATTAGAAAACAAGCTCATAAGCTACCTTCAATAACCTTTAATACAAATTTTCACCAACCATTTGCTCTCTAAAATTAAATAGTTATTTACTCCTCTTCTTCACAGCTTTTCCTTATTATAACATATGTCTTTTTATTGCACAATTAACTTTTTAATCTAATGGTTTCATAAGTGGGAACATAACAACATCTTTAATATTTTCACTATTAGTTAAAAGTTGAATAATTCGATCAATTCCCATTCCCCATCCACTTATTGGTGGCATACCATATTCCATTGCTTCAATATAATCATAATCCATTGGCATTGCTTCTTCATCGCCATTATCTTTTAATCTTGCTTGTTCAAGTAATCTTTTTTCTTGTTCTTGTGGATCAACTAATTCCGAATAAGCATTAATTATTTCTGCTCCATTTATAACTAATTGGAAACGATCAGTTAATTCTTTATTATCATCATTAGCTCTAGCAAGTGGTGATAAACTAATTGGATGTTCCGTTAAAAAGATTGGTTCCACAATATTAGGACGAGCTACTTTCTTATATAGTTGATCTACTAAATTACCATAACCTAAATCTTCAAGTGGTGTTTCACTTTCAATAGTAATATTTTTATTTTTAATTTCAGAAAGTAAACTTTCTTTAGTTGTAAACTTCTTAATATCTATATCACTATATTTTAAAATTAAATCTCTAAATGATACACTAGGCCATTCTCCAGATAAATCAATAACTTTATCTCCCATATTTATTTGTAATGTACCAAAAACATTTTGAATAACAGTTTGTAACATTTTTCTTAATAAAAGCATATTATCTTTATAATTTAAATAAGCGCCATATCCTTCAATCATTGTAAAGTCTTGTAAGTGTGATGTATCCATTCCTTCATTTCGAAAACATCTAGCTATTTCAAATACTTTTGTAAAACCACCAACAACAGCTCTTTTTAAATATGTTTCTGGAGCTATTCTTAAATAAACATCCATATCTAAAGCATTATGATGCGCAATAAATGGTTTAGCAGTTGCTCCACTAGCTTTCATATTTAAAATTGGTGTTTCAATCTCAATATAACCTAAATCATTTAAATATTTTCTTAATTCTTGAATAAATTTACTCCGAAGTAAAAATACTTCTCTACTTCTTTCATTAGTAATTAAATCGACGTGACGATTACGATATATTAACTCTTGATCAGTTAAACCATGGAATTTTTCTGGTAGAACTTTTAAAGCTTTACCTAAAAAAGTTATCTCTTCTGCTCTAATCGTTTTTTCTCCTGTATGAGTTGTAAATACTTCACCACATACACCCATAAAATCGCCTAGATCATAATCTTTTTTAAAATGTTCATAAGCTTCTTCTCCAACTAAATCAAGTTTAACAGATACTTGTATTTTACCTTCAATATCTTGTAAAACTAAGAATGACATTTTACCCATTTTACGCATTGAAACAATACGACCAGCAACTTTAACCCCTTTTGTTTCATCAGGTAAATTCATTGCGTCTTTTAGTTCATAATTTCTTTCAAATCTTTCAGGATAAGGATTAGTATATTCTTTGATACTATCTAATTTTCCTCTTCTTACTAATTCTTGTTCACTAAACTCTCTCATAACTTTATACTCCCTTGCTTTTTTACTTGCTTATTATAACATAAACATTAAAAAAAAGATAGATTTCTCAAATAATTAGAGAAATCTATTGTCAATCACTTTTCTTTTCATATTCTTCTAAAGCTTTTAATATACCTTTATAAGGAAGTAATGCACAATTTTTACGATTACTTTGTTTATATATATCTTGAAATGCTAAACCTTCATTAAGTATATCTTCATCATACTCTTCTTCATTACACATATGATTAAAATTATTTATATATTCTTTAGCATCTTCTATTTTCTTACCAATTAAATTTTTAATCATAATTGAGGTAGATGATGTTGAAATAGCACAAGCTTCACCCATAAATTTTATATCTTTAATTATATTATCTTCAATTAAAAGATATATATTTAAATTATCTATACAATTAGGATTATTACTATTTACTTTTAGATATTTAGAATCATTTACTTCTTCTTTATTAAGAGGATGACTAAAATGTTCTAATATTATTTCTCTACCTAATTCTTTATCCATTATTTTCCTCTTTTCTTTTATAACATTTCTTTTAATATTTTATCTTTATCTTTTAATAAGTCAACTAAATTATCTATTTCAGCTTCCGTATTATAAAAATATAAACTTACTCTAATTGAGTTTACAACTCCTAAAACATCTTTTGTAAGTTTAGCACAATGACTACCAGCTCTTACACAAATACCATATTTATTTAAATAATAAGCTACATCTTCTGAGAATATACCTTCGACATTAAAAGCAACTATACCCGAATCAGCTTCTAAATTTAAAATATCTATATGGGGAATATTTATTAATTTTTCAATTAAATATTTACGTAAATCTTTTTCATATTTAAAAATATTATCCATACCTATTTTATTTAAATATTTAATGGCTTCTCCTAAAGCTATAACTCCAGCAATATTAGGAGTACCAGCTTCAAAACGCATTGGCACTTCTTTTAAAACCATTTTCGAAGGACTTTCAAATGATTCATTCATTCCTCCCCCTAAATTAACTGGTTCAATATTTTGCATAAGTTCATATTTAGCATACATTATTCCAACCCCAGTTGGTCCTAACATTTTATGAGCTGAGAAGGCTAAAAAATCGATATCACTATCACTAACATCTACTTTAATATGAGGAACACTTTGTGCTCCATCAACGACAACAAAAATATCATGTTCGTGAGCAAATTTAGTTATTTCTTTTATTGGTCTTTTATCTCCAACTACATTAGTAATTTCAGCTAAACTGATAACTTTCGTATTAGGAGTAACTATTTTTTGTAAATTTTCTAAAGTAACAAAATGATTATCATCTAAAGGAATATATTTAATTATTGCTCCTGTTAAACCTGCAATCCGAAACCACGGCATAATATTAGATGCATGTTCTGTTTTAGTTAAAATTATCTCATCACCTTTTTCAAGATAATTTTTAAAAAAACCATTAACAATTAAATTTAAACTATCAGTTGTTCCACTAGTAAAAACAATTTCTTCTTTTCTTTTAGCATTAATAAAATCTTTAACTAAATCTCTAGTATTTTCATACTCTAAATCTACTTTATAAGAAATATCATAATCTCCTCTATGAGCATTAGCACTATAATTTTCATAATAATCAATTGTTTTATCAATAACTGATTGAGGTTTTAAACTAGTAGCACCATTATCTAAATAAATTAAATCTTGTTTTAATAAAGGAAAATCTTCTCTATGCATTAAATCACCTCCACACTTTTTATATAATCATCCATATTACTATATAGAAATCCTTTTAATAATAAATCTTTAGTTAATTCCTCTTTTATTCCTTTACTCATTAAATAATTAATAATATCTTTATTAAAACTACCTATAGTAGTTAAATGATTAGCAGATACTTCATTACTATTACAAATAATATTAGGTTCAATATGGATTAAACCACCATTATTAATTCCTTTTAAATCTTCTAAGGCGATATTATTTGTTGTTCTTTCTTCTATATAAGCATTAATAATTACTTTACTTAAACCATTATTACTTATATTTCTTATATTTATATTAGAATTATTATTATGACCTTTAATATTATTATTAATTACACATTCATAATCATTATTATTTATAAAAGCATATCTTAAATCTATTTTAGTATTATTATCTTCTAGAATGTTAATAACTAACTTATTATTAACATTTTTATTAAAAATATACATATTTACATAACTATTATCATTTATTAAAAGATCTAAATTATTTATTAAAGTATTAATTAAATAAATAGTTATATTACCATTTGTTATTATTTTTAATTTATTACTTTTAACTTCTAATAAATAAATTCCTTCTTTTAATTCAATAATATCACTCACTAATAATTTATTCATTTTCATTATTCTCACTTATAACAAATGTATTAGATAATTCTTTATAACCTTTATTTAAGATATCTAACGCTAATAATTTATCCCCTGATTTTACTATTTTTTGATTATCTAAAATATGAACATAATAATTATCAAAAATATTTAATAAAGCATTTGAATGAGTAATTATTATGATACTAGGTTTATATAATTCATAGTATTTTTTTAAAGAATTACCAACTATTTTAATGGCATCAACATCTAATCCTGAATCTATTTCATCTAAAATAATTAATGATGGTTTAAGTATCCACATATGTAATAGTTCAATCTTTTTTCTTTCTCCTCCAGAACAACCAACATTAATTTCACGATGAATAAAACTTTTATCTAACTCTAAACTTTGACAAATATTTTCTAATTCTTGATTAAATTTAAAAATATTTAAAGGTTCATTAGTTTTTTCTGTTACCGCTAAACGTAACATTTCCGCATTAGTAACTCCTTCAATTGCAATGGGTGATTGATTAAGTAAATAAATACCTCTTTTACTTCTTTCATATATATTTAAATTAGTTATATCTTCATCATTATAATAAATATGGCCTTTAACTTGATAATTATTATCACCCATAATAGCTTTCGCAATACTACTTTTACCAACTCCATTATGCCCCATTAAAATATGAATTTCGCCATCATTTATATTTAAATTTAAATTAGTAAATAATATATTATCATTTACACTTAAACTAAAGCCTTGTAATTTTAACATAAAATCACCCAAGTAAAATTATAACACTTATCCCTAATTATGTAAATTTATGTTAATTAAAGTTATTTACAAATAAAGAAAAAGATACTATAATATTTTTTACTAAAGGAGAAAAATATGACGGATATAAAATTAGTACCTATATTTAAAGTTCATAAAGTTCCTTACAGATATAAAAAATTAGAAGTATTAGAATTTAAAGAAATGGTTTTTGGTATTACAGTGGGTTCTCAACTTTTTACAACAAGTCAAAAGTATTCTTTTGCTGATTTAATGAATAAAAAGAATTCTAAAAATATGATTGTATGGTTAGATGATAGTTCAATAAATAATAAAATAAAAGAATGTCAAACATATGATTTAAATGATATTATTAAATATTATAATAATAAATATAAAAATAATTATTGGACTTATGATGGTAATTTAAATAGTATCAAAGATCAAAATATAATAGATATTATTAAAGATTATTTAGATAATTATAAAGAAGATAATAATATTAATTTAAGTAAAGAAGATTTAAATACTTTAGAAGAAGTAATAGAAGAAGAAACTAAAGAAGAATTATTTTTTGCTACTCTTTCAGATAGAGATATTGCTTTATTAGAAGAATATGGTGAAGTTATTAATTTTCGTAATTATAATGTTGAACCAGTTATAGGTAGAGATAAAGAAATAAAACAAATTGAATTAGCTTTTATTTCTAATATGAATCCTCTTTTAGTAGGATTATCTGGTGTCGGAAAAACAGTTTTAGTTGATGAACTCAATTATCGCATTAAACATAATTTATTAAAAAATAATTTTTTAGATAATCGTTTAATATATGCCGTTGATCCTCAAATATTAATCGCTGATACAATGTATTCCGGTACTTTTGAAAAAAGAATTAGTGATATAATTAGTGTTTTAAAAAAATATAATGGTATTTTATTTATTGATGAAATTCATAAAATATTTGGTACTGGTACAGTTAGAGGTAATGATAATGATTTAGCTAAAATGTTACAGGGATATATTGATCGAAAAGAAATTAAAATAATTGGAACAACTACTGAAGAAGAATACCAAAAATATTTTGCTAATAAAGCTATTAATCGACGTTTTGAAACAATTAAAATTAATGAACCAAATAAAACAGAATTATATAATATCTTAAATAAAGTTTTAAATGATAAATTAGGGGAATTTGAATTAGAATTTCCTGATACAGATTTAAAAGATAAAATTATAAATATTATTATTAAAGCTACTTCAAAGTCAGCAGGGACTTATTATGATAATTATCATAATCCTTTTTTAGCTATTGAAATAATTAATAAAGCTTGTGCTTTAGCTAAATATAGTAATGATAATTTAAATGTATCTTATTTTATAGAAAGTTTTACAAGTAATAATCGCTTATATGAATCCATTAAAAATAATGCTATTAAAGAATTAGATGCTATTGATATTAAACAAAATGTAGAAGTAAATCGTCGAACACTAATTAAAGTATTAAAATAAAGAAGTAATTTTGCTTACTTCTTTTCATATTCATCTAAAAAACTAGTATACTTGCCATCTTTTTTATAACCTAAGATACAATTCATATTAATATTATTTAGGGCCGTAAAAATATTATTATCTATGCCCTTTTTTTCTTGTCTTAATTTTTGAATTAATTCTTTCATTTCTTTTCTTTTTCCCATCTTACCCATCTCTTGATCATCTTTTTTACTAGTTAAAGGACAAGCACAATTAATAAAAGTTAAATTATTACTTTTTTGCCAAGCGATAATATCATTTTCTTTAATTAAATACATTGGTCTAATTAACTCTAAACCTGGAAAATTATCACTATGAAGTTTAGGAAGCATCGTTTTAATTTCCGCACCATAAAACATTGATAAAAGTGTTGTCTCAATAACATCATCAAAATGATGACCTAAAGCAATTTTGTTACAACCAAGTTCTTGAGCTTTACTATATAAATATCCTCTTCGCATTCTAGCACATAAATAACAAGGATTAACAGGATTAAGTTTACTTGCTACTGCAAATATATCACTATCAAATACTTCTAAGGGAATGTTTAAAGTTTGAGCATTCTCTATTATTTTATTATAATTTTCTGTATTGTATCCTGGATTCATTGTCACAAAGTAAGCTTTAAATTTAATTTTACCGTGTCTTTCTAATTCTTGAATACATTTAGCAAGTAAAAAGGAATCTTTACCACCACTTATACAAACCATAATCTTATCATTTTCTTTTATTAGTTCATAATCTTTAATAGCTTTTGTAAATTCTCGCCATATACCTTTGCGAAATTTTTTAATAATACTTCTTTCTATTTCTTGATATTTTTCCATAATTTCACCAACTTAGTAAATTATATCACAAAGAGTATATTTTGAAAAAAGATAATATATATTAACAGGATAAAATCATAAAATCGAAGAATGTGATAAAATATCTACGGAAGTAGGTATTTTAAAATGGCAAAAAAATCA
>CANQXT010000008.1 GCA_947627915.1 uncultured Bacilli bacterium
AAAATAAAAGTCTGGCTAAAATACAATTTAGATTAGGAGTAAATTTTGAAAATGAAATTCCGAAGTTTATTAATTATCTAAATACTGACAAAATTAAAAAAGAACTTGCTTCTAGAACAAATTCTTCGATTTTATGATTTTATCCTGATATATTAATAATAAGGTGATTATATTGAATTTAAAGAAAATGGTAATTGTAAATAGTATTTTAACTTTTCTTTTATGTTTTTTAACCCATTTTGGTTATGACATATTTCCTAATTATGTAACAGCAATCTTCTTTCCTGTTAATGAATCAATTTGGGAACATATGAAAATGCTTTATACAACAATTTTATTAGAAAGTTTAATTGCTTATTTTATTATTAAAAAATATAAACTTAAATATCAAAATTTTTGGATCTCATCATTTACTAAAGCTTTAATGAGTATACCAATATATCTAATTATGTTTTTACCTTTTTACTATACCTTTGGAGAAAATATGCCCGTTACATTTATAATTCTTTTTATAACTATATTATTAGTAAATATTTTAGATTATTTTATTTTAACAATGAATCCAATATTATATGAAAAAGAGATAAGTATTATTTTTATTATCTTAGTTTATATCTTTATGGCCTTTCTAACATTTAAAACCCCAAGAAAAGATTTATTCTTTGATACAGAAAAAGAAAAATACGGCATAAATGATTATTTAATTACAAAAAATTAACTAAATGAATAGTTAATTTTTTTCACCCTCTTCTAACATTTTAGTAATAAACAAACCATAACCAGTTAAAGGATTATCAACAATAACGTGAGTAACAACTCCAACTATTTTATTATCTTGGACAATAGGTGATCCACTCATTCCTTGGACAACACCACCTGTTTTATTAATTAATTTTTGATCATCTATTTCAAAAGTTAAATTCTTAGTATTACTTGTTTCATTAATATTGGTAATATTAATTGTAAATTCTTCTACTTTAGAACCATTTAGAACCGTAAATAAAGATGCTTTACCTATTTTAATATCACTACTATTACCTACTTTTATAAGTTCTAAATTATCTATATTAGCATTATATATTCCAAAGATACCATGATTAGTATTTTTGGTTATAGTACCATATACAGTATCATAAAAATATTTAGCATTTTTACTACCAGCTTTACCACTTACCGATTTATCAATTGAAGTAATTAAATTTTTAAAAATAATACCTTCTTTAATTTCCACTATACTTTTACTATTACTTTCTACTATTTCGTGTCCTAAAGCACCATATATATTAGTAGAAGGATCAATATAAGTAAGAGTTCCAATACCTGTTATACTATCTTTAACATATAATCCAGTTTTATATATACCATTTTCTTTAATTAATTTTAAATTAGTTGTATATTCTTTATTATTTCTTTTATAGGTTATATTAACATTTTCCACATTAGTATATTTTTCAATTTCTTTAGTTAATTCTTTTAGAGAATTAACTTTTACTCCATTTACTTCTTTTATATAATCTCCAATTCGAAGTTCTCCTTTATTATATTTACCTTCAATAGGATAGAATCCTACTACTAAAATACCATCAGCATTTATCTCAATACCTAAAGTATTACCTCCCCTATAAATATAATCAGAATAAGCCATAACTTTTAAAGGCATTAAGAACATTAATAATAAAATCATATATTTTTTCATAATATCACCATCAATATTATTATGGAAGATATCTATTCTTTTATATAACCAATATTTACTAAGTATATTAATAAAATTTATTTAATAAATTTTATTAGGAGTCAAGATGATAAATTTTATTTATGGATTATGTATTGGTTTAGGTTTTATTATACCTGGAGTATCTGGGGGAGTTATTGCTACTATCTTAGGAATTTATGAAAGAATAATTAATAGTATACTTAATTTTAAAGATAATATGAAAGAAAATAGTCTTTTTTTATTACCAATATTTGGTGGTATATTATTAAGCATATTTTTATTTAGTAATATTCTTCTCTATTTAATAAATAATAAATATTTTTATATATCATATGTATTTATGGGATTAATACTTGGTACAATACCATATTTATTAAAAGAAATAAAAAGAAAAGAAGATAAAAATATTCAATTTCTTCCTTTCTTTATTACGCTTATAATAGGTCTTCTTTTATATATTATAGATATAAATAATTATTCTAATCATTCTACTTTAAATATTTGGACAATTATTTTAGCCGGATTTTTCTATGCCTTTGGTAAAATAGTACCTGGTATTAGTAGTAGTGCTCTTTTAATGCTTTTAGGTCTTTATGAATATTTTTTAAATATTATTGCTAATCCTTTACATATATCCATTTCTACTTTTATCTATATTATAATCTTTATTATCTCTTTTATTATAAGTGCTATTATTATATTAAAAGTTATATCTTATTTATTAAAATATCATTATCGTTCTACTTATAGTGCTATTATTGGTTTTGTTATAACTTCTATTCTCTTTCTTTATCCTGGTACATTTAATTATTTAAGTATTATTATTTTAATTTTAGCTTTTAATATATCTTATTTATTATCTAATTAAATTTTATTTCTTCTAAATCATTATTAATAATACTATATAAATATACTTTTATATTTTGAATATTAAAATTATTTTTAATATATTCATAATATATTTTTAATTGTTTTTGATATTCTAAAGAAGTAATATTTTTTAATTTATAATCAATTATTTTAACAAGATCATCTTGAATTAAAATTAAATCTATAATACCATGATATATTTCTTCTTTTTCATAAATAAATTCATATTCTTTATATATAATAGTATCTTTTGTAATATTTAATTTATTTACTAAATTATTTATTATTTCATAATAAGGATTATCTTTAGGTATATTAAGAAAATTAGTCATTTCTAAAACTTGGTGTATTTTTGTACCATATTCTAAAGTTTTTTGTTCTTCTAAAGTAATTACTTGATTTATTTTTTTCGAAATATTTCCTTTTTTAAGAATATTATTTGGAATATTTATTTCTTTATAGATAATTTTATCTTTTATATTATTTTCTAAATTATTTAATTCTTTTTTAGTTATTAAATAATCTTTGGTTATAGAATATTCTTCTAAGTTAATATCTTTAATATAATCTTGAAGAATATTTTTAATAGATAATAAAAAACTTAAAAAAGAATTATATTTTTCTCTTATATCATTACTAACTAAAGGATTATTATTATTTATTAATTCTTCTTTTAGAGAAGAAACAATAATTATCTTTTCTTTAGCTCTAGTTAATGCTACATAAAATAATCTTATTCTTTCACTTATATCATTTAAAATATATTCTTTTTTAAATAAAGTAGACAATATTGTATTATTTAATCCATCTTTATAATAGGGAATAATCATTTTATATTTACTTGAATAAGTAAAAGAATCTTTAATATCTTCATTATTGAATTTTTTATATAAACCACTAAAATAACAAAGAGGAAACTCTAATCCTTTAGATTTATGAATATTCATTATTTTAACAGCATTATCATTAGTGTCATTAACACTATACTTTATTTCATTTTTACTTTTAATTATTTCTTGTAAATAAGTATTAAAGTCTTCTAAAGTATAACCTATATTACTTAAATTATTAGCTATATTAAATAAATTATCTAATCTTATTAAAATATCTTCTACATTAGATATCGTAATTATTTTATTATAATAATCTATTTTAGTTATAATTAATTTTAATGTTTCATAAACATCTAAATTAGGTATTTCTTTAATTATATCTGAACAAATAGTATAAATATTAGTAGTATAATAAGTATTATCTTTTATAATATTAAAAATGGTATTATCATCATAATTAAATAAGAAAGAACGAGCTATACTTACAAAATAATATTTAAATTCTTCATCATATTTTTTTTCTTTTATTTTTAATATTAAAGATATCAAGTTAGCTAAGACTAAAATATCTTTTTCATTAGTTAAAGTACGATCCATATATAAATTTAATGGTATCTTTAAATATTCAAAGACTTTTTTATATGTTTTAAAAGAAGAACCTCTATCCATAATAATACAAAAATCATTATAATTTACTGGACGTAATAATTTAGTTTTTTTATCTATTACTTCATAATGATTATTAATCTTATTTAAAATATCTTTTCCAATAATAAAACTTTCTATTTCTTCATTAGTAAATGAAGTATTATTATTATCATAATTTAATATTTCTAATTTATAATCATCTTGTTTATTTCTTAAATCATACATATGATTACCATAATTCATTTGATGTTCTTTTTTATAATTACAACCACCTAGATAATCATCCATAATATGAGAAAATATTAAATTAATTGCTTCAATTACTTCTTTTCGAGAACGAAAATTTTTTAATAAATCAATTTTTATACCCCCTTTATTTAAACTATAATTATCATATTTCATTTTAAAGAGAGATGGATTAGCATTACGAAAACCATAAATAGATTGTTTAATATCTCCAACCATATAAATATTATTATTTTCAATTAATTTAACAAATTCTTCTTGCATATTATTAGTATCTTGATATTCATCAATCATAATTTCTTGATAATAATTTTTAAGTTCTAACTGAATATCTTGATTATCTTTTAATAATTTAATAGCCATCTTAGCAATATCACTAAATTCATATAAATCGTGATTAAATTTATATTCATCAATTAAAAGATAATATTGTTTAAATATATTAAGAAAAACTTTTAGATAATCTTTGATAATATTAAAAGATTCTTTTATTTCTTCTATAGTAGAATAATTTAAATAACTTTTTAATTCTTTAACTAAGTTATCAATATTTTCTTTTATATCTTTAATTTCATCACTACCCTTAGGTCTTCTTGGAACATTTAAAGACATTGTATAGTTATAGATATCATCATAGTTTTTAGCATATATTAAATTATTAAAAGTATTAACTAATTCTTCATAATAAGTAGGATAAGATGAATTAGCTAATAAATAAATATTATTTTCAATATTATTAATAATTGTATATATTAAATTTAAATATTCGGTAATATAATTATTAATTAAATCATCATTTAAATAGGTAGTAATATAATTATTTAAAAAATTATCCCGATCTAATTCATTATCAATATGTTTAATAAAATTAAATAAAGTATCTCTAATTAAATTATCATTCTTTAAGCAAAAATCTTTAATTAACTTTTGAAATAAAGGATCATTAGTTAAATACATATCATCAATTACTTTATTTAATATTTCTTGTTTTTTAATAGTTAATATACTATCATCAGCAATACTTAAATCTTTAGAAACATTAAGTAAATAATTATATTTCTTAACTAAAGATAAAGTATAAGAATCAAATGTTGTAATATAAGATATTTCTAATAAATCATTATTATCTTTTAGACTAGGATATTTATTTATTTCTTCTCTTATTCGATCTTGCATTTCTTTAGCAGCAGCATTAGTAAATGTTAAAATTAATAATTCATTAATTTTAACACCTTCTTTTAATTTAGTAATTACTCTTTCTGTTAAAACAGCAGTTTTACCAGAACCTGCTCCAGCGGAAACAATTATATTACTCCCCTTTTTAGTAATGGCATCTTTTTGTTCTTTAGTCCAATCCGGCATAATTATCTTCCTCTACTTCTTTTAATAAAACATAATCACTTTCTTTTTTATAACAAATATCAATATAAGGACAATATTTACATCCTATATCTTTTTGATAACCTATTCTTTTAGGATTTATTTCAAAAGAAGCATTTATTATTTTATTTATATCTTCATCAATAAAATTATTTATTAAAGTAATTAAAGAATCTATTTCTTCATTACTTAATACTTTACTACTTTTATAAAATTCACCATTATTTTTACATTTTAATCCTTTAATTAAATTACTATTTTGATAATTATTATCTAATAACTCGATAACACTTGGATCATTATTGGAATATCCTTCTAATTTTAAATTATCTTCTTCTCTTTTATTTAATAAAAATTGAAGATAAAAACCAGCAAAAATAGGATTTTTAAATAACTTACTTTCTTTTATTAAATAAAGATAAAATGGTAATTGTAAATTAAAACCATAATCTTTATATTTTAAATCAATTTCTTCTTTACCTGTTTTATAATCTATTAAAGCAATAACTGTTTTATTATTAAATTCTTTATATAAAATTTTATCTATAAAACCAACAAAATTTATTTCCCAATCTTTATTTTTATTTATTTTAAGATATTGTTCTTTTAATATTTGATCTAATTTTATATTTTGTTGTTGTTCTTTTATTATATTAAGAGATTTACTAATATCTTCTTTAATAATATTTAAAAAGAATTCTTCTTTTTTAGATAAATCTCGATTACTTGTTTTTAAGTATTCTAAAGTTTCTTCTTCTATCTCTTTAGAAGTATCTATACATTTAGATAAAACATAATGATATAAAGAACCAATAAATGTTTCAAATAAATCTTCTTTCTTATTTAATTTTAAAATATTATTTAAATAATAACGAAAAGCACATTTATGATAATTATTTAAATTACTATAAGATAAATATAATTTATTATTTAAATATTCTTTTAAACTATTTTTATCTATTCCTTTAAAATCATTTAAATAACTATTATAATTTAAATCAGGAATATTACGCATATATAAATAATAATTATGATCTATAATACCATATGTTTCATAATTATAATGCATTTTAGCTAAAGATAATTTATCCATAGTATAAGAATAATGAATTAAAGAATTATTTTGATATTCTTCTTTAGTTAAATTTAAAGTATTTACTAATATAGAGGGATAATTAACCATTTTATTATCTTTTAATTTATAACTTATATATAAATTTTTAATACTTCCTATTTTATTTATAGTATATTCTTTAATATATTTATTAATTATATTTGTTTTATCTAAATCTAATTCTTCTTTAATATTGTCAGTAAAATAATCTTCATCTTTTTGAAAATTAGGAATACTATTAGTAGTAAAATTCATTAAGAAAACATAATCATCATCACTTATAAAATCTTCTAAGTTAATAATATCAATATAGTTTTGATAATAATTATTATTTATTTTGGTCTTTTTAAATTCATTTATTAATATTTCTCTTAAAATAGATATATCATCAAGAAAAAGATATTTATTATATATATTGATAATCATATTAACTATTTCAAGATTATCTTCTTTTTGTAATTCTTTAAGAGCATAATCTTTACTTAGAATAATATTTTTTAAAAAATTTTTAGTTATATTATGGGAATATAAATTATTATTGCTAGGTATTTTAATAGGGAGATGATACATAGAACTTATTTGCCATAAAGCATTATAATATTCACTAGTTACATTCATTAACTTAATATTATTAATAGAGATATTATTATTAAGTAAATTAATTATTTGTTCACATACAAAAGTTATCTCTTCTTCTATTTTCGAGAAAACATATACTTTATTATGTTTATAAATATTCTTATCATTAATTATTTGGGCTTTAATATTAGTAAAAAGATTTCTTTCTAAGTTATTTAAATAAGAATATCCTAAAACATATATTTGATAATCTTTTATATAATCTAAAAAATAAGGATTAGTTATAATTAAGTTATTAGTTATTAATTCTTGTTTTAAATCTTTTAAAAATTGTAATTTCTTATTATGATAATCTTTATCTTCTATATAATATAATTTATCTAAATAATTTTCTAAGATATTTATTTTTAAATGATATTTATTTATTAAGTAAGGAATAGTTTTTTCACTATAACGAAAGAAATATTCTTCTTTAAAAGTTTTTAAATTATAAAATTTTAAATCAATAAATATTTTATTTTTAGTTACATATTTTAAAATTTGTTGTTTACAATTATCATTAGTAATTATTATTATTTTCTTATTATACATAATTACTCCATTATTTCTTTAGTATAGTCATTAATAATCTTTAATAATTCTTCTTTATTACTTGCAAAACATATTTGATTTTTTATTTTCTTAGTATTAGGAAGGCCTTTAAAGAAATACATTAAATGTGTTCTAAGTTCTAAAAGACCTACCTTTTCTCCTTTATCTTTAATAAGTTCTTCAATTATATATTTCATCATTTCTATTTTTTCATTTATTGAGACTTCTTTTGGCATTAGATTGTTATCTAAGTATTCCACACATTCTTTAATTAACCAAGGATTACCTAAGAAACCACGACCAATCATTACAGCCGTACATCCAGTATAATCTAGCATTTTTTTAGCATCATAACAAGTTTTAATATCGCCATTACCAATAACAGGGATAGATACACTTTGAACAACATCTTTAATAACATCTAAAGAAGATGAACCACTATAACCATCACTACGAGTTCTTCCGTGCACAAAAATAGCACTAGCCCCAGCTTCTTCACAAATTTTAGCAATTTTAGGAGCGTTAATACTATTATGATCCCAACCTGCTCTTATTTTAACAGTAACAGGAACAGAAACACTTTGAACAACAGAAGATACTATTTGACGTACTTTTTCTTCATCTTTTAAAAGACTACTACCAGCATTATTTTTAATAGCTACTTTGGGAACCGGACAACCCATATTTATATCTATAATATCTGGATGCATAACATCTTCAATTATTTTAGCAGCTTTTCCCATCGTTTCAGGATCACTACCAAATATTTGTTGGGAAAGAGGTCTTTCAGCATCATCCATTTCTAATAAAGCAAATGTTTTTTGGGATTCATAAATTAATGCTTTATCTGAAACCATTTCTCCGACCACTAAACCTGCTCCCATATCTTTAGCTAGTTTTCGAAAAGTTTTATTTGTTACTCCCGCCATTGGAGCCAAAACAACTTGATTTTTAATTGTGACGTTGCCGATTTTCCACTCCATTTGTAATTCACCTTTTTTCTGAAATAATTATACTAATTTTTATATTTGAAAACAAGTAAATTATTTATTCAACAATCATTGTAACTTTGGTATTATCTTCAAGTAAAAAGGCATTCGCATCATCAGTATCAAGATGTAACTCAAAATAACCATTATCACTGATTTTAACTTCAGCATCAATTAGACCACTTTTATCACCATCTATTTTAATTTTTACTTTTTGTTTATCAGTAACACCATATTTTTCTTTGTCTTTGGTATTAATATGAACATGTCTATTAGCAATAATTAATCCTTGGACTTCCAAACTATTTTTTTCTGTTTCTAAAGTAATCTTTAAACTATCTTTTAAGTCCCCACTTCTTCTAACGGGAGGATTAAGATTTAGAGTTCTAGCATCTCTTTTAGATATTTCAATTTGATTATACTTACGAAATGGTCCAAGGACGCGAACATTATTAATTACTTTATCGCCATTTCTGATTGTAAGTGTTTCATTTGAAGCAAATTCACCAATTTGATTTAAATCATTTCTCTTACTTATTTCCTCATCAAATAATAATTCATATGTTTCTTTTGTTAAATGAACATGTCTATTACTAATTCTTGCATTTACTTTATATTCCATTTTATTCACCATTAATATTATAAACCATTTAAATGTATAATTACAAATTATTTTGCCATAATATTAATGGTGAATAATGATGAAAAAACCTGGATGTAGTAAATGTAATGAAGCTCAAATTCAAGGAAGATGTTATATTGATAAAGAAAGTGGTTTATTATGTGTAACATTACAAGATAAAATTGATTTACCTAAAGGTAAAAAAATTCTTGTTCCACAAATATGTACTGTATGTGGTACCACAGAATGGATTACCATTGATACAGATGAAAAAACTTCTAAAAATGCTTAGAAGTTTTTTCACAAAAAATGTTGTACTAACAACATTTTTGAGATATACTAAAGTAGGAAGTGTGAATTTCACGCCGCCTATTAACGTTAAACGACGCTATCCGAATATTAATTCAAATATTTGGACGGCATCTTTTATATTTGTCTTATTTTGACGAACTTAAACTTAACTTAAAAAGAAAGAGAATTATTCTCTTTCAGGGTTAAGTTTTACTCTATTTTAACGTCTTCGTTGACGTGTTAATTAGTTGGAGAAAGGACGAGGCGAAACCCAAAGTAACTGTTAGCATCACCGGTGTCCCTACTGAAGTTGAACTGACCCGCCAAGACACCATTGTCGCAACCGCCTCCTCGAACGAACCACGGGTTAGAAGAGTCAACGAAGTGCGAAGTGTCAGCGTACCAAGCGTTATGATAACGTTTATCAATACCATCTTTATCCCAATAGTAATAGAATGGTCCCATTTCTCCAGTTGCATCTCCTAAGATTCTTTTATTATATGATGTTACACTACTATCACTTGGATATTTATCTATATAACCATCGCTTACCTCTTTTGCTAATTCTGAATCATTTGTAAAACCACTATCTTTAGGATTTCCGTCCATATAAGAAGCCATATATTCGTGTGCTCCACCAGACATATCATATACACCACTTATATTTCCAGTTGTACTTGCTAAATATCCGGTTGGGGTATTATATGGTTGAGTTTTATCTGTTTCACTACTCTTACCAACTTCTCCTGTATAACTACTTTGATCTGTATTTGCTGCAGCGCTATATCCTGTTTTATATTCTGAATTATTATTTATTCTTACTTCTGTTCCTATTCCATATTTCGAATGGGATAAATATGCTATTGCTCCCCATTCTGTATTCTTCATCATATGACTATCTAATGTTTGATTATATTTTTTTCCTGCTTCAAAGAATGTTTTTACATTTGCACCTCGCCATGATGTTTCATTTGGTTTTACTAATACATTATTTGCATTTCCTCCAGTTTCAAACTTTCCTACCCATATTCCACTTAGTTCTGTTTTTCCTAATGTAAATGCTGGATGAGTTAACCAATCTCCGTCTTTAGTTACACTAGTACTTTTTTGTGTATCTTTACTTTCAAACACGATATTGATTAATCTTGCTTGTCCTAATGCTTGTGTTGTTGAATTACTATAATTTGTATTTGTTAAGGTAGTTCCATCTTTTGCTCCATCTTCACTTGTTGCATGCCATACTTGATATTTATATCTTGGTATCCAGACAAAATATCCATTTATATCATTTTCATTTATTTTTTGTCCTACAGAATATGTCTCTTTTTTTCCTTCATTTAATATTACAGCATTAGCCCATCTTTTTTCACTATAGTTATACCATTCACTATGTTTATTTGCATAATACACATCTCCATTTGGTTTTATTTCAACTGGGATTAAATCTCCGGTTATTACTGGATCATTTCCGTTTAAATCTTCTTCTTTCCATTCATCTTTATGTAACCCACTTCTTTCATATAATTCATCTATGGCTTCTTGTACATTAGTTACTGTTTCGTGAGTTGCTTCATTATCATATGTTACTTCTTCACTATCTATCATTGTACTTTCGGCATATACGATACTTACTGATATTATTACTATTCCTATTATTATTCCTATTAATATTTTATAATTATTTTTTATTATTTTCTTCATATCTTAACTCTTCTTTCTTTTTTAAAAATTTGCTTTATATAATTCATCTATAGCACATTGGATATCTGTACAATTTGTTCTATTATTTGAATTATCATATATTAATATACTGGCCATCAACTTTTCAAAATACAATATACAATATGTTGTTTCAGTATTACTTAATGTTATTGTTCCGTGATTATAAGTTATATCTGGATCTTCTAGTTTATCTCCTTTTTCATTCATACATTCTGTTTTAGATAAATCTAATGTGTATCCTCTATTTGGCCAAGTAGTTCCATTATATTCTGTATATATTCCATTTCCATTTTCATCCCAGTATACTGCAAAGACATCTTTATTTATTTTATTATTTTTTATATTTACTTCATTTAAAGATTTACTATTATTTATTTGATACATCATATACAAAGAAAATATTTCTATTATTACTAGTACTCCTATAATTATCTTCTTCATCTCTTAACCCTTTCTTTTATGTTGATAACTTTTATCTATTTTATTTCTCTCTATTTTATAAGATAATTATATAATACCCCCCCCGGTGTCAAGTTTTCATTAAAAAAATGTTGTATAATCAACATTTTTTAGATATACTAAAGTAGGAAGTGTGAATTTCACGCCGCCTATAAATTTGGACGACGCTATCCGAATATTAATTCAAATATTTGGACGGCGTCTTTTATTACGTTTGAAATTAACAATAATAAAATAATTATTAACAAAAACTTATTTAAAGTTGTTGCTTTCATCTTACTTCACCTACCTTCCTCAAAAGGAAACCCCCTGAGAAAAAATTGATTCGGCGGCGCCAGTTCAACACTTCAAGTTACTATTAAATTACAATTTCCAATATTTGTAAAGGGGATAATTTTGACATATTTTGTCTTATTTTGACGAACTTAAACTTAACTAAAAAAAGAAAGAGATTTTTATTCTCTTTCAGGGTTAAGTTTCTATTTTATACGTCTTCGTTGACGAATTTAATTAACAAAAGTAATTTTAGCATAACCATTTCCTTCATTACCTGTCATATTACCATCACCACTATGAGTTGGCATTTGTGAGTTTCCTGCAATCATTTGTGTATCGGTAAAATATTTTCCACTATAATGGTATGAGCAATTTATATCTTTTGTTCCATCTGTACATCCAGCTTTTGGTTGAACATTTTCTTCAGTTGATTCTTTTTTTATGGCTACACAACCTTCGTGACCTGAAATATATGATGAGCCTCCTGCACCAGAACTTACTCCATCGTCAATATAAGAACCTCCTCCGCCACCATAGTAACCTGAACCTCCGCCACCTCCATGACCATTTTGAGAATCTCCTCCTTGACCGAATTTACCATCTGTTGGATCAGTTTCGGCATTATAATACGCACCTCTAATACCTCCAGAAATTTGGGTACCTCCAGTGGCTAATTGATGTTCTACGCTATTTTCATTTAAAATACCACTTCCTCCAATTAAACTTCCACCATAACCTCCTGTTACAGCATTATGAAAATTAGATGTACCTCCTCCACCTGCTGCAACCATTATTCTGGATTTTAAACTTTCAAAATCATTCCAATTACCACTACTAGAAATATCTAATCTCACGTCTGTTGCTCCGCCACCACCGGCGGCTATTTGATAAGCATAACCTCCATAACCTCCACCATTATATCCACCGGCTGGACGAATTAAATATGTAACTGAAGAATAATCTTTTCCCATTTCACCAACGTAAATATATAATTTTTCATTTTTACTTAATTTTATTTTTCCACTTGTATACGCACCATTTCCACCTTTTATATATTCACCTACTCTTTCATAGCCAGCTTCAGAAACTAAAGAATTACCATAATCATAATAAGCTCCTCCACCACTAGCTCCCCATAATTTTATTTTATAATTACCTTCTTTAGGTGCTTTAAATATTTGATAATTTCCTGTATATTCATATTCTCTATTTTCGGGTAAATAAAAATATAATGTACAATATGCTGTATTTTTACTGGTTAAAGTTAAACTATTATTACTTGAATTATATTTTATTATATTATTATCTAATTCACTTCCTTTTTCACTCATACATTTTGTATTACTTAGATCTAATACATAGCCATCACTAGGCCAACCATCTTCTTCATATTCAGTATATTCTCCGGTACTATTTTCATCCCAATATATAGCAAAAGTATTTTTATTTATTTTATTATCTTTTATATTTACTTCATTTAAGTTTTTATTTTCATTACTTTGATACATCATATATAAAGAAAATATTTCTATTATTACTAATACTCCTATAATTATCTTTTTCATTCTTAAACCTTTCTTTTATGTTGATAACTTTTATCTATTTTGTTTATCTCTATTTTATAAGATAATTATATAATACCCCCCCCGGTGTCAAGTTTTGCCGTTTAAAATGTTGGTAATTTTTGCAAAATAATTATAAACTTGTAAAATAAATTAACTTAAAAAAGACTATCAAATTTAGATAGTCTCTTAAAACAAAATAAGTAATTTGAGTTTTTAATAAAAGTTAAAGAATACAAACTAATGGAAAAAATTATAGGAGGTATGAAGTGAATTTTATTAAATAATAACAAAGTGTAAATAAAAATCATAATAATATAAAATATATAATAAAAATCCCCTTCACTAATAAGATATGCGAAATCTTACAAAATGAAAGGGCATTAACCTAGACTAGTTTAAATATGACATAACATAAGAAGATAACTAAAAGTGTATAAACAATACCACCATTAATTTGTTCACTTTTACTACTTTTATATTTTACTCCCACTAACATAGTAGCTAAATAACCCCCAATTAAACCACCAATATGAGCAGCATTATCAATACCACTTATTGTAAAACCAAGAATTAAGTTTATAACAATAATTGGAATAATTTGACTAGTTAGGGCATTGGATAAATATAAACGATAGTGATAACCAAAATATAATAATGAACCCATTAAACCAAAGATAGCACCACTAGCTCCTAAAGATAAAGAATCTTTTAGAAAGACAACACTAAATAAACTTCCCATTAAAGCACTTAACAAATATATTATAGTAAACTTTGTTTTACCAATATAAGTTTCTACTTGATTACCAATAATCCATAAAGAATACATATTTACAAGTAAATGGAATATACCACCATGTAAGAAAGTATTAGTTAGAAGACGATATATTTCTAAATTTAAGAAACCTTGTTTACTATTACAAAATAAATATAAATATTCTGGTTTAAAAATAGTTATTAAATAACATATAACACATAATAAAATAATTATTTTAGTTACAATTATTTTTTTGGGTTTAAATACTTCTTCATATTTATCATTTTCTTTTTCTGTTTTTTTATTTATATCTTCTGTCGCACTTATTATTTTCATAATATCATTAGTTCTTTTTAAATGATCGGTTTTAATATTAGGAAAAGTTTCGGCTAAAATTTTATTCTTTTTTAAAGCACTTAAACTACTAATATTAATTGTTTCAATATTTTTATTATTATTATTTTGTAAATCAATTGAATCATTCATATCTAGACAAATATTTAAGACATTCATCTTTAAAGATAATGTTTTTCTTTTTATTTGTCTAACAACAAAACCTAATTTATACATATCCATATCTAATTGTTCATTATTATGAATATATTTAGAATTAATTCTAATTATTTTATAGGGAGCATTTAAATTCTCAAGCCATATTTCATTTTTAGCTCCTCTAACATTGATTGGAGTATAATTTTCTTCAGTAACAAAGTAATGAACTAAACTCATTATTAATTCATCTTTAACATTTATTATACTACTATCCATAAAATTTTCTCCTTTCATAATATTTTACCCTTTTTCATAATATTAGTAAAGGGTGAAATTATGTATTTATATTTTCTTATTTATATTGCAGTAATATTATATATTGTTTATCCAATATGTAAAATAGTTTGGTATAACTTACTTGATAGAGATTTGACATTTTTATTAAGTGTTAACTATATTTTATTATTTTTATTATCTATAATATTTGATTATCAACACAACTTATTATTTAGTATTTTAATAAGTTTAACATTAGTAATATCTTCTTTCTTCTTAATAAGAAAAATTAAGAAAATATTTGGTTGTTATCAATTATTAAGTATACCTTATTTTTGTTTTTGTGTCTTTACCTTTAGTAATATTTTAGTTTTGATCTAATTTATCAAGAAAATCTTGAAATTCTTTCGGTAAAGGACTTTCAAACTCCAATACTTTTTTAGTTATAGGATGAGTAAATCTTATAACTTTTGAATGTAAAAATTGTCCAAATTCTGTAGTTTTCTTATTTTGATATACTGGATCATTATAGATTGGATAACCAAGATGCGCCATATGAACTCTTATTTGATGGGTTCTACCAGTTTCTAAAACTAAACTAACTAAAGTATATCCTTTATATCTTTTTAGAACTTTTAAATTAGTTATAGCTTTTTTACCATCACTTCTTACTTCCATTTTATTAAAATTTGTTTTACTACGCCCAATGGGAGCATCAATATAAGCTGTATTGGCAGGAAAATTACCAATTAAAAGAGCATAATATTCCCGATAAACTCTTTTATATTTAAAATCTTCTGCTAAAATTTCGTGAGCTTTATTACTTTTACATACTAGCATTAAACCAGAAGTATCTTTATCAAGACGATGAACTATTCCTACTCTTTCATTACCACCAAGATCACTTAAATTTAAAGTATAATATAAAAGACCATTAACTAAAGTATTATTATAATTACCATTACCAGGGTGAACAACTAAACCACTGGGTTTATCTATAACCATTAGATCATCATCTTCATAAACAATATTTAAGTGCATTTCCACTGGATTAATATCTTCTTTTATTTGATAACTTTCATCAATTAATACTTCATCATTAATTTTTGTTTTATAACTTGGTTTAACTATTTTTTGATTAACTTTAATATAACCATCTTTTAACATTTTAGTAATTAATTCGCGACTATAATCTAAATTATCACTTAAATATTTATCTATTCTAATATCATCTTTATCTACTATTAAATTCATTTTCATCATCCTTTTTATATATTGAATAAAGAAGTAATAATACTCCCAGTACAATAAATATATCAGCTAAATTAAAGACTGGAAAATTATAATGACCTAGTTTAATATCGATAAAATCGATAACATAACCATATATAATTCGATTAAGTAAATTACCTATAATACCACCATAAATCATACTAAAAGATATAATATTACGTTTATTTATTTTAAATCTTTTTTGATATATTAGTAAAAATAATAGAAAGATAATCGTAATAATAATTAAAATAATTGTATTACCAGATAATATATTCCAACTAGCACCATCATTATATATTTTCGTAATGAAAAGAAATTTATTAATAATTGTTTTTGATTCCATAACCACAAAAAAACGATCTATCAAATATTTTGATAAAATATCTAAAAATAAACAAATTATAGATCCCAATAAAATTTTTCTTTTCATAATAAAATTGTACTAAATTTCTAAGAAAAAGTCTATGATATGAATTAAAAAAATAACTTAGATATTTTAAAGATCTACTAAAATAACATCTTCGCCAATCTTTTTTATTTTTTCAAAAGTAAAAGATGATTCTCCTCCTCGAGTCATCTTTTTTAACATTTTTCTTTCTTCTGAAACAAAATAGATTATTTTTCCCGTTGTATCTATTTTAGCATCAATAATTCTTCCTAAGTTATTACCATCTTTAATATTTATAATATCTTTTGTTTGTAAATCACTTAAAAGCATATAAATCCACCTTAATAAATTATATGTTTTTTAAATTAATTTACGAATATTTTCAATGGCATTCTTTTCAATTCTTGATACTTGAGCTTGACTTATTCCCAAAGTATCAGCAATTTCCATTTGAGTTTTCCCAATAATAAAACGCGATATTAAGATTTCTTTTTCCCGATCCTTTATTTTTTGTAAAGCTTTTCTTAACGAAATTAACATATCTCTATCAGTATTGATATCTTTTGTATCAGCAATTTGATCTGCTAAATAAATAGTATCACCGCCATCATTATAAATAGGTTCAAAAATACTCATTGGATCTTTTAAACTATCTAAAGCGTATGTAATTTCATATTCTGAAATATTTAGAAAATTAGCCACATCTTTATTAGTGGGCATAACACCATATACACTCATATATTCATCTTGATATTTAATAATTTTATAAGCTAAATCTTTAATACTACGACTAACTCTAATGGAAGTATTATCTCTTATATATCTTTTTACTTCCCCAATTATTAAAGGGACAGCATAAGTTGATAAACGTAATCCTAGAGTTATATCAAAATTATCAATTGCTTTAATTAACCCAATTACCCCAACTTGAAATAAATCATCCATATTATAACGACTATTATTAAATCTTTTTAAAATAGATAAGACTAATTTTAAATTACCATTAATAAGTTCTTCTTTAGCACTTTCATCACCATTTTTTAATTTTATAAATAATTCATTTGTTTCTTTATTAGATAATACTTTTAAATTATTAGTATTTATTCCTGTTATATCAACTTTATATTTAGCCATAAGAATCCTTTCATATCTTATTGTGTGCTAAAGGATATGTTTTTATACAGAATTTAAAAAAGAATAGATTTCTCTACTCTTTTAACAATTATTAAATTTTCATAATATTTTGTAATCTTTTAACAACTTTTTTCTCTATTCTCGAAATATAAGATTGACTTATACCTAACATTTCAGCAACTTCTTTTTGCGTATATTCTTTAGTATTATTAAGACCATATCTTAAAGTCATAATTTCTTTTTCTCTTTCTTCTAAAGTATCTATTTCCTTTTTTAAGATTTCTTTATCCATACAATTTTCTAATTCTTTAGGTACAACATCATTATCTGTTCCTAAAATATCTTCTAAATGTAATTCATTACCTTCGGCATCAAAATTAAGTGTTTCTTCTAAACTTATTTCAATTTTCTTACGTTTATTTTTTCTTAAAAACATTAATATTTCATTAGCAATACATCGAGAAGCATAAGTAGCTAGTTTAATATTCTTATCTATCTTATAAGTATTAATTCCTTTAATTAACCCAATAGATCCAATAGATACTAAATCTTCAATATCAAAACCTGTATTTTCATATTTTTTAGCTAAAAAGACGACTAATCTTAAATTATGCTCAATTAAAATATTACGAGCTTCAATATCCCCACTTTTAGCTTTAATTAATAATTCTAATTCTTTATCTTTAGGAAGTGGTGGTGGTAATTTATCAGTAGCCCCAACAAAAAAGCAATCATTGTATTTGTTTTTTAAAAAAGCAATTATTTTTTGAAATATATTTATATTTATCCCTCCCATAAACTATAATTTAATAAACAATTAATATTATCAAATTCTTGAAATTCATCAGAAATACCTATTAAATAATTATGATATATTTTATTATCAACAATTATATTTTTAATACTTATACACGGAAGTAAACTATGTTTGTTAATAGTATTAATAGGTACATAAATTGGACTTCTTATATTATATATGCCCTTTAAGACTTTTTTATTAACTAAAATAATATATTTATTAGTTAAAGGATCTTGTAATTTATTACCTGTATCTAAAAAACCATTTAATTCTAAAGTTTGATTATTTTTAAAAGTTATAATTACTTTTTTATAATAATTAACTACTTTTTTTAAATTCTTTTGTTCTTTAAGATAAAGATATAATATTAAAGGAGCAATAGATAAACTAAGAGGATAAGCTAAATTATTAAATTCAATTTTTAAAAAATAAAGAAAACCTGCTAAAATAACTGATGTCATATAGAGATATAAAATATTAGTCATTAAATATTTTATATTATGATAAGAAAAAGTTATTAATAACATAATAAGACCTAAAAATAATTTTAATATTAATAAAAGATATTTATTAATCCTTAAAAATATTATTAAAGTAGTTAAAGAACCAAATAAACTACCTAATAATATTCTTTTAAAAGATATATTTCTTTTTAAAGTAATATTAACTGTTATTAAAATTAACATATCATAAATAAAATTAAGTATTATTAATAAATCAATATATATGATCAAAATTAATCACCAATTTTATTATATAAAAAAAGAACAACATATTTTGTCGTTCTTTGACATTTACTTAAAACAAATCATTATTTCTAAAGAATGGTGGTATTTCTAAATCATCATCAGTTGGAACAGTTCTTCTTTTTGGAATATCTTCATCAGGATATAACTCTTCTGCTTCTCCTTCATCAAAACCAGTGGCAATAACAGTAACAATAACTTCATCAGTTAAATTTTCATTTTTAATAGCTCCGAAAATAATATTGATATCACTTTTAGCAGCTTCTCTTACTGTTTCAATAGCATCTTCAATTTCAAATAAAGTTAAGTTAGCTCCACCAGTTACATTAACTATTGCATTAGTAGCTCCATCAATTGTAGCTTCAAGTAAACTATTAGCTACAGCTTGTCTAGCAGCTTCAATAGCTCTATTTTCTCCAGCATTGCAACCAATACCTATAATAGCAGTTCCGCTCTTTTCCATAACAGCTTTAACATCGGCAAAGTCTAGGTTAATTACTCCGGTTACTGCAATTAAATCGGAAATAGATTGAACACCTCTATGTAAAACATTATCTACTTCTTTAAAGGCATCATCAAATCCAGTTGTTTTATCAATAATATCTCTTAATTTATCATTAGGAATAACAATTAAAGTATCAACGTGTTTTTTTAATTCTTCAATTCCAAGTAAAGCATTTTCACTTCTTTTTTTACCTTCAAAACGGAAAGGTTTTGTAACTATACCAACAGTTAAAGCTCCTAGTTCTTGAGCAATTTCAGCAATAATTGGAGCAGCACCAGTTCCAGTACCTCCACCCATACCGCAAGCAACGAAAACCATATCAGCACCTTTTAAAGCATCTTCAATTTCGCCTTTACTCTCTAAAGCAGCAGCTCGACCTATTTCGGGATTAGCACCAGCACCTCTTCCCCCAGTTATACTTTTACCAATTTGAATTTTATTTGTGGCTTTTGAGGCATTTAAAACTTGTAAGTCAGTGTTAACAACGTAAAATTCAACACTTTTTACTCCTTCTTCAATCATTCGGTTAACCGCGTTGCATCCACCACCACCAACACCGATAACTTTAATTTTGGCTATTTGATCCATTTGTAATTCATTCATCTTTACTCTCCTTAATTATCAAAAAAGTATCCAAACAATTTTCCTAATAATGAATTATCAGAAACATTGTCCTTTTTATCACTACCACATAACTCCTCTTGTTCTTCTACATTAAATATAGAAAAGTCTACTCCTCTTAATTTTAATCGACTATTATAATATTTTATCATTCCAATAGATGTACTATATTTATTATTCCGTGCTCCTATTTCTTCAACTCTTCCTGTATGAGCTATATTTCCTAGTAATTCATCTACTAAAAGTTCAAAATCTTCACTTTCGGTTACTCCTCCTGTAAGTATTATATAACTAATTTCCTTTTTTGTTAAGAGATTTATTTGTTTTTTTGCTAAATTAATAATCTCGGTAAGACGCATCATAACTATTTCAGAGGCATCATATTGATTTATTTTAACATTTTCATTATGTTTATCAATTAAAGAAATAGATTCATTAGGTTGAGCTAAACGGGTATGGGATAGAGCTAAATGTTCTTTTACATATTTCGCATCTTCACTATTTATCTTATATACATAAGATAAATCATTACTTATATTAGCACCACCAATATCAATAACTTCTAAATTAGTTAATATACCTTTATTAAAAATAGAAACGGTTGTTGTATCTTCCCCAATATTAACAACTGCTCCAATACTATTATTTAATTCTTTATTTTTATATTCATAATAATCTCCTAAAGGAGAAATTAAGATATCAACTACTTCAACCCCAATATTTTTAAGACAATTAGTAATATTTTCAACATTTTTCTTAGGAACGGTAATAGCAATTGATTTTAAAGTTAATTTTTCTGAAACCATATTAAGTGGATTATAAACTACTTCATCATTAACTTTATAACTAATTGGCATTATAGTTACTAATTCTTTATTATTTGTAATTTTATTATAAACACTTTTTTGCATTGCTTTAACAATATCAGCATTTTTAATAACTTTATCTTCACTAGATATAGCAATTGTACTACTACTTAAAAAACATTCTGCATAGGTACTAGGAACACTAGCAATTACTTTTTTAACAGGTATTCCTAAAACATTTTCACATTTTTTAAATACTTCAATAAAAGCTTCTGTAGCACTTTCACTATTTATTACATACCCATTTTTTATTCCTCTGGCTGGAGTATCAACACACGCTAAAATATTTACTTTATTTCGAACAACTTCACCTACTACTAATTTAATAAGAGATGAACCAATATCTAAACTTGCAATAAATTTACGCACAATATCACTCCTACTATCACATACTAATTATATCGAAAAATAAATCTATTAGCAATATTTTTATAGTTATTTTCTCTAAATGAATGCATAAATTATAGTAGGTGAGATTATGTTTGGACCAAGAGTTATTCCCGGAGTTATCCCAGGCTTATCATTATCTAAAATTATTGGTGGTATTTCTAAAACTTTAGGCGTAATGAATCAAATTATTCCCCTTTATAAAGAAGCTAAACCAATCTTTAATAATGCCAGAAATGCTATTAACATTATAAAAGAAATTTCTAATACTACTACTAACAGAGTAATTACCAAAAAAGAAGAAAACTTACAAGAAGTAAAACAAACAATTAATAAAATAACTACTAATCTAAATAAGAGCAATGAAAAAGGTCCTACTTTTTTTCAATAAGACCTGTTAATATTTCATTTTGATAAATTAATTCTTTCTTTTTTTCTTCAGGAACAACATTTATTAATTCCTTATTTTTAGCTAATAAATATTTATAGTAAGCAAGATTATTACTAATACCAAAAAGAATTTCTGTTTCCGTTAATTGTTGTTTTCCTTTTAAAACTAACATAATAACATAATAATGATTTTTTTCTAAAACAACTTTTTCTTGAACTATTTTAAAACCTAATTTATTTAAATTTAATCTTAATTTAGGTAATTCATTATGACTATCAATTATTAATTTCGAAGGACATTTATCACTTTTTATAATATTTAAAATAGTTGAAGTACCCATACCTGCAATAACCGAAGTATTATAATAACTATCTATATTATTAAAACCATCACTTAAATAACATTTAATATCTAAATTTCTTTTTTGAAAATTATTTTGAGCGCTCATTAGAGCATTTTTATTTATATCACTTGCTAAAACATCTTGGCATAGATTATTTTCTTTTAAATAAATACATAAATAACCATGATCAGTGCCAATATCTAAGACAACATCATCTTTTTCAACAAAGCTAGCTAAAGTTTTTATTCTTGTACTAATCATTGATTATCTAAAAAATCCTTTAATTGTTTAGCTCTTGATGGATGACGTAATTTTCTTAAAGCTTTTGCTTCTATTTGTCTAATTCTTTCTCTGGTAACATTAAATCTTTTACCAACATCTTCTAAGGTATGACAAATACCATCAACTAAACCAAAACGTAGTTCTAAAACTTGTTGTTCTCGAGGTTGTAAAGTTTGTAATACTTCTTTTATTTTTTCTTTTAATATTTCATTTTCAGCATATTCTTCTGGTGATAAACTAGATTCATCTTTTAGAAAATCTCCTAAATGAGAATCATCTTCTTCCCCAATTGGAGTTTCCAAAGATACTGGTTCTTGACTTATTTTAATAACTTCTCTTACTTTATCAACAGATATACCCATTTTCTTAGCTATTTCTTCTTCACTTGGTTCACGATTTAATTCCAAAGTCATTTGTCTTTGGACACGAACCATTTTATTAATTGTTTCAACCATATGAACTGGTACTCTAATAGTTCTTGCTTGATCTGCTAAAGCTCTTGTAATTGCTTGTCTTATCCACCATGTAGCATAAGTTGAAAATTTATATCCTTTATCATAATCAAATTTTTCAACAGCTTTCATTAATCCTAAATTACCTTCTTGGATTAAATCAAGAAATAATAAACCACGGCCAACATATCTTTTAGCAATACTGACAACTAATCTTAAATTACTTTCTGCAAGTATTTTTTCAGCTTCTTTATCCCCTGCTGCTATACGCATTGAAATATTCATTTCATCTTCACTAGATAATAAGCTAATTCGACCAATTTCTTTTAAATACATTCTTACAGGATCATTTATATTAACATCTTTTGTAATTTCAGCATCATCTAATAATATTGGTTCTTCTTCATCTAATTTAAGATTAAGTGCTCCACCTTCAGCTTCATCAGCATCTTCTTCATTAATAACACTAATCTCAGACTCTAAAAATAAATTATATAAATCGTCTAAATCATTGGCATCTAACTCTAATCCTTTTAAAGCTTCAGCTAATTCTTCAAATGTTATATACCCTTTCTCTTTACCCTTTTTTAATAATTCTTCTTTTCTTTCCTCTAATGTTTTAATTTCAACCATTTTTTCCATTATCTACACTTCCTTTATATTTATAATCTTTTTCTTAATTTCAATTTGTTTCTTTAAATTATTAAATTGTTCCTCTTCATTAGTAGTATGAACTATTTTCGCTCTAACTTCTTGCATATTATCATTTTTTAATATATTATCAATAACTTTAAGATAATTTAAAAAATCATTTTCATCTAAAGTATCAATATTAACTCTTCCACATATATTATTAACAAACTCTCTTAAATTATCATATTCTTCTATATATGTTAGAAAGTCTGCTAAATTTATTTTATGATGCTTTTCAATATAATACTCTATTTCTGTAACTAATTCTCTTTCTATACTATTTTTTAAAAATCCTAATTGTTTATTAAATATCTTCATATATTTACTATCACTCATCATATAATATAGAATTACTTCTACACATTCATCATATTTATTTTGAGGTTTCTTTATTTTGAATATTTCTTTAGGTATTTCCTTTTTTTCTTCTTTAAATTGAACTTCTTTTTTTAATGTTTCATAATCTATATCATACTCATTACTTAATTTTTTTAAAGTAATTTCTTTAGTTAGATTATCTTCTTTATCTAACAACTTTAAAACTGATTTAATATAATTAACTAATTCTTCCGTATTATTAAGATTCTTATTTTCTTTTAAATACTGTAATTTAAAATCAAAATAATTAATACTATTATTAATAGTGTCTTTAAATTTATCAACACCATATTTTAAAATATATTCATCTGGATCTTTAGCACCCGTTAAACGTACAACTTTAACCACAACATTTTCTTTTTCTAATTCATTACCAACATTCATTGTGGCCAGTGCTCCAGCATTATCATTATCAAGCATCAAGATAACTGGCACTCTTAAATTTTTTAAAATGCTTATTTGTTCTTTCGTAATACTTGTACCCATTAATGCTAAAACATTATTTATACCACTTGAAGACACACGTATCGCATCCATATTACCTTCAACTAAAATAACACTCTTTTCACTTTTAATATAATTTTTAGCATTATAATAATTAAAAATAATATTTCCTTTTTTATATATCTTAGTTTCTTTTGTATTTATATATTTAGCACTATCTTCATTATTAAATATTCTTCCCGTATAACCAACTATATGACCATCTAAATCAGTTATGGGTATCATTATTCGATTTTGAAATTTATCATAACCACTTAAACCATCTTTAGTTATTAAGCCAAGTTCATCTAATAAATTTACATCATAATTCTTTTTAGTTAATACTTCATATAAATAATTATTATTCTTAATAGCTAAACCAATTTTAAAATCTTTAATTATTTTTTCAGTAATACCTCTTTTTTCTAAATACTCTTTAGCTTTTATACCTTCTTTACTACTTAAATTATTTTGGAATATTTTTGTAGCATATTCCATTATCTCATATTCTAATTTAAATTTAGTATTTTCTTTTTTTAGACCTTCAATTTGAAGAGGTATCCCAATTCGATCAGCAACTTTTTTGACTGCTTCTATATAACTTATGTTTTCATAATCTTTAACGAACGTAAAAACATTTCCACCTTTATTACATACAAAGCATTTGAATAGTTGCCTTTCTTTAGAAACGGACATACTTGGTGTATGGTCATCATGAAAAGGACAAATTCCAAAATAATTACGACCTTGCATTTTAAGTGGAATATAATCTGAAATAATACTTACTATATCAGCAGAATTTCTTATCTCATTTATTTTGTCTTCACTAATTACTCGCATTTTTCCCCTCTATTTATATATATTGTCTTTAGCATATCAATTTCCTTTTTTTACATTCAAAAAAATTGATATTTGACATTTTTTTACACTTTTCTTCAATAAAAATCCCATTTCTAAGATATTAAAATAGTATAGCAAATATTTTGAAATTGTCAAATATTTTAGATAGTAAAAAAAGAAAACTCCATCATATTGACGAAGCTTTTCTTCATTTTCAACCGGGATTACTTATTACTCGCTAGCCACCCGGAAGCGAGAAACATTGTCGACCGGGATTACTTATTACTCGCTAGCCACCCGGAAGCGAGAAACATTTCCACACTTTTCTGTGCAATTTAAATATACTACATTTTGATAGAAATAGCAATCAAAAATTTTATTTAATTCATTGCTCTTTTAAACATTTTTTCTAAATCATAAATACTAAATTTAATTATTGTAGGTCTTCCGTGAGGACAATTATATGGATTATCACATTTAACTAAGTTTTTAAGTAATCCTTCTATTTCCAACATTGATATATGTTCATTAGCTTTTATAGCCATCTTACATGCTAAAGTAATGGCAACATTTTCTCGAAATTTTATAACATCAAAATCACCATTTAAATTAATAATTAAATCAATTATCTTTCTGATACTTTCTTCTTCATAACCAGTTTTTAACCAAGTTGGATGACTTAATATTTTAATAGTGTTAATACCAAAGTTTTCCCATTTAAAACCCATATTATTAAATACCTCTTGATGATTACAAAAATCTTGATATTCACTAGCTTTAAATTCAATAGTAATAGGTATTAACATATCTATAATATTTATTTCTTCTTTTTTTAAATTATTTAAATAATTCTCATAATTTACTCTTTCTTGCGCAGCATGTTGATCAAGTAAATAAATACCTTCATCATTTTCACAAACAATATAAGTACCTAAACATAATCCCACAGGATATAGAATTAAACTTTTAAATTCTTCATTTTTAACTGGGGTTTCTAAATCTTGAAAATCAAAAGTAGTTTGTTTAATAATTTCAGAATTATTAACAACATTTATATTATCTTTTTTATTTTCATAATTATAATAAGTATCTTCTTTATCTTTAATAGCATCCGGTATTAATAAATTATTATATAAAACATCTTTAATAGTATTATATATTAAATCATATAAAGAATCCATTTTACTTATTTTAACATCTTGTTTAGTAGGGTGAATATTAACATCTACTAAAGTAGGATCTACTTCTATATTAAGAACTACTATAGGATATTTACCATCAGGTTTATAAGTATAATAAGCATCATTAATTGCTCGATTAATATCATTATTTCTAACTACGCGACCATTAATAAAAGTAATTAAACTATTACGATTAGATTTTAATATTTCTGGTTTACATACATAACCATTAATAGCAAAATCATCATTTATTTTCTTTATTTCTAACATTTTTTTAGATATATTTAAACCAAATATTTCATGAATAGTTTTAAGTAAATTATTACTACCACTTGTTTTAAAAATAACATTATTATTATTAGTTAAAGAAAAAGATATATTTGGTTTAGCTAAAGCTAACTTCTCTAAAAAACTAGTTATATTAGCTAATTCTGTTTGTTCACTTTTTAAATATTTAAGTCTTGCTGGAGTATTATAAAATAAATTAGTTACAGTTATTTTCGTTCCTTTTCGCTCATTACTAAAACCTTGTTCAATAATACTACCACCTTTAATATGAATAAGAGTTCCAACATTATCTTTACAGGTTTCTAAAAAAACTTCAGAAACACTAGCAATAGATGGTAATGCTTCACCTCTAAAACCTAAAGTATTAATAAAAAATAAATCATCATCTTTATATATTTTACTAGTGGCATGTCTTTGAAATGCTAGAATAGCATCACTACTATCCATTCCAATACCATCATCTATAACACAAACTTCTTTAATACCACCATCTAATAAATTAACTTTTATATTTGAAGATTTAGCATCAATACTATTTTCAACTAATTCTTTAACAATCGAAGCACATTTCTCAATTACTTCTCCTGCCGCAATTTTATTTGCTAAATTTTCACTCATTACTTTAATAACACTCATACTAACACCTTATTTTATAATTGAATTTCTTATTTTTAATTCTTGATTACTTTTAATTATACCTTTTTTAACATATATAAAACCATTATTTAATAATATATCTTGATTATTAAGTTCATAACTATAATTTAATTTAAGATTTTCTTTTTTACTAGTTATATTACCATCAATAAAAATAGTTATATTACCAAGACCACTTATTTTTAAATTATCAATACTATATATAAAATTATTATTTAATTTTTTAGCATAAACATTTATTTTATTATTTAATATTTTTTTACTATTTATAATTAATCCTGGACTATCATATATATAACCATTATTATATTTAATTTTAATAAAATCTAAAGTAGTATTATTATATTTACTAGTAGTTAAAATACTATTACTTATTTTATTAATTAAAGTTGATTTACCAGAACTAGTTTCACCACATATAATAATATTTTGATATTTATTAATTATATTAGTAATAATATTTAAATTAAAATTATCTTTAGCACTTATAAATATTATATCTTCTTCTATATGATATATCTTTTTAAGATTATCTTGTAAATGATTTAATATTAAATTACTTGGTATTAAATCACTTTTATTAATAACTAATATTTTTTGATTATTTATTTCTTTATATATATCTATAAGTTCTTGATTTAAACTTAATAAATCAGTTATAAAAATAGTATAATAATTTAATTTATTTATCTTCTTAATAATATCTATATTATTTAAATTATCTACTTTAATATTTTCATTATAGTGAATTGTTTTAAAACAACGAGCACAATATTTATTATTTAAATCATTTATATATCCTTTTAATTCTTTATTAGTATTTTGTAGTTTAACCCCACAACCAATACATTTACTCATAATATTTTCCTTTAACTACTAATTCTTTTTTATTTAAATATTTAAGAACATATTTTTCAAAGATATGAAGTATTCTTGTACTAAAAGGTTCTCTTTCACTAATAGAATTTACTAAAATAGTTGTAAAATTCATTTTATTTCCCCCATAGATATCAGTTACTAAAATATCACCAATCATAGCTATTTCTGTATCTTTAAAATTATATAAGTTCATTATTTTTTTTAATTTTCTTTTAAATGGTTTAAAAGTATGAAAAGATGCATCAATATTTAGTTTTTCTTTAAATGGTCTTATTCTATCTTTACCACTATTAGAGACAATAATTACTTTAAAATTTTTCTCTAATTCAAAAATAAGTTCCCGAAGTTCATCAGTGGGATAGTCTTCATCATAACTAGTTAAAGTATTATTTAAATCAAATAATAGACATTTTATGCCTCTTTTTTTTAATTTCTTATAATTAATCGTATATATACTTTGTTGATACATATCAGGTACAAAATTATCCATAACTATCTCTCTTTCTAAACTATATAATATAATTTTAATCTAATTAAAAAATTAATTCAATAAAAATAATTAATTTTTAGATAGCTATTTAAATGTATCAATTAAAGAAGATACAATATCAATTGTATTAACCATATCACTTAGTTTATCACTAGTTCTTTCTTTATATAATTCTTTCATTTCTTTCATAAATATTTTATAATTTTCAGGATTACGATTTAAATATTTAATATAATTACTATTTTCATCTAAATATTTTTTAAACTTTTTATCTTCTACTAATTTTTGCTGTAAAAAATATTCCATCTTAGTCCTCAAAAAATTTGTTTAATGGTCGAGGGGATAATGGTCCTTTAACAGGACTATTTATTTTACTAGTTCCTTTACTAGTTAAATCTTCTACTACTCCTAAAGCTTTTTGAGCAGTATTAATATGTTTTTGAATTTCATCTAAATTAATATTTTTCATAATATCTCCTATTTTAGGAAGATTATTACCTCTTAAATCTTTTTCTTTTTCATAAGGACGCCATGCTTCTTCCGAATTACCATAAACATCATATATTTCATAAAATGATTGCATAGTCATTTCTTTATTTTTAATATACTCTACTAACTCTGGTTTAGATCTTAAAAATTCTTTAAATTCTTCTTTTTTATTCATTAAAAATCACCTAGTATATCTTATGATATCCTAAGTGATTTTATTATATTCTAAAGTCTTTGGTAAAATCTTCTAAAGACATTTGTTTATTATCTTCTTTACTATTTTCATTTATTATTTTTACAGATTCATATTTAAGATCAAATTTATCAATATGATTTTTAGATATATTACTACCATTACTGTTTAAATCCATAATAGGAATTTCACTAGTTTTTAATTCTGTTATTTCACTATCTTTTTTAATAATAAAGGTATCTTTACTATTAGTAATAAAAGCACTAATTACTTTATATTCAACAGTTTTATTTTTCTTAATTAACATATTACCTTTTTTAGCTCTTGTTAATTCTTTTAAATCAGTTAATTTTATTCTTTTAACGGTATTTTTATTAGTAAATATGGTTATATATTCATCATTAATATTATAATCATGACCATATATAACATAATCATTATCTAATTTTATTCCTTTTACCCCACTAGCTTTAGGACCAACAACAGGTATTTCTTTAGAACTATATCTTAAATAATAACAATTATTAGTAACAATTATTGTATCAGTATCACTATAAGAGACACTGACAAGTTCATCATCATCTTTTAATTTAATTGCTGTCATTGTTTTATTAGTTCTTGTCACAATTAAATCATCCATCAATAATTTTTTAACCATTCCTTTTTTAGTAAATAAAGTTAATATTTTATTATTTTCTAAGATAAAGGAATTAATTATTCTTTCACTTTCTTGTAAAGGAATAATATTACTAATATGTTTACCTAGTTCTTTCCATTTAGCTTCATATAATTTATATACAGGTATAAATAAGTAATTACCAAGATTTGTAAATAATATTAGATTATCTAAACTAGTTGTTTCAAATATATTTGTTACATAATCACCTGGTTTTAATAAAGTATCACCATCACTTTGACTATATGATTTACTAGATACTTTTTTAATATAACCTTCATTAGTAACAATAACACATACATTTTCTTTTGGAATCATACTTTGCATATCTAATTTTATTTCAGTTATTTCATCAACTATTTGGGTTTTTCTTTCTGTAGCATATTCTTTTTTAACCATCTTTAATTCTTTTTTCATAACATATTTTAATGCTTCTTCATCACTTAATATTGCTTTTAAGCCTTCGATTAATCTTTTTAAATTAGCCATTTCTTCTTCTAAAGCAACGACATCAGTATTAGTTAAACGATATAATTGTAATTCCACAATTGCTTTCGCTTGTTCTTCAGAAAAAGCAAATTCTTTAACTAAATTAAGAACAGCATCACTCTTATTTTTACTTGCTCTTATTACTTTAATTACTTCATCTAAGATACTTAAACATTTAATTAAACCTTCAACTATATGTAATCTTTTTTCTTTTATTTTTAAATCAAATTGGGTTCTTCTTGTTATTACTTCTTTTTGATGATTAATATAAGCATCTAATATTTCTAAAATACCTAATGTTTTAGGTGCTCTATTTACAATTGTAACCATATTATAACTATAAGATATTTGTAAATCAGTATTTTTAAGTAAATAATTAATAATTAAATCACTACTAGCCCCATTTTTTAAATCAATAACAATTCTTAATCCTTCTCGATCTGATTCATCTCTTACTTCTTGAATACCCTCTATTTTTTTATCTATTCTAATACCTTCTATTTTACTAACTAATAATTGTTTAATAACATCATAAGGTATTTCCGTAATAACTATTTTTTCTTTACCTTTTTCTTTAATTATTTCATATTTAGAACGAACTATTACTTTACCTTTACCTGTTTTAAAGGCTTCTTTAATACCATCTTTACCACAAACTATACCCCCGGTTGGAAAGTCTGGTCCTTTAACAATTTCTAGAATAGAATCTAAATGACAATTAGGAGATTCAATTCTTTTTATTGTCGCATCAATTATTTCTCCTAAATTATGAGGCGGAATATTAGTGGCATAACCAGCACTTATTCCCATTGCACCATTAACGAGTAAGTTAGGAAATTTAGCCGGTAAAACAGTAGGTTCAAGTAAACGATCATCAAAGTTTGGTGCCCATTCAATTGTTTCTTTATCTAAATCACATAAAAGTTCATTACTGATTTTAGAAAGTCTTGCTTCGGTATAACGATAAGCCGCAGCGGGATCACCATCCATTGAACCATTATTACCTTTCATATCGACTAAAATAGCATTTTGTTTCCACCATTGACTCATTCTAACCATGGCATCATATACTGATGAATCACCGTGAGGATGATATTTACCTAAAACATCTCCAACAGTAGCAGCACTCTTTAAATACTTTTTATCATAAGTATTACCGGCTTTGTACATGGCATAAAGAATTCTTCTTTGAACAGGTTTAAGACCATCTCTAACATCAGGAATAGCTCTATCTTGGATAATTTCTTTAGCATAAGCAGCAAATCTTTCCCCCATTATTTCTTCTAAAGCATAATCTTCAATTCTTTTTATTACATTTTGCATAAATTATCCCTCAACTCTATAACTATCTTCCATTGTAAAGACAATATTTTCTTCAATCCATTCTTTACGTGGTTCAACTTTATCCCCCATTAAGATATTGACTCTTTTTTCGGCTAAAGCAACATCATTAATATTAACTCTGATTAAACTACGAGTATCGGGATTCATTGTTGTATCCCAAAGTTCATCAGGATTCATTTCTCCTAAACCTTTATTTCTAGAAATATCTGGTTTACCAGTATTTTCAGCAATTATTTTAAATCTTTCTTCATCACTATAAGCATAAAAATGTTTCTTACCATAATCAAGTTTATATAATGGTGGTTTGGCAATATAAAGTTTACCTGCTTCAATTAAAGGACGCATAAAACGATAAAAGAAAGTTATTAATAATATTTGAATATGGGAACCATCAACATCAGCATCTGTCATTATAATAACTTTATCATAATTAGAATCTTCAACAATAAAATCACTACCAATACCAGCACCAATCGTATGAATAATAGTGTTTATTTCTTCATTTTTTAACATATCACTAATACTTGTTTTTTCGGCATTTAATACTTTACCTCTAAGTGGTAAAATAGCTTGAAATTTACGATCTCTGCCACTTTTAGCTGAACCGCCAGCTGAATCTCCTTCCACTAAGAAAAGTTCATTTATTTTTGGATTTTTACCTGAGGCTGGAGCTAACTTTTGGGATAAGTTTCTTTCAATTTTATTTTTTCCCTTACCATTACGAGCATCTTCCCTAGCTTTTCTAGCCGCCTCTCTGGCTACTTTACTCTTACTTGCTTTTTCCACAATATTAAGAGCTATTTCTTTATTTTCTTCTAAATAAAATTTTATTTTTTCATAAGTTATATTTTCGGTAATACTTCTTGCTTCCGGTGTTCCTAGTTTTCCTTTAGTTTGTCCTTCAAATTGTAAACTTGCTTCCGGTATTCTTAAGTTAATGACAGCACTTAAACCTTCTCTAACATCAGATCCATCAAATGTACTATCTTTACCCTTTATTAAGTTATTAGCTTTAACATAATCATTAAATGCTTTGGTAATTCCTGTTTTAAAACCGACTTCGTGGGTTCCGCCATCAATTGTTTTAACATTATTAACAAAAGAAATAATATTTTCATTATAAGTATCAGTATATTGAAAAGCAATATTTACTTCAATACCATTTTTATTACCACTAAAATTAACTACTTTATGAAGAGGTGTTTTATCTTCATTAATAAATTCAATAAAATTAGTTAATCCTTCTTCATAATGATATTTATTTGTTTTATTACTATCTTCATCAATTACTTCAATGGTCACATTAGGAATTAAAAAAGCACTTTCTTGCATCCTTTCACATATTGTTGTATAAGAAAAATTACAATTTTTAAAGATTGTATAATCAGGCATAAATGTAACCGTTGTTCCTGTTTTATTTGTTTTACCTATTGTTTTAAGTGGCGATTCTACTTTACCACCAGAGGTAAATCTAATATTAGATATTAATCCATCTCGATATATAACAACATCCATTTTACTACTTAGGGCATTAACAACTGAAGCCCCAACACCATGAAGTCCACCACTTACTTTATAGTTGCCTTCTTCAAATTTACCTCCCGCATGTAATATAGTATATATTACCTCCGGAGTAGACATTCCACTTTCATGCATTCCAATTGGAACACCACGACCATTATCACTAATTGTTATACTACCATCTTTATGTAAAACAATTTTTATGGAATCACCATAACCATTAATTATTTCATCTATACTATTATCAACAATTTCCCATATTAAATGATGAAGTCCTCTTTTGTCAGTACTCCCAATATACATACCTGGTCTTTTTCTAACTGCTTCAAGTCCTTCAAGTATTTTAATCGATGATTCATCATATTTTGCCATATCTATTCACCATATTCATTTTATCATAACAATTTAAAGGGTTCAACTAAGCATAGACATTTTTTTGACAAAAAGAAAAGAATAGTCTTAAACTATTCAATTTCTATTATTTATATCATAAGATTCCCCAAAAATATCATTGATATTATAATCTTTTATTTTAGGAATAACTAAATCTTCTTCCTTATCTTCTTGAACATCTTTTTTCAAAGTTGGTAAATCAAAGTCATCTTCAGTTGGATCTTCTACTACTACTTCTTTTTCTTTAACTTCTTCTTGTACTTCTTCTTTTGTTTCTGTTTCTTCTTCTTTATTTTCTGAAGACATTATTTCATCTTTTAAATCATTTATAATACTATCTAAATTAAATTCTGGAACTTCCATTTCTGAAGACATTATATCTTCATCAATTAATGGTTCTAAATCATTATTAGGTTGTTTTACTTCCTCTTTAATTGGTGCTGCTACATTAACAACTGGTTCTGAAATAACTGGTGATGCTGGTATACTTAAGTTTATTGGTTGCTCTTCTTCTAAAGTTAAGATAGGTTTAATTTCTTCTTGTACTTCATTTATAACTGGTGCTTCTTTAACAGGCTCTTCAACATTATTTATAGTTGGTGCTTCTAACATTTCGATATTTTGTTCTATTGGTTGCTCAGTTACCGCTATAGTTGGGGCAAGTTCTTCTTTATTTTCACTTGGAACATTAACTTCTAATTCTTGAGGTTTAGTTTCTTCTTTAAAGGTATTTTCAACATTTAATTGTTGTAATCTATTTGTCTCTTCTATTTCTCTTTTCTTTTTATCTTTTTTACCTAAAAATAATACTACTACAAATAATATAATTAAAACAATTATTGATATCATTAACCAAAGGCCAAAATATTCATAACTATATAATTTATTTAAAATTTTTTCCACTTTAAAAAGCACCTCTTTATCCTATAATTGATATTATCATAAATTAAATAATTATGCAAGTTTATTAAAACATTTTATCAATATTTTTTGGTACATTCCCATCAATTACTTTCGATATTATTTTATCACTTTGCTCTTTGGAAATATTTTTTCCCGTCATTTTACTTAAAGTATCTATTACCTCTCTTAAAGTTTTTTCATCTTTCATATTTCCATTTTGTAATTTCTCAGCTAAACCAATAATCGTTTCTTTATCTACTTTGGTTTTCTTTTCTACTTTATTAAAAAAAGAATCACTTAACATATAACACCTCTATATTATATATATGCCTAAGTAATTCTTATTGTTACTTACTCTATTGTTAAATTACCACTAGTTGGATAAACTTGAATAAATGTATTACCATCAGATACATCTATTTCAGTTCCATCCATATAAGTATATACTGTTTTAGAACTTCGACTAGTTTTACTCCATTTAATTGGAACACTATAACCATTAGTTATATAAACACCTTCACCAGAACCGATATTTTGTAAATCTTTTAATTTTTGGTCTGTACCATATTGATTATAAGGTACAGAATAAGCAATAATGTTTTTAAAATGATATTGTTCTTTTGTAACAAGATCAACATGTTTATTACCATTAATATAACGATAATATACACCTTCATCACTATTATATTCATAACTTGAAGTACGATAACTTGAGTATTTAATATCTATTTTATTTGCTACTTGGCTATTTTCTTTTTGAGATAAATCAACTGGATCGGTAGAATAATTTAGTAAATATCCTTTATCTGTTGTTGTTCTAATTTTTAACTTTTCGATAGCTTCTTTTATTAAATCAGAACTTGAGAATCTTGTATGTTCTAAAGATCTTTTTAAACTACTATCTGTAGTAAAATATTTACTACCATAAGTTATACCATCAATATGATCTATATTTAATTTTTCTATATCTTCATAAGCAACATAAGATCCACCCCAGTGAACATATATAGCATCATTTTCCATAGCATAATCTAAATAATTATGTCTTGAACTTCTGATTGAACCAATTTTAGAAACATTAAAGTCTTGATTAAATAATGCCATCATTCTGGTAATACCACCTTCAACCATTAATTCATATACGATATAAGCATCTTGTAATCCTGATTGAGGTAATGCTTCATTATGAGTATTTATCATAACAGCAATTGGTCTTTTATTACTATTTAAATCAACTATGTTTACTTTTGATTTAACTTCTTCTTTTTCTCCATCATAATTATTTGTTTTATCTTTATCTTTAAATAAAGTACTTATTCCAAATCCTCCTAATGCAATAACTGCAATTATTACTATAATTATTAATAAACTTTTCTTTTTCATTCTATACTCCTTAAATATATTATATATTATTATTTAATTAAAAAAAAGAATAATTT
>CANQXT010000009.1 GCA_947627915.1 uncultured Bacilli bacterium
ATGGTGTCTCGTTGGAGATTTGAACTCCAGACCCTTCGATTAAAAGTCGAATGCTCTACCGACTGAGCTAACGAGACGAAATAATGGCTGCCCCGGCTGGGTTCGAACCAACGGAATGTCAGAGTCAAAGTCTGATGCCTTACCACTTGGCTACGGGGCAAAGTAATAAAATGGTGGAGGGACATGGATTTGAACCATGGAACCCGAAAGAACAGATTTACAGTCTGCCGCGTTTGACCACTTCGCTATCCCTCCAAATAAATGGTGCCGACAGAGGGAATCGAACCCCCAACCTATTGATTACAAGTCAATTGCGCTACCAATTACGCTATGTCGGCACAAAAATAATGGTGGGCGATATAGGACTCGAACCTATGACCCTCTGCTTGTAAGGCAGATGCTCTAACCAACTGAGCTAATCGCCCGACTATAAAATAATGTCTCAAAAAAGCGTTCAAACGCTCAAGACAATTAGAATTATACTATACAAATCTTAAATATGCAATATTTTTTTTCAAATTTATATTTTTTTTGCATTTTTTGCAATTAATAAATTAGTCCTTTTTGAATAGCATATGGTAAAAAATAATCTCTAATAGATGAAGATAAATTATATTCTGTTTCCCCAATACTATACCAATGATAATTCAATATTTCATCGTTTGGTATTAATGAAACATGAATTTTCTTTTTAGATAAAAAGATGTTCATTTCTATGATTATGTCACTATCACTTGCTGCTGCTTCTTTAAAACACATCACAGGAAACAAATCCTCTTCGCAAAATTCAAATCCACGACCAATTTCTTCATTAACTTCACGTAACGCTGCAATAATTTCCGTTTCTCCTTGTTCCACCCCTCCTCCAACTAAAGTCCATGAATTAGTTTGACTACTTCGTTGGGATTTCACAATCAATAGTTTTCCATTCTCTATAAAAGCTACACCAACAACTTTTTTTAGTTTTTCCATTTACAATCACCAACCTTATAAGACAATTATACTATAAAAGATTATTCAACAAGATATTTTTATTTTAACTTTAATATCATAATGTCAATACTTTGTTAATTTTTAATTTTTATGTTACTATATTTATAGAAACTTTTCCTAAAAAGGAAACAACATGCAAAAAAATTATAAAGTTAATCAATTCTATCTTGACAATTTTCAAATGCAATTATTAAATTCAGATAATAACGCTTTAGTTATAGCTGGTGCTGGATCAGGCAAAACTTTAACTATAATAGGGAAAATTAAATATTTAATAGAAGTAAAGAAAATTTTACCATCCCAAATACTAATAATCTCATTCACTAATAATTCTGTAAATGACATAAAATCTAAATTAAATATTGACATTGACGTTTTTACTTTTCATAAATTGTCAATAGAAATACTCAAAAAACAAAACATACAATATAAAATATGTGATACTAATTTACTATCATATATAGTACAAGAATTTCTCTATACTTGTGAAAAACAGACTCAAAAAACAATATTAAAATTTTTGAATTTAAATATTAATTATCGTCAATTTATTAATTCAAAATTTTTTACAAGTTTTTGCAATTTTATTGTTACTTTTATCAATTTATGGAAAACAAATAATTTTAAATATAGTGATATTCAAATAAATAGATACAACAATTTAGAATTAAAAATTCTATTAATAATATTTAACATTTACAAAATTTACATTGAAGAAAAGAATGGAACATATACATATGATTTTGATGATTTAATTATTGAAGCCACAAAAAATGCTTATAATTTTGGATATAAATACATTATAATTGATGAATTTCAAGACACATCACAAATCAGATTAAATTTAATTAAAAAAATGAGTGAAATTAATAATAGTAAAGTTATTGTTGTCGGAGATGACTGGCAGTCCATATATAAATTTAGTGGCTGTGATTTAAATTTATTTTTAGAATTTCAAAAGTATTTTTCAGACGTCGACATCATCAAGTTAATAAATACATATAGAAATAGTCAAGAATTAATAAACATAGCTTCGAAATTTATTACTAAAAATCCTAAGCAAATAATAAAAGAATTAAAATCATTCAATCATAGTTCAAATCCTATAATATTTGATCCTATTACTAATAAAAAAGTTAATTTTAAAAAAATATTAAATTATTACTCTACTTTATCCGATGATATTATGATTTTATCTAGAAACAACAATGATATTTATGAATACATCGATACATCATTTCAATACAAAGATAATATACTTTACTATAACAATAAAACATATAAATATTACACAGTCCATAAATCCAAAGGATTAGAAAGTGAATATGTGATTATTATAAATTTAGATAATAGTTACCTAGGATTTCCTAACAAAATTGAAAGTAATCCATTAATTGATAAATTGTCCAAAGATAAAGAAATAAAATATGCTGAAGAGCGAAGACTTTTTTATGTAGCTATTACCAGATGTAAAAAACAAACCGCTTTACTATATGATGCCAAAGCACCATCTGTTTTTATTAAAGAAATCAAAAAAATAGTAAAAAAAGAAATGGGAAAAATATCATATTTTAAATAATTAATTATCTTTTTTCAAAAATTTTTTTAAACCTTCAAGGCTAAAAATAATAATTCCACCCAAAATAAAATATATAAAGTTAAAACTTTCAAAATTCATAAATGCCTTCGGAACATCTAAAGTTGTTGGTCCCATTATAATTGCATAAATAGATGCCAACATCATTCCTAATATTGCATACACTGTAGCACTTCTTTTTTTATCTAAACAAATTCTTAATATTTTAGTAAAAAAGATAATACCAAAAATAACGCCTAAACCAAACACTATTAAAATTGGTAAAACACTAAAATCTAAAGTCAATAATTGTTTTATATTTGATACAATTGGAATATATAAACCAAAAATCAAAAGAATAGTTGATCCTGATATTCCTGGTAAAATCATTGCTGATATTGCAAGCATTGCGGATAAAAATACATATAAAACTGTTCCTAAGTTAAAAGAATTTATATTAAATAAATTTCCATTATATCTATTTAAATAAGTAATTAAAATAACAAATAACGCTCCAATTAAAGAAAATATTAAATTTTGATATTTCCCTTTTATAACTATTCTCTCATCTTTAATCACAATTGGAATAGCAAAAATAATAAATCCAATAAACAAAGAACTCATCTCATATATATGATTATTAAATAATTTTGCTAAAAATAAAACTGCTAATCCAAAGCCAAAAATCCATCCTATTCCTATTTTTAATAAATATAATATTGCTTCTTTTTTTTGCTTTTTATCTCCACGGAATAAATCATCCAAAGAAGTTATAAATTTATCATAAAATCCTAAAATAAAGGCCACTGTTCCTCCAGATACCCCAGGTACACTATCGGCAAGTGCCATACAAAAACCATTAATAAAATTAATAAGCCAATTTTTAATTTTCTTCATACGCTACCTACTTTCTTAATCATTATATCAAAAGCTAGTTGAGTTGACAATAAAATCGCCACTATCTTTACCTTCTTGTTTACTAAATATTATTGTCATTATTAAAACTATTATTTTTAATTAAAAAACTAATATTTTAATTAGTTTTTACAATACATAAAATGGCGTCCTTGGGGAGAGTTGAACTCCCGACTTACGACTTAGGAGGTCGTTACTCTATCCAACTGAGTTACAAGGACAACTACATTGATTTTAACATAAAAAAAGACAAATAAAAAGAGATAACTCACTATCTCTTTTAATCCTTTGCTTTAAACACAAGTGTAAAAACAAAAGAAAATACGACTACACTAACAATAGCAATACCAGATGAACACAACATATTAGAAAAAAAGCCTAATATTCCACTTTCTTCATATCCTGCCAAACCTGCCGAATATAACATATGACCAAAATTAGCAATTAAAACTGTTGCCCCAGCACCAAAGCAAGCTACAATTTTATCATATATTCCCAAAAAAGAAAGAAGAGCTCCAATTACAGTCACACTACTCGTAATATGACCTGGTGTGAGCGTTGTATTATCAAGTACTACTTGGCAAATAAGACAAACAATTCCAGCAAAAATAAATGCTTGTAAATACATTATAATACCTCCAAACTAACGGCATGAGCTATAGCGGGTATTGGACTTTTTTGATTAACAAATGTCTTGCTATGTAAAGCACCAGTGCCAATTATCAAAATTTTGCGATATTTTTTTTGTGTTAAAATTTTATTAAATAAGACAAGAGGTAAACAAGCAGGTCCACTTCCACCCGAATAGGTTGCTTGACTTTTCAAATATAACTCACATCCAGCATCCAAATGATTTTTTATTTTTAAATTATATCTTTGGAGAGCATATTCTTTAAAAATAGTTCCTCCTATACATCCCAAATCACCAGTTAAAATCAAATCATAATAATTAACATCTCTTTGCATATCTAATAAATGTTCATATAAAGTTCTAGCTGCTGCAGGTGCCATTACTGCTCCTAAATTATTGGCATCTTTAATTCCCATTTCTGTAACTTTTCCAATGGTAGCAGATTCAATTTTAATTTTACCTATATTCTTGGACATAAGAATACTAATTCCTGCTGTTGAAGTAAACGTTGAAGTATGAGGTTTAGGACATCCATATTCAATTGGATATCTAAATTGTCTTTCAGCACTTAAATTATGTGAACTTGTCACTCCTAATACATTTTTAATATTTTTATCATTTAAGAACGTTCCACCAACTATAAGAGATTCTGGAAATGTAGCACAAGCACTATATATACCTAGAAGAGAGATTGGCATATCAATACTTGCATAACTAGTAGCAGATATTTGATCTAATAAATCTCCCCCAATAATTAAATCAACATTATTTGGTTTTAATTTATTTTTTTCTAATATTTTTTGCATAACAACTCTTTGCATTTTAGCTTCCGCTTTTTCAAATGTTTTTTCTCCATAATAGTAATCATCCATTTGTAAATCAATCTTTTTTAACTTACTATTACTTTCCAGTGGTCCAGACACAGTTAACCAATCATTTAGATATATATTGTTAAATTTTATACTAGCCATACAATACCACCTTGATAACAATTAATATAAATGCACTAACAATTCCATATAAAATGACCGAACCCGCTAACTTAAAAACATTAGCGCCAATCCCTGTTATTAAACCATCTCTTTTATAATCTAATGCAGCACTTTGAACACTATGAGCAAACCCTGTTGTCGGAATAATAAGTCCACATTTTGCTTTTTGAACCCAGTTGTCAAATTTACCTACTGCAGTCATAAAGGTAGCAAATAAAATTAATATAAAGGCAAGCCAAGCATATGAATCAACTCGAGCAAGGCCAAACGATTCCATTAAAATATTGACAATAACTTCCCCAATAAAGCCCACAAAACCACCAACTAAAAAAGCAATAATAGCGTTTCTTAATTTCGGTTCTTTTGGACTTAATTTTTTAACTAATTTCTGATATTCATCTTTATTCATTAAATCACCATTTTTAGTATGATTTTAAATTAGTTAATTTATACTTACAAAGTCATATATTTTCGCATTTTGGCAATTCCCTTCTTTTCATATCTAGAAACCATTACCTGTGTCATATTAAGTTTTTTAGCAACTTCACTTTGTGTTAAATCTTCAAAATATCTTGATTTTATGATTTTTTTCTCATCATCACTTAGAATATTCATACTCTCATCAATTAATATTCTCGTATCTAAATCCATTTCTTCACCAAGCATTTCATAATAACTACGATCACTATCTAATGTATTATCTAAAGATATAATCATATTAGCTGAATTACAAGCCATTTCAATTTCTTCTAAAGGAATGTTCAAAATTTTAGCAAGTTCATAATTGGTTGGAATTTTTCCCATTTTTTGTGCTAAAACATATCTTGTTTCTTCAATCTTTTTATATAATTTTAAGACATCTTTACTTATTTTTAAATTTTTATTATTAGCAAGAGCATACATTTCACCAAAAATATAATCATAAGCATAGGTTGTAAATTTCGTATTACTATTTTGATCATAATTATCTAAAGCTTTTAATAATCCTACTACTCCAGCTTGGTATAAATCACTTTTTTCTATGCCATAAAAGTGACTAGCTATCTTTCAAATCATTTTAGCATTATTTTCAACAATCTTATCCGTATTCATCATAATCTCTCCTTTTTATAATTGGTAAATGTAATTTTTTTAGTTTTAAACTATTATTTTTCTTAACTTTGTCTAAATATACCACTCCTTTATACTTTTTAACAATATTAATTGATTTAGAAAGAGCATCTATACCATCTATCGTAATTTTTTCTAATTTATCTAAATTAAAGATAACTATCTTCTTTTGTTCTCTTATTAAAATTTTGTTTAAATAATTATATATCTTATAAGTAGTTGTAAAATCTAATTTTCCACCTAGATAAATAGTAAGTATTCCCTCTTTATATTCTAAATCCATTTTCATAAAATCCTCGCTACCTATACTGCTATTTTAATATAATACTTTCTCCTTTTATTTTAAATACTTCCGACAAATGATGGCAAAACAAGACAAAAAAAATTCAATTTTTATTAATTGAATTTTTTACATTTTATTTATTTTTAATATATTCAATACTATTAACAGCAAAAATTTGTTTATCTTTATCCATCGTTATATTGATTTTATAATAACCAAGACGACAAAGTTCTTTTTCCTCAGTACTTAAATCTGGACTATAACATCCACCATATGCTTTACTAGAAGCATAATCATAATAAACTGTTACTTTATCATTATCTACTTTAATATCAGTCATATATTCATAATTATCGGTCTCTATTTCAGTAGGTATTAATCCACCCATTAAATAAAAATCATCTTTTTTCATAATAGAATATTTTTCTATATTTACTTCTTTTTTATTTAATATGACATCATATGTTCCAGTTATTAATTCATAATTATCTACATTAAAATATCTTTTACCTAAATTTTTTATATAATTACTATCTCTTGGAGTATAGATCATATCCGCTGCTAAAGAAATAATAATTGCCATATCTTCTTCTGTAAAACTTGTTTTCGTTTGTTCTGTAAAAACCCATAAAAAATATTTTAAATATTCAGCTATTTCATAATTATCAGTTGTTAATTTATCTAAAAACGTTAAATCATCTAATGTCGATTTAGCATAAACTTTAGAAGAATCATATATAACTTCATTATAATTAGTATCTCTTACTATCTTATTTTCTTCTTTTAAATAATCATAAACATTTCTCTTTATTGTTTGAGTTGTACTTGGAGTATTATCTTCTTCATCTTTATTACTAGGTACTTTATCATTTATTTCTGTTCTATCATTATCTTTCCTAAAATCATTCTTATTAAAGATTACTAAATAACCAATTACTGCTATTAAAATAATAGTTAATATTATAATTATTATAATACCTATTTTATTACTATTCATATTCTTCTTATCATCTGCATTATTTTCCATTTTCTCTACTCCTTCATTAGTATAATTTTAACATACCTATCTTTAAAATTCTATAACTTGTTTTTCTTAAATATCTTTTTACCCATTAAACTAACACTTAAATTTCTTTTAAAATAATCCCATAAATTAGCTTTACCTACATCTTCTTTAACTGTTATATCAATGTTCGTTACTATATTTCCTTCATTATCAATAACTTCTGCAACTCCTACTTTATCTCCTTTTTTTAATGGTGCCACCAATTTATCTAATTTAACATTAATTGTATAATTTTTTGCTTTATCATTTATATTCAAAAGTTCTGTAGCATCATTCATTAAGATTATTTTAACACTTTCTTTTTTGCCTTTTTCAACTCTTACTTCATCCACCACTTTATCTTTTTCAAAAATAGTCGATAACTTATATGAATTAAAACCATAATTTAATAATTTAACTGTATCACTAGTTCGATTATTAGTAGAATCTACACCCATAACTACTGAAATTAAACGCATATTATTTTTTTTAGCAGTTGCTGTTAAACAATAACCTGCAGTTTCTGTAAATCCTGTTTTAAGACCATCGACATCATTATAGAAACGTACTAATTTATTAGTATTAACAAGCCACGTATTAGAACCATCAGGTCTTTGTAAATAATCTTCATATATACTAGTATAATTTAAAACATCAGGATATTTAGATATTAATTCTTTGGCTATAATAGCCATATCTTTAGCACTACTATAATGTCCTTCTGCATCAAGTCCGTGAGGATTTATAAAATGAGTATGAGTACAACCAATACTAGCACATTTATTATTCATCATTTCCACAAATCCTTCAGTAGTACCACCAACTTTTTCCGCCATAGCAACGACGGCATCATTAGCACTAGCTATAGCAATCGATTTAATAAGCTCTCTTACTTTATATTCTTCCCCTGTATTTAAATAGACTTGACTGCCACCCATACCACTTGCATTAGCACTTATTAAAACTTTATCATCTAATCCTAAATTACCATTATCTATAGCTTCCATAATTAATAGTAAACTCATTATTTTAGTCATACTCGCGGGAGCTCTTTCTAAATCTGCTTCCTTTTCATATAATATTTTTCCTGTTGATAATTCCATTAAGATTGCTGATTCACTATATTCGGTCACATCTATAGCCAATACTCTTCCTATACATAAAAAGAAAAAACTAAATACCACTATTATCTTTTTCAATTTAACACCTCTTATTAATTATTATGCTAAATCTTCAATAATATTTATATTTAGTTTTATTTATAACTTATCATTATTAAATTTTATAATAATCTTGCAACAACTTAACTAAACAGCCACATCATTAACACTTATTAAGATTTTATCAACTAATCTTTTAAAGCAGTGATTGGCACAACTATAACACCATCATTTCTAGTATAAATAGCATTAGAAAGTCCACAAATAACGCATAAACTTTTAGGAGGTTTTCCACCTTTTTCTTTAATAAGACTACTAAGTCTAATTAAATTATTTGCAGTTTCATCTATTTGATTAGCTCCAAGTTTAATTTCAAAAGCAGCATAATTTCCATCTTCAAATTCTACTACAGCATCAAATTCATTACCATCATAGTCTTGATAATGAAATAAATTCCAATTATTAGCTTCAGCATATATTCTTAAATCTCTTTCTACCATTAAATTTTGTCTATTGCATTGGATGATATTTTTTTGTTTTATTGGATGATTTTTTTGCTTTTTATTGGATGATTTTTTAAGAAAACATCTAATTCCTAATTTTAAATTATCATAATTATATAATACTTTTTTCATACCATTCCCTCTTCTATTTAAGTTCAATTAAAAACTCTACTATAGAAGTAATCGCGTTATGTTCTAACATTATTTCAATATCATATATTCCTTTTTTAGAAATTATATTAGTTAAATCATTATTAAACTTACCTTCATATACTAAATCATTTGTAATTCCTATTTCTGAACCACCCAATATTGTCATTTTAGTAAATTCTATATCTTTTATTTCTTTCATTATCTTATGTTCATAATTTAGACATCTGATTTGTTTTTCTTTACCCTTCTTATCTAAATAACAATTATAACCCGTTATATTTAATTTTATCTCTTCGCCATATTTTAAAGTTATTTTAGAAGGATAAGTAAATACTTCGGCAACATTTATAAAAGTCAAAGTTTTAGGAATAAGATTCTTTTTATAATCCATTTCCATATTCATACCATAATATTCATCATTTATTTGTAAACGATATATTGGATTATTATATGGCATATTTAATGTTATATTAAAATGTCCTACAAATATTTTAAATATTATAATACTAAGAATAACTACTAAAATTATTATTACACTTTTCTTTTCCATATTTACCTTTTATATTTTCTAATCAATCTTTTTTATACAAGTATACATTCTTTTATGATATCCTTTTTTATCATAAAACTTAATAGCATTTTCATTATAAGCAAAGACATCCACTATAATATATTCACATCCTACAGATTTAAAATATTCTTCCATTTTCGAAATAAGCATATTACCTATTCCTTTACTTCTTACTTTTTGAGATACAATTAACTCTGTTATTTCTCCTCTTTTAGGACATTTATAATCTAAATAATCATATTCATCATAGGGAAATATACATCCCATAATAAGTCCCACTACTTCATTATCATAAATTGCTAAATAACATTTACCATTATTATTTTTAACTTCATCTAAATCTTTAATGGCCATCTTATCTCGGTAATCTTGATGAATATAATCTAACTCATCTTTATCAATGGAAACAATATATTCTTCAAGTTCTACTAATAAATCTTTAACATCTTCTAAATATTTTTCTTCATATTCAATTATTTGCATATTATATTTCCTTAACTATTTTAAAATTTCAATATTATCAAAATTAATATTATCAATATTATCGATTTGAAATGAAGCATTATTTACTAATTCATTATACCCTGTTTGCATTATCTCTTTGGTTAAACCAAATACTTGAGCATATGATAAATAACGATCCCATAAAACTATTTCTTTAGCTTCCCTCGGTGCAAAATTACCAAAATCTTTAATAAATGCTTTAAATGAATATAACTTTTGTAATTCTTCTTTACCTTTCTCAGTTACAATTAAACGATTATCTTTAATATCTTTATAATTTTTAATATAAAGATTTTTTGATGAATTAAAAATAAATGAGAAAGAATTAAAAACTATACATACTACTCTTAAAATACAAAGCGAAGCAAAAAAACATGCATAAAATAACCCAATAAATACTATAATACTTATCAAAATATTTCCCGTAGAAACTCCGTTATCTTTAATCCAATACAATGTACCAAATAAAGCTACAATAACTCCGATAATAGCAGACATTACACCAATAGTTTTAATTACTTTATCTTCTCTATTAGCAATTTTATCTAAAGCACTAACAGAATTTGTTTTTGTTTCTTCATAAGTATATAAACCTAAATTAATGCCATCATTAACACAAGTTTTATACCAAGTTTTATAATCAATACTTTTTAAATCATTATTAATTATTAAATTTAAAATATATTTTTCATTTACAAATAAATTATCATCAACTGGTTTTAAAACTTTTATGATATATTTATCATTATTTTTAACTAAAGATAAATATTTTTTAGCACATAAATCTAATATAACTGCAACAATATCTTTTTCATTTTCTAAAGTTGAATCAACAAGTAATGTAATAATTCCAATACCATAATTATTAGGTAATTCTCGATAATAAATATAAGGATTAGTTTTTTTAATATCTTTATTAACTTTATGTATCTCTAAATAAGCTTTAAATTTACCAAGTAATTTAAATACTAATATAAATAAGTAAATATAAAATACAAATAACATAATTGATTTAAGAGAAGTTTTAAAAGAATAAATAAATATTAATATAGCTAATAAATTAAATATAAGAATACTTCCAATACTTAATTCTTGTTTTTTATAATTAGTATTATTTTGATTATAATAATAAATTACATATATAACTAACAATATAGAAAATAAAAGAAAGACTAATTTTTCTTTATTTCCATATATAAATGGCATATTTGTTCCCTCTACTTGATAATCAATTGCTACTATATTTATCGCCATATTAAATATAACTATCAAACTAATCCAAAATATTTGCATAATTATTTTTGCTACTTTATTGTTTTTCATATTTACCTCTACTACTTTAAATAAAGTATAACATTCAAATTATTTTAAGACAATAGTTTTCTTAAATTCATTATATTCATCTATATTTTTATATATTTTCGTTCCCATCATTGGTTCAAATAATTGAATAGCTAATGTTTCACTAGTCATTGGTTCAAAGAATTGTAGTTTGTTAATAGCATAATATGAATTAATATTACGATTAATTTCAGCAATTACTAATTCATTTTTAGCAATTAAATCACGTATTTGTTCCCCATCTAAAACACCATTTTTCATTTGCTCTAAAAAATTATTAGTTTCTTTTTCGGTTAAATATTTATAATATCTACTATAAATTAAACCATTTAAATATTCTAAATATTCATGAGGAGCTTGTAAAAATTTAGTATGTAATTTTTTTATTTTATAATTAAAAGAATCAACATAAAGAGTTTCTTCATTAATATTAGCTCTTATATTTAAAGGTAATTTTTTAATAAAAGTCATATAATAAGCATATATTTCATAACCATCCATATTATTAGGAATCTTTATTTTTCTAAAGAAAGACATCGCTTTTCTTAAGAACATTTCACTATCTTTACTATTACTTATTATTTCATTGCCATAATGAAATAATTCATTTTCTGCTATAATTTCTTCAACTGGATATTTATCCACAATATAACCTAAAGTTTTATCAATATCTCTATTTAATTCATAATAATCTCTAATCGTTTTAGCGGTTTCATTATTTCGACTATTATTAAAAATATCAAATAACTTAATATTCGAATATTCACTAGGTAATACGACAAACCCAACAGTAGGACTCATTGATTTTGCATTACTTAAATCGATTGATGAATTAATATAATCAGTGGCATCAACAATAATAATATGTTTATCATCTAATTTAATTTCTCCCCAAACATGATCTTCACCAGGGAAATTTCTTTTGATAACTTCTATTCCAAATTCATTTAATATATAAGTATATAATTGTAACCATTGACTACATACAACATAAGAAAATATTTTTTCTTTTTTAACATTAACGGAAGCATTACAAATCTTGCTTTTAGAAATAAGATCAGTTTGTTTAATATAAGATATATCATAATATAATACTTTAGCAAGTTCAATATAAGCATATCTTGCTATTAATAAAGGATCAAGTAAATGTTTATTCTTTATAAGATTAATAATATAATCTGTAACACTTAAAGATACTAAATTTAAAATACTTTCTTTTTGATAAGTATGATAATTAGCAGCATCTATTTGTTTAATTATAAAACTTAACTTTTTAATAGTAGCATTTAAAATTGTGGAATCATTTTCTTTTTTAATCTTCTTTAATATTGTTAAATACTCTCTAGCTTTTTTAGCATTGTCAAGTGAAAAGATATTACGTAAAAAATCTTCATCACACTTTTCAGTTAACGCTAGTGCTTCATTTATAATCATTTCGTTATCCATAATACACCCCTAAATTTGAGACATATTATACTAAAATAATAACTAAATGTCAAAAAAAGTTTGAAGTTAACTACTTAAGTCGTCTAAAACTCCAAACCCTTCTATTTCTTTTTGATAAAATTGTTTATCTTTCCAATAAGCTATATAGGCATAAGCACTATCTTCACTCTTTATTATTTTATAATTATTATCTACTATTTCCAAAGCACAACAATCAGATAAAAGAATACCTATCTTATTATTTTCCTCTAATTGTTCTTTTGAAGATGCTAATCTACCTTCTTTATTAATATGCGGACACATATAATATTTGAACCAATTTAAACAATCTAAAGAACTAAATACCTTTTCTTTAAAAGAATCCGTATTACAAGAATTAAACCAACAAACTGCTCCGGCCGAAATACCACAAATTACTTTACCACTATTCCAAGCTGCAAACAAAACTTTATCAAAACCGGTTTTCCGCCATAAATCAATCATATACTTAGTGTCTCCACCACCTTCATATATAATATCTGCCCATTCTATTTTCTTCTTAACTATTTCCATATCTTCTAATTCATTAGTTTTTAAATCTAAACAATAACAATTAAATATATTGCCATATATTTTTTGCATTGTTTGAAAATAACTTTCTTGAATATCTAAAGATGGCATAGCGTGATTAACAAATAAAAAGTTAGGTCTTTCTTTATTGGTAAGTTTAACTATTTCTGCATCAATCTCTTTAGTATTATATATAGCTTTCGTGCCATCTTTTAAAATTCGACCATTTTCGCCACCACCAATAGCAACAATTATTTTTGACATATACTCCTCTTATTTCTTATAACTAATTAATTCATTCTTTTTAACTAAATAACTTACTTTAGCATATTCTAATAAAGGTTTATCACTTAAAGAATCAGAATAACTTTCATTAATTATAGTATCTTTATAAATACTTTTAAATCTTCTTATCTTTTCTTCTCCCTTACAATTTTTACCTATAATACAACCTTTATTAGTATCATATAAAGTAGCTATATAATTAATCTTTAATTCTTGACAAAAAGCTTTAATTAAAAAATCAAAACTAGCTGAGATAACTAAATCATTATCTTTTCTTTTATCTAAATAAAACTTCTTAATATGTTTCATATTCTTTTTAACAAAAGTATTTACATAAAGATCTAAATCATCTATATCTTTAACAAAGCTAAATATTTCACTTTTTATTTTCCCAAGTCGATCTTCTTTACAAAATAAATATTTACTACTTTTTAAAGTACAAAATAAAACTTTAAAAGGATGTCTTAAAAAAGAATATTTAATAAATTTAACTGATGAATCACCAGCAAATATTGTATTATCAAAATCATATACATTCATATTTATGCTCCTAGATGAAAGTCTCTTATTTCTTCTAAGTCAATACCCTCTTCTCTTATATATTCTTCGTGTTGTTTTAATTTACGATACATTAAATTTCTCGTCATTCTTACTTCTTCCGTTTCTTCAACATATTTTAAAGCATCTAAAACTAAATGAAAACGATCAATTTTATTTTGAACTCGCATATCAAATGGAGTTGTAATTGTTCCTTCTTCTAAATAACCGTGAACATGCAAATTATGATTATTACGATTATAAGTTAGTTCGTGAATTAAATTAGGATAACCGTGAAAAGCAAAAATAATATGTTTATCAGTTGTAAATAATTTATCAAATTCACTATCTGTTAAACCGTGAGGATGTTTATTACTACTTTGAAGACGCATTAAATCAATAACATTTATTACTCTAGTTTTAATATGAGGACAATATTCTTTTAAAATACTAGCTGCAGCAATTATTTCTAAGTTAGGCGTATCACCACAAGACGCTAAAATAATATCTGGATTTTTGGGATTATTAGATGCCCACTCAAAAACTCCTAAACCTTGTTTACAATGTTTAATTGCTTCATTCATATTTAACCATTGTAAACTAGGATGTTTACTAGCAACACAAACATTAATATAATCTTTAGTTTTTATAATATGATCAAATGTTGATAATAAAGTATTAGTATCAATTGGAAAATACATTCTAACAATGTCGGCTTTTTTAGTAGCTAAATGATTTAAGAAACCAGGATCTTGATGGGTATAACCATTATGATCTTGTTGCCAGATATGACTTGTAAGGACATAGTTTAAAGATGCAATTGGTGCTCGCCAAGGTATTTCTTTAGTTACTTTTAACCATTTAGCGTGTTGACTGGCCATTGAATCAATAATTCTAATAAAGGCTTCATAACTATGCATAAATCCATGTCTACCTGTAAGTAAATATCCCTCAAGCATTCCTTCACACATATGTTCTGATAAATAACTATCTACGACATTACCTTCCGGATTTAAAAATTCATCATTATCTTTTATTTCTAGTTCCCATTTTCTATTTGTTACTTCAAAAACTTTATTTAAACGATTGGATAATGCTTCATCAGGACCAAATATTTTAAAATTATGTTTGTTAAGTTTAATTATATCTCGCACAAACATACCTAATATACGCATATCTTCACTTTTAGTTACACCCCTTATAATATCAATTTTATAATTGGTAAAATCTGGTAATTTAATATTTTTAAGAATCATTCCCCCATTAGCATAAACACTAGCACTCATTCTTTTATTCTTTTTGGGAGCTAAATCTTTTAATTCCTTTTTTATACTACCATCTTCATTAAATAAATTTTCGGGATGATAACTTAATAACCATTTTTCTAAAATATCTAATTCTTTAGGATCATTAAAAGGTATTGGTACTTGATGAGATCTAAAAGATCCTTCTAATTCTAAAGAATTATACTTTTTAGGACAAGTCCAACCTTTTCTAGATTTTAAGATAATCATTGGGTACATTGGTCTTACAAATTTTTTCTTTTTACTAGCATCTTTTTTTATAACATCTATTTTCTTAATAACTTCTTCTAAAGCTCGGGCCATTTCTTCGTGATAATTAGGATTATCAATAACATCTACTTCAATGGGATCCCAACCACAACCTTTAAAGAAATTCATTCTTTCTTCATAACTCATTCGGGCAAATATAGTTGGATTCGCTATTTTATAACCGTTTAAATGTAAAATTGGTAAAACAATTCCATCTTTATTAGGATTAATAAATTTATTACCGTGCCAACTAGTAGCTAAAGGTCCAGTTTCTGCTTCCCCATCACCAACGACACAAGCACATATTAAATTAGGATTATCTAAAACGGCCCCAAAAGCGTGGGATAAACTATAACCTAGTTCTCCCCCTTCATTAATGGAACCAGGTACTTCAGGTGCCACGTGACTAGAAGTTCCTCCCGGATAAGAAAATCTTTTAAATAATTTTTGTAAACCATTTAGATCTTGCGTTATTTCAGGATATACTTCACTATATACTCCTTCAATATAACTATTGGCAATCATTGCTTGACCACTATGACCGGGACCTGATATATACATCATATCTAAATTATATTTCTTAATTATACGATTTAAATGTAAATAAATAAAATTTTGACCTGGTGCACTACCCCAATGACCTACTAATTTCTTTTTAATATCTGTTTCCATTAATTTTCTTCTAAGTAAAGGATTATCTTTTAAATAAAGCATACCTAAAGATAAATAATTACTTAAATTAAAATATCTTTCTAGTAAATTTACTTCTTCTTCCTTTAATATATTTTCCATACTATCACCATTATTATTATATAGTATGTTTAAAGGAAAAATCAACTAAACTAATTTATTAAATAAATCAATTATTTCTTTTATTTCTTTTTCATTACCATTTAAATTATTTTCCATATAACTTTCTAATATTTTGCGACCTAAAGTTCTAAGAGAATTAGTTAAAGCTCCTAATTGAGTTATAACTTCATCATAAGTTCTTTCATCCATTATCATTTGTCTTAATCCTCTTATTTGTCCTTCAATAATATTTAATCTTTTTGTATAATATTCTTGTTCCTTAGCTATTGTAATATTTGTTTCTTTTTTCATTTTCTAGTTTCCTTTCATCTTAAGTATAACATATACCCGGTATAAGTATCAACCATTTTTAACCCATTTAAAAAACCATAATAAATATGGTTTTTATTTACACTTTGCTTATTTAACAAACACAATCAACATATGTATCAGATAAACATCTTATACTACATAAACAACTACAATCCATAGTAAAGAATGAGTTAGTTGTTACATATGGATATAAACTAGTTGGATCAGTATTTTCGGCAAGAACTCTAAATGTACAACAATTTCCTTCAATTTTCTCTACTCTAAATACTGTTGAACATGTTGTTCCTATAGCTTCCCCACTACAATTAGTTGTAACATCTTTACTTATTGGCATACTCCAAGGTGTACCATTACCAGCACAAGTATAAAGCATTACTGGTCTTGTATTACATACTAAACAATTACTTCCTCCACCAAGCATAGGTCTATCACAAGTATCTAAACAGTTATCTGGACAAGCATTTTCTTGTAATACTAAAATAATACTTAATATTTCATTAATACAATTACCTGTACCAGAATTTCTTGAATTATTATTATTCATTATTTCACCCTTTCATTTATTTCTCATTATTAATTTATGATTAATTTTAAAAATAGTGAGTAACTTAAAGATAAGTATTTTATAATTTCCTATTTTATAGTATAATTATATTGGGTGATATATTTTGAGTCCAATTATTCAATATGTAATTATAGGTGTTTTTATATTAATTATATTAGCAGTAGCGTTAAAATTAACCCATAAAGATTTTGCAATTAAAGAAAATAAGTTAATTGAATACTTAGGGGGCAAAGATAATATAATTAATGCTGAATGTAATATGAGTAGATTTAAAGTAATCTTACACGATATTACTTTAGTCAATAAAGATGCTATCCAAAAATTGGGAGCTAAAGGCATAGTAGAAATAGATAATCAATTAAAGATTATTTTTGATAATAATGCTAAGCAATTAAAAAAATATATTGATGAAATCATCTAATATATTTTTTTTATGCTATAATTTGTTTTATTTCTTCTAAATCATTTATCTTAATATTATTATCTTCAAATACTAATTTAAAATTAGTTTCTGTATTGGTATAATTACAATTAGGTTCTTCTTCTAATAAACCAATATATTCATAATTAGAACAATAATAATTATTACTTTTAAAATATAAATATTTATCATCATACTTAATTAAATCTATAATACTACCTATATAATCTTCATTAATACTATCTTTATAATTATCAATATAATAATTATTTTCATAAATAATTATTTTTTTATCATTCATATATTTTTCTAAATCATCTTCTCTTAAAGTATTACTTATTAAATAAAAATTATTTATTTTGCGATAATAAAAATTATCATTGATCGTAAAATACATAACACCAGTACTATCTCCCATTGCATAATCTAAATTATTTGTATTAAGTATTCTAATTGCATTTAAAAAAGTATTATTACTCTTCTCTATTATTTCATTATAATTATATTTATTAAATATTTTAATAACTTTTCGATCTATTAATTCTCTTCTATTTAAATAATCATTATATATAAATAAAAGAAATAATAAACTAATAACAATTATAAATATTATTAATATTTTTTTATCTTCTTTCATACTACCACTACTTTAATAATAACAAATATTTTTTATTTAGACAATTATATTTTAGTTATATCAATAATATATAAAATATTTATTAATTCTCCATCAATAGTTATTAAATTAGTATTTGTTTTACCAACAATTACTTTTTCTTCACTATGATCTTTATAATCTATTTTAACTCTACTTTTATAAACGTGATTTTTAGAAGCAAAAATATTATTTATTTTTTTAACAATACTTAGATCATCTTTATTATAAGAACGATTATTACCATAAAAAATACTTTGTGTATTATTAATATCATCACTAATAACTCCTCTAGTTACTTTAGGTAATTCTTTCACTTTAGTCCCTCCTTCTATATTTTATGATAAATAACTATCTTTTTGAACATAATAATATTATGATAGTTAAAAAGAATCTTAATTTATATATTATTATTTTATTACTTATTTTAAATATAATAAGTCTTTTTAATATGTATAATGCTCGTTATATAGATCCTTTATATTCTAATTATTTTCTTAAACAATTAATATGGTTTATAATTAGTTATTTAATTGTCTTTTTATTTAAACATTTTAAATTAAATAATATTTTAAAATATTCTAAATTATTATATTTAATATCTCTTTTCTTACTTATATTAGTATTATTAACTGGTAAAGTTATTAATGGTAGTAGATGTTGGCTTACTATCTTTCATTTTACTTTTCAACCTAGTGAACTTATGAAATTATCTTTAGCATTATCAATTACTAATATTACTTTAAATACAAAAAGAAATACTATTAAAGATGAATTTTATTTAATTTTAAAATTAATTATTATTACATTAATACCCTCTATCTTAGTCTTTTTAGAGCCTGATACTGGGGCAATTATCAGTTTTTTAATTATTTTATTAGTAACGTTAATATCTTTAAAATTAAATAAAATTTATTATCTAGGAGCATTATTTCTTTTCTTTATTTTTATCTTTTTATTTAGTTATTTCTATTTCTTTAATAAAGATCTTTTAATTAAATTAATTGGTACTTCTTTCTTTTATCGAATGGATAGAATTATTAATTTTACTAATGGTAATAGTTATCAATTAGAAAGATCTTTAATTAATATTGGTTCTGCTCCTTTATTCTTTAAAGGATTTAATAAAGTAAAATTAATAATTCCGGAGAGTCCTACTGATTTTTTCTTTGCTTTTTCTACTAATACTTTAGGTCTTATTCCATCTTTCTTTATTATAATTATTTTCTTTATCTTAGATATTTTATTATTAAAAAAAATATCTAAATTAAAAAAGAATAAATATTATTTATTTACTTATTCTTATTTTTATCTTTTATTATTTCATCAAATATATAATATTGGTATGAATTTAGGTTTATTCCCTATAATGGGTATACCTCTTCCCTTTTTATCTTATGGAGGATCTAGTACTTTAATTAATTATATCTTTTTAGGAATAATATTAGGATTTTAAAGTAGTAATTGGAATTTCATAGACACCATCAGGTCTTCGATAAGCATATTTATTTGCAGTAATAATAGCTAAAAATGATGGTTCATTCATTTCTTTAACATCAACTACATTAGCTAATTTAATTAAATTAGCTGCAGCTTCTTCAATAGCATCTTTAGAACCTAATTTTATTTCAATAGCACCCCATCTACCATCTTTTAAATGAATGATAGCATCACTTTCTAAACCACTTTTATCACGATAGTAAAAAACATCACCATCTAAAGTTTGAGCATATATTTTTAAATCTCTTAGGCATAAAGCTTCAAATATAAGACCAAAGGTTCTAAAATCTTTTAATAAATCTTTATCGGTTGCTCTTAGGGAAGCGACAGCAATTGAAGGATCAATAAAACATCTTTTAGGACTAGTTCTAATATCAGTTTTACTTCTAAGTTTAGGACACCAAGCTTCGACATCATCAATAACATATAATCTAGACAAAGCATTAATATAATCTGTAATAGTTTTTTCAGATATTTCTGAATCATTATAACTAGTATCATTTTTAATTGTTGTTAAATTAGCTGAAGTACATATATTTCGAGAAAGACTTCTTAAAATTGTTCTTAATCTTTCTGGATTTCTTTCAACAGAATCAATTGTATTAATATCATTAGCAATTAATGATTCTAAATAATCTCTAGCTATTATTATTGAACCTTCCTTAGAAGCACTTAAAGAACCAGGCCAACCTCCTCTTGCACATAGATAAGCAATATCTTCATATTCTTTATTACTTATTCCCTTTATATCATTTTTATTATCAAATAATTCTCTTAAAGAAACTTCACCAGTTGAATCATTAGATTCATATAAACTCATTGGACGCATTAATATTCTAATTATTCTACCCGTTCCTGTATGTTTAGGTTCATCTTTTCTAGGAGTTACAGAACCAGTTAAAATATATTGATTCTTAAGACCTGTATTATCAACATCATATCTGATAGCATCCCAAATACTAGGAGCATCTTGCCATTCATCAATAAGTCTTGGTTTATCACCATCAAGTAATAAATCAGGTCTTGTTTTAGCTATTTCTAAATTATTTGCTCTTGTTCTAGGATTTTGTAATTCGAGGACGCTTTTTGCTAATTGTTTAGCAGTTGTAGATTTACCACACCATTTAGGTCCTGTTATTAATATAGCTCCATATAAATCTAATTTTTTAGTTAATATTTCATCATACACTCTTGGAAAATATTTGTTCATTTTTATTCGTCCTTTCTTAGTTAAGTATACCATATTTTTTAGCATTTGTATATTCTTACTTCCGAGTTTGGCACTATTTTACTTCCGAGTTTGGCGTCGTTTTACTTCCGAGTTTAGCATCATAAAATAATATGTTCTACGATAATTTTAAAGAAAGGTGTGGGATTTTATAGAAAAAAGAACACAACGTTAAAAGAGGTTTATACATTTTGAAGTATTCTTAAGCAAATTTTGTTTAATGCTTTGTAATGCCTAAGAATATAGAGAGATGATATAAATAAAGAAAATAATAAAAAAGGAAGGAGTAAAATTATGGGAAAAAATTCTTCAGAAGGAAGTAACAAAACTTGGATATGGATTATATGTGCCATCGTCGTAATCGTTATTGTAGCAATCTTCTTAATCAAAGGTTGTGGAAATAAAGAATACGAAATCAAGTTTAACAGTAACGGAAGTATTGTTAATAAAGTAACTGTAAAAGAAGATGGAACAGTAACAAGACCAAGTAATCCAACAAGAGATGGTTATGAATTTGCTGGATGGTATTTAAATGGCGAATTATTCGACTTTAATACAAAAATCACAGGAGACATAACACTAGAAGCAAGATGGAATGAAATAGGTGAAGAAGAATCAAAAATAACATTAGGATCTACAAAGATGACACTAAATCTAAATGACACAGAAAAACTAAGTGTAACAGCAAGTGGAACTGCAAGTACAAGTGGCTTAGTATGGAAGTCAAGTGATGAAAAAGTTGTAAGTGTAGATTCAAATGGAAACTTAAAAGCATTAAAAGAAGGAAAAGCAACAATAACAGTAACAACAAAAGATGGAAAATATAGTGCTGAATGTGTAGTAACAGTAAGTAAGAAAGAAGAAACAACAAGCTTAAAGATAACAATAAGTGGAAATAAAACTGTTAAAGTTGGAGAAACAATTACATTAAAAGCAAATGTAACACCAAAAGATGCTAAAGTAGTATGGACAAGTAACAATAATAAAATAGCAACAGTAGATGAAAATGGAAAAGTAACAGGAGTAAGTGCTGGAACAGTAACAATAAAAGGAACAATAACAGATGAAAAAGGAAACAATAAATCTGCTAGTGTTAAAGTAACTGTAAGTAAAGCAAGTGAACCAACTGTTAAACCTGAACAAGAACCACAAAAAGATCCAGAACCAACAAAAGATCCTGAACAAACAAATCCAGGAACAACACCTGAACCTGAAAAGAAAACATACACTGTAACATTCAATAGTGATGGTGGATCTTCTGTTGATGCAATTCCAGTTGAAGAAGGTAAAACAGTAAGTGAACCAAAAGCTCCAACAAGAGAAGGATATACATTTGAAGGATGGTATTTAGGTGAAACTAAATATGACTTTAATAAACCTGTAACAGGTGATATTACTTTAACTGCTAAATGGAATGAAGTTAAACCAGTATATAAAATAGTTCTTACCGAAGAAAAGATAAATGGTAGAGGAACAGGTCGTTATAATTTTGATGTTTATAAAGACAATACAAAATTATCAACTGATGAATATAAAATATTTGCAATTGATGGTCACGAACATAATTCAAAGGCTGGAAATATTGCAATAGAAGATTATATTACAGAACAAAGTGCTGGTTATATTAAAACATCGAATGGAAAATTTGATGCGATAATAGAAATTAATTAATAATTTTAAGAAGGAAGGAAAATGAAATAAAATGAATAAAAAATATGTAAAATTATTCCTTGTAATGATGATAGCATTCTTTGCATCTATTTCATCTGCTTCTGCTAAGCAATTTAAAAAGATTGAAGACTTAGGAACTTACATTAGTGACTGGGTTACTACTCAATCTGAAAGTGATGCTAAATATAATAAAGATTCATTAGATAATGTTATTGTCATAGGAACACACGTATTTACAAATTTTTATGACTTTGAGTCTATAAAAGTTATTCAAGATGCTTCAAGGTCTATTGATGATGAATTACCATCATATTATTATCAATTTACTATGAAAATAGAAACAGATGATAATGGTAACATTACTAGTCAAACTTGGGACTTTGAAAATCCAGGTGATGCTAATAAAACAAATATTGATATTTCTAAACTTAGTTTTTTAAATATCAAATATATTGATGAAAAACCTATCTATGATAGTAAAGTAAACCCAACTGCATCTATGAATGAATTTGTAAAAACTTTAACTAATTATGAAGAACAATTAGAAAAATCTTCAGCAGATTATTATCATGTTAAAATGAATGGTAATAATATTGATATCATTTTAGAAAACGATAAACGTGATGAAGCTAATACACTTGCAACTGATTTTAAAACAGATAATAGTGAAGATTATAGTCTTGATGATTTATTTATATCAGCTTTAGAAACTGCTTATGAAGATAGTGAAGAAAACTATCAAAATGTAGTAATAAAATATGGAAATACTGAAATTTTAAATACTACACTTACTTCTATTTTTGAAGCTTTAGGAAAAGATAAATCTTCTGTAGATGGTTATAGCAATTACATTCAAAAATTAAAATCTGCACTTGGAATTTCAAGTGATATAGAATTATCAGCTGGAAAATCATTAAGTATTACATTTAATGTTAAAACTGAAGATAAAGATCAAAATGATCTAGATATTTTTGTAGATGGTACTAATACATTTACAATAAATTTCTATAAATATGCTGAAGCTAATGATTATTTTGCTAATGTAGACCTTGAAAATATAATAGATGTAGTTTGCGATGGTGAAGATTCAGCATGTACTTTAGTTATGAATCTTATTGACCCTACACAACCACTATTAAATTTTAACAGATTTAGTGAAATGGTCAAAAAAGCTTTAAATAGTACTGAAGTTAATAAAGTCGTTTTAAATTTAACTAAAGATAACGAAACATATAAATATGAATTTGTTAGTAAAGATACTACTTCTCTTACTAGCCAATTTACAGAAATATTTAATAAAGTATATGGTGGTAAATCTTCTTTAACTATTAATGACTTGGCTGAATTAAATGGTTCAACAATTACATTTGATTTTGATACAACTAAAGTAAAAGATAAATACAATGAAAACTCAACTAGTGAAACATATACTTTCAATATTGATGAATATGTTGATACTGATTCAATAGTTGACAATATTGCGAATATGATGAATACTTCAAAAGTATCAGAAACTACTGTAACTAATGCTAATGAATACTATCATTTAGACCGTATTGGTGATAAACTTACTTTAGATGCTAAAATGGTAATGAGTAATAGCGGAAAATTCTTTAGATTTGAAACGGTTACAGATGGTTTAGAACAAATAATTTATGGTAGTCAATCTTATTCAGTAATTAATTCAACATCTAATACAAGTATAGATAGTATAATAATTATTGATAACACAAAACAAAAAGAATACACATTAATGTCATCTACAGAAACAGCACAAAAACTTACTTTACGAAAAATATTATCTGAAATATTAGATGTTAATGATATAACATCAAGTAATGTAATGCCAACTGAGTTAAGAAAATTAGATATTAGTATAAAATTTGTAATCAAAGATACTAACAAATTAATGCCTGGTATAGTTGCTACCGATACCGGAGCTAAATCAGCTACTTATGATATTACATTTAATGTTGATGGTTTTGAGTTCAATGAAATGATGAATCAAATGTTTAATACAGAATCAGCTTACTTTACTAATGTAACTCCAACTGCCGTTAAAAATGCATACGATATTAAATTAGATTTAAATAGTGTTGGTACTTCATTAGAAGATGCTAAATTATTTGATAAACTTGAATGGTATGCTGGCTTATTCAGTACAATCAAAGTTACTGTTGGAAATTCAACAGAAACATTAGATTTAACTAATTTAAGCACTGCTAAAGCAAAAATTGCTAGTATGTTAGAATTAAGTGATTCTGATAATATTTCTGCATTAAAGGGTAAAGCAATTACATTTGAATTTACTGTTGCTGATGATGTAAATAATTATACAGTTAATACTTCTGATTGGACTGCTAATACAGGTAAGAAATCTGAAACTTACACAGTAAAAGTAAATTTCACTTATAAAGCTCAAGATGTTGCTGCTAATGGTTCTATATCAACTGCATTAAATGATGATAAATTGGATGTTTTGAATTTAGCTGAAGATGCACAATATTCTGGTGGATTAACTATTAGCAATAATAATAATATAGAAATTAACGGTAATGGTGCTACTATAAATGGTGATGTTACAGTAAGTGCTAATAATGTTGTAATTAATGATTTAAATATAACTGGTAAATTAGATGTTACTGGTAATAATTTAGTTATTAATGGTACTACTAAAGCCAATGGTGAGTTAGAAAACACTATCAAAGGAAGTATTAAAGTTGAAGGTACTAGCAGTGTAAGTATTGATTCTATGAAAATTGAAGGAACAAAAGATGCTCTTGTTAACAGATCTGTTATAGATGCTATGGGTACTGGTACACTTACATTAACAAATTCTGAAATTAAATATATTAATGATGGAACTGGTGTTACTGCTAATGGTAATGTTTATTCATTATTACACTTAAATGGTAATTCAGTAATTACTGATAATACATTTGATATTAGTGGTGTTAAAAATCCAATCGAATATAATGTTAATGCTAATAGTTCAACTAGTGCAACTAATGTAATTATTTATCATAATGAATTTATAGGTAACAATTATATTGCAAGTGATGCCCACAATATTATTTCATTCTATGGAGCTGCTAATAATGCAACAATAACAATTGATCACAATCATTTTGCATATGCAAACTGGGCAGTTAGAGTAAGTGATTATAATAATAGTAAAGTAACATATATAATTACAAATAATATAGTTGATCATATTACATCTGATGATAACGATGAAAGAAATGATGCTGCATTTATGGGACTTCAAACTTCAACTAGTCATAGTTCATTAACTAATATAACTATCAAACATGATAATAACAAGATTGATGGACAAGATTACTTAGTTGATAAAATTTATGAACATAAAGAGGTCGATGCTGCTAAAGGAACTCCATTAGTTGTTACTAGAGATGGTAGCACTGATAGCAATAGTGTTGCTGCTCAAGGTATCGGATTTGAAAAATATACAACTAAAGTTACTGAATAAAGGCAATATTAAATAATTGCATAATTATAAAAAATTGTTGGGAATATTGTTCTCAACAATTTTTATTATAATTATACTAGAAAGGATTATATGAAAAAAGTTTTATTAATAATAAGTATATTATTTTTATTAACTGGTTGCGATGTTAAATTAAGTGATGATTATAAAGTAGATATTACTAATAGTAATTCATGTAACCAAAAACTAAATAAATATTATAGTAATGACAAGCAATCAGTTTATTTAGGTTGTATTGATAGTATTACATTAAAAGATGATAAACAAGATATAGAACTAAATAAATATTTAAAACAAAAAGATGTTAATTTAAATACTACTATTGATAATATAATAAATAAAGTTTTAGGTAACGTTTCTTTAGGTAATGGGAGTCTTATTACTTATCGTGATGGTGGATCAATGATTTATTCTAAAAATGATTATATAATTATAACTTGTGATACACCTAAAGATAATAATGATGTTTATATCCTTACAAATGATTTTAAAATAAATAATAATAGTTTATCTGGTTATTGTGGATATAATTAATTAGACTCTAAAAATTCTAATGAGAAGTCAAATTTAATCAAAATATTATTAAATAAGGGTTAATCCCCTTATTTTTTGTGTAAGAAAATCATAGCTAAACCAAATGTTTTCTCACACAAAAAGAGTAAGAAACAAAATTCTTACTCTTTAAGAATCTAGAAATTCTAGTTTTTTCCGAAAATATTAAACTAATAATATTAATCTTTATTTTGTCCTTTAAGATAATCTTCGTATTTTACGAATGTTGGATAACTATCTGCTACATCAGTATTTCCTGATTTGTATGCATAAACTAGAGCACTTCCATTTTCCAAACTTTCATTAATATGATAAGGCAATTTAGTAGTATCATAATCCACATAACCTGTATCAGTATTTTTATCATAAACAATAGTTATATTACTTAAATCGTTGTCATTGATTTCTTGAACTCCAATTAATGCTAAAGGATTACGATCATTTTTATTACTTTCAAGATTTTTTTCAACTTTGTTACCAGTAATAATATAAGTTACTTTATTAGCTGGTGTAGTATTACTAATTCTAATAGCCCAGTTTGCATATTCAAATTCGTTATTAGACACTTCAATAACTGAATTAGCTTTTGCACCATAGAATGAAATTACATTGTGTGCATCGCTTGCAACGTAGTTATTTCCAGTAAATTTATTACCTTTGATGACAATATCTGATGCATCAGTAGCACCATATTTATATTCTATAGGATTCTTAACATTTGTAATGTCAAATTCGTTACCAATAATTTCAGCATTACCATTAATATAAACTAAAGAATATACGTATGTGTCTTTATTTAAACCATCAGCTGGTATGTCTTTTCCACCACTATAACTTACTGATGAATTTGTTAATGTAAATGTACCTGTACCATTTGCAACATTGATTACAGCATTTGTTATATCTTTTGTATGACTATCTGCAACACCAATTTCTTTATTAGTTCCAACAATTTTCATACCATCAATAGTAACATTTGCATTGTTTTCAATGTCAATAGCACCATTAATAGTAGTAGTTTTATTATTACCATTAATTGTTATTTCTTTAACTGAATCAGCTCCTGTTTTAGGAATAGATAATTTACCAGTAATATTAACATCATTAAATGTAACATTATTAGCTTTTACTTCAACATTACCAGTAATTGTTGCACCATTACCATTTATAACGATATTATCATTAGTATTATCATTATTACCTATAGTTAAATTTGCACCATATGTACCATCTGGAGTTAATTCAATAACTTGTGTTTGTGGAGTTATAGTATTTTGAATATTAGCACCATTAGCAACAATTTCTTTAGCATACGTTAATTTAACATTAACTATATAATCTGTAACTCTATTAGTATTGTCTTCAAATGTTTTTGTTTGTTTTAAGTTAACATCATCTGCTAATACTAATTTTAATGTGAATCCTTTACTATATAATTCTTCAAGAGTACTAGAATCTGCTAAATTAAGTACTTCATCAATAGTTTTTCTAACTGCATCTACATCACTTAAATCTAATTCTACAGGTTCTTGTTCATCAACTGTAATTGACATAGATTTAAATAATCCAACATATTTTCCAAGATTTCCTAATAAATTAGCTTCTTTTATTGATGTATTAACATCTTTTAAATCAACAGTTAAATTATAAACATTTTCTTCATCATTTTCAGTTAAAGAAAAATAATTATTATTAAATCCACTTGTTAACATTGTTTTAACATTGAAACTATTTATTTTAAATGATACATCATATGTAGCAGATTGACTACCTTCAGTATAAATTCCATAGTTATTTAATCCTGGAATTAATTCTTTAGTAGCATTTATTTCAAATCTTATACTAATATTTAAATTTTTTAACATTGTAGGTGTTACATAATCACTATTAGCATCTGCAACACTTAATATTGTTTTTAATATTTCTGTTAAAGTGCTACCATTTGTACTTGTTTTTAATTCATATTCATTGTTACTTTCTTTAGAATTATCAATTATAACAACTTTTGAAACATTATCAGTACCAATTTTATCTTTAATTATACCTTCAAGACCATTTGTTACACTTTGTAATGCTTGTAGTTTATTAGTAGCATTTAAATTAATATTAAATGTTAATTTATTTCCTTCACGAGATAAATTATAATATTCATTGCTACTAGAAACACTACCTAAATTTGATTTATTATTATCAATTACTATTTGATCAACGATATCGTCAGTATTTACATATTCACCAATTTCAAATTTGTATTCTTCTGTTCTTACATTAGAATCATAATTTGAAATGACACCATCTTTTAAGTTAAATTTGATTATAATGTCACCAAATGTTTCCTTAGTTAAATCTGCATATGTTTTAGCTACTATAGCTAAATTTTTTCTAATGTCATTAACTAATCCTTCTTTATATTCACTATATTCTAAATCTTTGTATGTATTTCCAAGTTGTAAATTAACACTTTTAACTAATTTACTATTTAAAGCATTTTTAATAATAGTGTTTAAAACGTCTAATCCATTTTGTTCAGCTGTAATATTTTCAGTAGACTTAAGAATATTGATAACAACGTTACATTTTTCTGAATCTTCAGAAGATATACAACTTAATTTATAAATTGAAGCTCCATTATTATTTTTAAAATATTCGTTTGTTTTTGCAATACTTACAAAATCTAATTCAAATTCTGATAAATTATCATCTTCAGGAATTTTTTCTTCTGCAAGAACTAATTCAACTTTGAATTTTTTGTTTGTAAGATCTGCTAAATCAGTAACTCCATTTAATAATGTGCTAACTTCAGTAGCAATATTCTCAGTAGTAGCATTTGCTTTTAATGAAACGGTTTTGCCACCCTCTGCTAAATCAGTTATTTTGATTTCAGTATAATTTCCTTCTTTAGTTTCTTCATCAACTTTTAAAATTCTACTTAATTCAGCTATCATTCCTGAATTTTTAATTTCTGAAATTTTTAAACTAGGATCAATAGCAGTAAATATTACTTTACCATTTGTTTCATCAAAATTTAATTCATATTTTCCATATATTGCTTTGTTTTCTGAATTACCTACGTGAGTATTTGCTACTTCTTTAAATGTGTTAACATCTAAATTAGTGGCTACTTTATCTCCAAATCTTTCCATATCAACATATTGGATATTTAAAGTTTCAGGTAATGCAGTTTCACTTTTTTTATATATATTTTTTATATTGTCTGTATCCCACACATATTTATCACCAACAACATTTGCATCTATTTCAAAAATATAAGGATCTAAACTTGTAGGAATTGTTTGCATTGCTTTACTAAAATAATATGAATCAGTCAAACCACTTAAAAAGTCACTAGTGAATGCATAGTCACCTATTATATATATTAAATTAATATCATTTTCGGTTAATTCTGATTCTTTTATTTTCCATTCTACAACATCTTTAGTTAAATCATCAAGACTAGTATAAGTCTTTGCATTAACTAATGTAGTTGAAGCAAAGAATGCTAAAGCAGATGCAGCGAATAATTTTATAAATTTTTTATTCATTTTCTATTTTAACTTCCTTTCTTTTAATCATTAATAATTTGTACATAAACGTGTTCTTCTATTGTTCCATCTTTTAATGTAATTGTAGCTTCGCCACCATTTGTAAGTTGACTAACTTGATTTACACCAAGAACATTGTCTTTACCGCTACTAGTAGCTAAAATACCAATGTTAGTACCATTAAACATTACTTTTGTATAGTTAACTTTTTCTCCGTCCTTTGTAACTATAACATCATAAATATTTAATAATGTTTTAGTTGCTTCGTCTCTTTTGATTTTGACAACTACTTTATAAGTTGCTTTAACAACTGTAATATCACAAGTAGCAGTATAAGTCTTACCATCATTAGTAGTTACTGTAACAGTTATTGTAGATTTTCCATCTTTTTTTGCAGTTATTACACCGTTATTATTTACTGTTACATTATCATTATTTGATTCATATTTAACATCTTTAATTTTATCAGTTGTTTCTGATGGTTCAAGTGTTACTGTAATATTAGCTGTTTCATTTATTTTTAATTCTTCTTTATCAACATTAACTTTGATTCCTGTTGATGCAACGCCCTTATCTTCAGGTTCACTTGGTGTTGTTCCTGGTGTTATAGTACCTGGATCTTCTGGTGTTGTTGTTCCTGGATCTTCTGGTTTAACAGTTGGTTCACTTGCTTTACTTACAGTTACTTTAACACTAGCAGATTTATTGTTTCCTTTTTCAT
>CANQXT010000010.1 GCA_947627915.1 uncultured Bacilli bacterium
ACATGCTTTAAAATTGTAAAAAAATTAAAAAATTTACAAATTTCATATAATATTAATAATGAGTTTAATTTTTTTGAGAAAATTTCATAAAAAACCTAAACTCAAATTTATAATGTATTGAATTATCTAAAAATAAATGCTATTATAAAACTAAGAAAATAGAGGATAACAATGGATAAAGATAATAAAATATTAAAAATAATTATATTAATTTTAACTATAATATTAATAATAATTATTGTTTATATATTTGCTAATCTTAATAATACTACTGCTTATGAAGAAAAAGTAATTAATGAAGAACCATATAATGAAATTCAATATGAAAATATTATAGGATCTAAAGTAGTATTAGATAATAATCTTGATTTACAAAGTATTTTTATGGATAATAATCATGATTCTAATTTTGTCCTTTTCCATAATAATAAAATATATTATATATATGAACCAACTGCATGTTATGAAGCTAAAAGTGATCGTTTAGATTTAGAAGAAAGAATTAAAAATTGTGAAAAAGAACAAGCTCAAAAATGTACATCTGAATGGCGATATGATTGTGAAAAAGATTATTGCACTAATTATTATAATGATTTAAATGATATTTTAGGAATTGAACTTAGTGAAAAATTACCTTTATGTAAAGAATTTGATCCCGATGATACATTATCTTTAAAAGATTTAAGTTATAAGTATGTTCTTAGTCAAAATATTGATGGAACTAGTTTCCAAAAAATAGCTACATATCCTTTAAATGATAAGATAATGTTTAACTATTTAACAAATAATAATATTTATTTTAGTAATAATAGGACAATAAATAGTTTAAATATAAATACATTTAATATAAATGAAATTACAGATAATATGAATTTAAATAACTTATTATCTAATCAAGATTTTATTTTCTTTGATAATAAAATTAATAATAAATATTTAATTTATAAATATGATCTTCATAATGATATTTTAGAAAAAGATCTTAATATTTTAAGCTATAATCTATTAGTTAGAGATAAATATACTAATGATTTATATAGTTATACTAGTAAACTTAATATTTATAAAAATGGTAAAGTAATTTATCAATTACATAATAATGAAACAATTAAAGAAGTATTTCCTAGTTATTATAATCTTTATATATTAGTAAATAATAAATTAATTAAAATAAAGAAAAATGATTATTCATTTAGTGAAGATATTAATATTAATGATCTTAAAATAAATAAAGCAAACTATTTATTTATAGATAGTAATAGTTTAATTTATTTATTAATAAATGATCAAGATATATATACTTATAATGAAAATATAAAAGAATTTAAGAAAATATATAGTATTAATTCTGATTATCAAATATATCATAATTTTATTTTAACTTTTAATACTAATAATATAAATATATATAATTTTATTACTAAAGAAGAATTAAATATTAATAATGTCTTATATTATTATTTAAATGAAATAGAAAATAGATTGTATATTGTAAGTAATATAGATAATAATATTGAAATAAGTTATTATGATATTAAATAAAAAAAATCTAGCAATCTAGATTTTTTTAAACTTCTATTTTAATACCTTTCTTTTTTAAAATAATTTTTCTGATAAAATCCATTGGTATAACGGTAAATGCTAGAAAAATAACAAAAATAAGTTCAAAGATAGTCATACCATATGTTCGAAATAAATCATGACCATTATATATTAAATATATTTGCGCTATTGTAATAAATAAGAAAACAAATAAGAAAACTTTATTTTTCGTAATATTGGATAAAATATTTAATCTTTCTGTCCTGGCATTAAAAGCATTAAATATACCAATAAAAATAAATAAGGCAAAATATGAAGTCATAAAATGTTTATAATCACTACGAACAATTTCTTTAAAGATTGGTAGTTTTAAAAATAAGATACATAGTAATGCCGAATATAAACCATTAATAATTATTTGACTATACATATATTTATTAATTATTGCTTCATCTCTTTTTTTAGGTTTTTGTTCCATATAATATTTTAAAGGATATTCATAAGAGAAAGCTAGTCCCGCAAAAGTATCCATTATCATATTAAGCCATAACATTTGAATAATGGTTATAGGGGTACTTATTCCAATATATGAACCAACAATTGATAAGAAAAGAGCAGTCATATTAACAGTTAATTGATATATAACAAATCTTCTAATACTTTTAAAAATTGTTCTACCATATAATATTGCTTTACTAATAGATAAAATATTATTATCTAATATAACAATATCACTAGCTTCTTTAGCAACTTCTGTACCACTTCCCATTGCAAATCCGACATTTGCTTTTTTTAAAGCTGGGGCATCATTAACCCCATCACCAGTCATTCCCACAACTAAATTCATTTCTTCTAATATAGAAACTAAACGACTTTTATCTTGGGGAAGTGCTCGAGCAATAACTTTTATGTTTTGAATTTTTCTTTTAATATCTTCGGTACTAAGATTATTAAATTCATCACTTGTTAAAACAATATCACTAGGATTATTTATAATACCTGAGTCAATAGCAATATTTTTAGCGGTATCTTTGGCATCTCCTGTAATCATTATAACATTAATACCAGCATTTCTTATTAAACTTATACCTTCTTTAGCTTCCATTCTTAGTTCGTCTTTTAGCGTAATAAAACCAATAAAAGTTAAATCATTTAAAGTAGTACCTTTACATAATGTTAATACTCTAATACCTTTTTTAGTATAATTTTCTATTTCTTTTAAAATTAATTTATTATTTAAAATAATTTTTTCTTTCCCATCACTAGTAAGATATTTAGTACATTTAGGTATTAATATTTCACTAGCTCCTTTTAAATAAATATCTTTATCAATATAAATGGCACTATATTTATGAACACTATCAAATGGTATTTTTTTAGTAACTTTAATATTATTATCTTTATTTGTTAAAAATTTAACTAAAGCTTTATCTGTTATATTACCACCAATAACTTTATTTTCACTAATTACAGATTCATTATTTAAGATAATTGCTTTATAAACATCATCATATAGTTTACTTCTTTTAAGTTCTCCTTCATTCTTAAATTTTCTTAAATCATAAGAAATAAAATTAGTTACTTCTAAATCACCTTTAGTTAATGTTCCAGTTTTATCGGTAAGTAAATAATTAATATTACCACTTGTTTCAATACCAGTCATCTTTCTTACTAAAACATTATCTTTAAGCATTCTTTTCATATTTGATGATAATACTAATGTAATCATCATAGGTAACCCTTCGGGAACGGCGACAATAATAATGGTAACTGCTAATGTTAAAGCATAAATTAAGTAATTTAAGATAATTTTTGGTGTTGTAATAGTACTTATTATTAAATTTAAATCAAAATTATTAGCAATAACTATTTTATTAAAAAGATAAGAAAGTGAAACAACAAAAGCCCCTATATAACCAATTTTACTAATTATTTTAGCTAAACCATATAATCTTAATTTAAGTGGAGAAGTAGGATCTTTACTTTGAATTTCTAAAGATATTTTACCATATTCAGTATTAGTACCTACTTTTTCGACAATCATTTTACCATTACCATTTGTGACAATTGAACCACGATATAATTTTTGATTAACCATTTTTTTAATATCTTTAGCTTCACCAGTTAAACTAGCTTCATTACAAGAAATATTACCACTTATTAGTTTACCATCGGCAGGTATAGAATCTCCTAAATTAAGAATAATTATATCACCAACGACAACTTCATCAATAATTATTTCTTTTAAAATTTTATTTCTTAAAACTTTTACTTTAATTTTACTAGCTTCATTTTGTAATCTTTTAAATGCTTCTTCACTACCATATTCTGAAATAGTAGAAATAAATGACGCTAAAAAAACAGCAATAGCAATTCCAATTGTTTCATACCAATCATATTTGGAAAAAATAAAAAGAATCTTAATACCTAGAGCAATTAATAATATCTTAATAATAGGGTCCCCTAAAGATTCTAATAATAATTTCCAAAAAGTTTTTTGTTTAACTTTAACTAATTCATTATTTCCATATTGCTTCCTACTAACTAATACTTCATCATCACTAAGACCATTATAATTAATCATTATTCCTTTAGTCACCCAATTAAATATATGAAGTCTCTTTATAATATATGCGAAAGTTATAATTGTGTTCCAGTTTTTTGTGCAAAAAAAAAATTAGGGTAGGTATAATATTATATTAATTTTTAATTAAGTTTTTGATAGTAATAATATTTCTTTTATTATACATCATGATCATTTACATAATATTATGTAGAATTCTACATAAATACAAAAAGACGTTCCTTCAGTAGTAATACCAAAATATTTTCTCCCTAATTAGATGATGTTTTCACATCTTCCATAATTAATATAGCATAGTAACAATAGATAAACAAGATGACATTTTGTTTAATTTTAAAAAAATACAAAAATAACTTTACAATAAATGTAAAGTATGATTAAATATAGTTTACAGGAAGTTGGTATGCGCCGTCATCATTATTCAGGGGGTTATACTTTTGAAGGTGGTGGTAAGATGAAGTCAAAAAACTTAATCAGAATTTTGATTTTTATTATTTTGTTACTCTTGTTAATAATATTAACAGAGCAAATAAAAGACGTACTATCAGCAGTAATGCAATAGCACGTCTAATTCAAATTATGGATGGCGTGAATCACGCTTCCTGTACTTAGTATACAACAAGTTAGGGTATTAATTCAAGAATAATACGAGAAATATTATTCTTTTTTAATTTATAAATATTTTATATAATTATATTGGTGATATAAATGATTTATGATCTTATAAATAAGTATGATAGTAAAGTTATAAAGTATTATTTATTATTAAATAATTATGATATAGCTAATATAAATAGAGAAGAGTTAAATAAAGTAGAGAAAGAATATAATGATTTAGAAAATACTATTATTAAATTAAGAGAAGAAATAAATAAAATAACTTATACTACTTTAGAAATAGTAGTAGATGTTGAAGAATTAAAAAGAAATTGTATTGAAATAATTAATAATAATTTTAATACTAAAGATATAATGATGTATGTTAAGGAAGCTAAAAAGTTAATAGATAAAGAATTAAAAGATAATAAAAGGCCTAGTAGATTATTAGCACTGGATAATTTTATTAAAGAATTTTTAGAACATATTCTAGGATTATAGATATTGTATATTTTATTTTAATGTTATATAATACAAATTACTTTGGAGGCTTTAACAATGAACAAAAATAGATTAGTAAAGTATACAAGTTATATGTTAGCATGTACTATGTTATTAAATGGTTTTTGTGTAGCATCTAGTAAAAAAAATAATAAAAATATTTTTGTTAATAATACAAATTATGATAATTATTTAAAAGATAATACTATATCTAAAAGTGAAGATGATATAAAAAGAGAAGAAGATTTTAAAAAGATATTTCTTAATTTAAATCAAAAATTAAAAGATGATTTATTAGAAAATATTAATATCGATAATTTTAAAGAAGAAGATAATCAAGAATTTATTAAATCTGTTATTAAAAAGTTTTTAAAAGAAAATAAAACTTGTGCTAGAAATATTAAAATACATAATAATTATATTGAAATATATAATAATAATTTTAGTTATAATTTATATAATTTTACTAATGAGTATGATGAATTTAAAATTTCTTTTCCATTTGAATATACTATTACATATATACCTGCAATTAGAAATTTAATAATTGAAGATGATTTAAATAAAGAATATGAAACGATAATTTTTGATGAAGAATCTGTTTTAAATGTAGCTAAAATATTTAATAGTTCTTGTGTAAGTTATCAAGAATTAAGATATAGAATAAATAATTTAATTAGAGGCTTAGATCCTTTTACATATAATGAAAAAGAATTAAATGAAGAAGAAAAAGTATTTAAAGATAAAATAATTAATTATTTAAATAATAAGACAAAGAATAATATTAATAATTGTGAATATTTAGATATTTTAGATAATTTACTTGATGATAATTATAATATAAATTCGATATTAGATAGTTATATTAGATATAGTTTAAGTTATGGAAATCATTTTAAATTAAATGAAAATAATTTTCTTGTTTCCCAAAATAATACTGAAAAAATAATTTTAAATAAAAATAGTTTAAATATATCTAATGATAATATGAATTTTAATATGCAATTTTTAAATTATTTAGATAGTATAAGTAAAATAGAATTAAAAAGTGAAATTAGTGAATATCCTGGCTTAAATGCCATATCTTTAACTTATAATCCTCATAATAGTACATTAAAAATAAATATAAGTATATGGAGTATTGAAAATAATTATAGTATAGTAATTAATAATTATAATGATTATGAGAAAATAATAGATTTTTATTTCAATTTTAAGAATAATTATCAAGCTGAAGATATCTTTATTTTTTATTATAATCTTGCTTATAATGAAGATTTAAATAATAGAGATAATGCTATTCAAAAATTAGAAAATATAATTGTTGATTCTACTATTAAAGATGAAAAAAATATGCAACAAATGATGCATATAAGAGATTATTATTTAAATTGTTTAGAATATTTACCAGTATGTAATGATGAAGAATCTTATGATGAATTAGTTAAAAAATTAACAACTGGCACTGATAATCATTATATTGAATCTTATTCATCTTGGTATTTAAAAAAAGTAGTTAATGAGAAATATAAAATATCTTCTTTTTTAGATATCATTTTAGCTTCGAAAGAATTAGATGAATATAAAGAAACTATTTCCATATATAAAAATAAATTAGATATATATAGAGGAAGTAATAATTTAGAAATTGTAAGTAAGCATAATGCTTATGGAGACTTAGTTAGTGACATTTATATATTAACAATAAGTGATGAATTAAAACAAAATACTATTATTTTTAATACCATTGAATATGATCCTTTAAAACATACAGTTAAATATAATATTGGTACCCATGAAAATACTTTTCTTATTGATGGTCAAGATGAAGAATTAGTTTTACAATTTATGGCTAATTTTACTTATAATACTAAAATAAGAAAATTATATAATTTATTAAATAGAATATCTAAAGGTGAAGATGAATTTATTAATGATTTAACTCATTTAGGATTAAATTTATCTAGAATATAAATTAATTTTAACTTTCTTCAATGAAGTTTTTAGATTTATGGGGTTCATCAAATAAGAGATTAGGGTAATTTTGTTGTCTTAAAGCTTCATAAACAACAATAGCTACAGTATTAGAAAGATTTAAAGCTCTAACATCACTAGTCATAGGTATTCTTAGACATCTATCAATATAGGGTTTTAATATTTTAGGAGGAATACCAGTTGATTCTTTACCAAAGAAAAAATAAATATTCTTAGAAGTATCACTATAATCAAATGCAGTATGAGGTTTATGACCATATCTTGTTAAGAAATAATATTCTCCTTTATTCTTTTGAAAAAATTCATCAATATTTTCATATAAAGTATAATGACATTTGTCTATATAATTAACACCACTTCTTCTGACATATTTATCATCTAAACTAAAACCTAAAGGTTTAATTAAATGTAAATGTGTGTTAGTAGCAATACAAGTACGCATAATATTTCCTGTATTAGTAGGTATTTCTGGTTCAAATAAAACAACATTAATCATAATTAAAATCACCAAAAAATATTATAATCAAGTTATAATTAATTGTCAAAAAATAATAATTAGTTTATAATTATAATGGTGGTAAAAATGGCAAAGAGAAAAAAATCTAGAGAAGCAAGTAATAAAGGGATGAGTGTAGAACTTACCGGTTTAATTTTAGCAATTATTGGTATTATTGGTTTTGGGTTTGGTTATGTTGGAACATTAATCAAAGAATTTGCTATGTTTTTAATTGGTACTTGGTGGATAATATTTGTCATTTATTTATTATTAGTGGGATTATATATGTTATTTAAAAGAAAAATGCCTAAATTTTTTTCTTCCCGTTTAATTGGTTTATATTTAATATTAATTGTTATTTTGACAATTAGTCATTTTACTTTTCTAAAGGAAACAGGTAATGTATCAGGTATTTTAAAAGCTACCTTTGATCAATATATGGAAAGAATTAATACCATTGATTTATCTAATTCCATTTTAAATTCTGGTAATACTTCCATATCCATTGGGGGAGGTTTAATTGGGGCAGTCTTTTTAAGTATCTTTTATTTCTTATTTGCTAAAACAGGAACCATTGTTGTTTTAGTAGTAGTTTCTTTATTTGGTATAATATTATTATTTGATATAACATTTAGTGATGTTATAGATACGATTAAAAAGTTTATATCTCGTAATCGTGAAGAAAGCACTCCAAATAATAGTGAAGAAAAAGAAGAAAATATTGATAGTATGTTACCTAGAGATATGTCTAGAGAAGATAGGGTAAAAGAAAAGAATGAAGAAAAAGATAATAATATAGTTATTACAACATTAGATAGTGTTAAAAATAAAAAAGAAGAAAAAGCAGAAATTATGGAACCAGAAATTATTAATACAACAAATGAAGTAATATCTAATGTTAGTTATAAATTACCATCAATGAATATTTTAAATGAAATTAAAAATCAAAAAAAGACTAATATTGATAGTTATACTTTAAATAATAAAACCGTTTTAGAAAGAGTTTTAAAAGATTTTCAAATTACAGCTAAAGTAGTTGAAATACATATTGGACCTGCTGTAACCCAATATGAAATAGTTGTTCCAGCTGGAACTAAGGTAAGTCGTATTTTATCAATTAATAAAGAAATAGCTTTAGCATTAGCTGCTAAAGATGTACGTATTGAAGCACCAATTCCTGGTAAAAGCACAATCGGTATTGAAATACCTAATCAAAATATTAGTGCTGTATCTTTCAGAGAAATTATTGAAGCAAATCAAAGTGTCAAAGATAAATATGATATTATGGTTGCCTTAGGTAAAAACTTAATGGGTAAACCAATAGTTGCTGATATGGCAAAGATGCCGCACCTTTTAGTAGCAGGTTCTACTGGATCTGGTAAATCTGTTTGTATAAATTCGATAATTTGTTCTATTTTAATGAACTATAACCCTAATGATGTTAAATTAGTATTAGTAGATCCTAAAAAAGTAGAACTTACAAATTATAATGGAACTCCTCATTTATTATGTCCAGTAGTAAATGATCCTAAAAAAGCTTCTATTATGTTACAAAATGTTGTAAGAGAAATGGAAAAAAGATATGATTTATTTAGTGAAAAAGGAGTTAAAAAAATAAGTGAATACAATGCTTATATTGAAAAAGAAAATAAAAAACATCCTGAAGCACCATTAAATAAAATGTTCTATTTAGTTGTTATTATTGATGAACTTGCAGATTTAATGTTAGTAGCATCTAAAGAAGTTGAAGATTCAATTATGCGTATTACCCAAATGGCGAGAGCAGCAGGTATTCATTTAATTGTTGCTACTCAAAGACCATCAACCGATGTTATTACAGGAGTAGTAAAAGCTAATATTCCATCAAGAATTTGTTTTGCTGTAGCAAGTCAAATCGATTCAAGAACAGCTTTAGATATGGCTGGGGCTGAAAAATTACTTGGAAAAGGTGATATGTTATATTTACCAATGGGTGAAAATACTCCAACTCGTATTCAAGGATGTTATATTTCTGATGAAGAAATTAATCGTTTAATAAATTATTGTTCTAAACAAATATCTGTTAAATATGATGAAGATATCGTAACAAATAATGCATCAAGTAACCAAGCTAGTGGTAGTGGTAATGGTGAAGATGGCTATGATGATCCAATGTATAATGAAATTGTGGAATTTGCAATGCAAACAGGTAAAATCAGTGCTTCGTTAATTCAACGAAAATTCCGTTTTGGATTTAATAGAGCAGCTAGAATGATTGATTTATTGGAAGCAAGAGGAATAGTAGGACCTCAAAATGGATCTAAACCTCGAGAAGTTATTAAAAAGACTAATAATGAAGATGAAGAATAATCTTCTTTTTCTTTACATAAATTTGTAATATTCGATGAGTAAAAAGTTTACAAAGAATTTAACCGATGATAAAATATTAATGAAAGGGTTGGTATTAATGACTAATAAAAAAGTAGCAGTCTCTAAAAAAAGAAATAGCAGTATTAGAAAAGAAAATACAACTATTGTAAATCCTCGTAATTATTTATATGCTCTATTAATTTTAGTTGGTGGTATTTTAATTGTATGGTATGCTTTTTCGTGGTATCAAGTAAAAAGAGAAGAAAAACTAATGGATAGTTATTTAATATCAACTAATACAATTTCTTCTAATATTACTGATATAAATGCTTTAACCCAAGTTATTCAAGAAAGTCCTTCATCTTATTTTATTTATATTGGTTATAGAGAAGATGAAGATGTTTATAAATTAGAAAAAGATTTGAAAAAAATTATTGATAAATATAAATTAAATGATATGTTCTTCTATTTTGATGTTACTGATTTAAAAGAAAAAGATGATAATTATTTAGAAGAAATAAAGAAAGTATTAAAGATTGATAATTTAAGTAAAGTACCAGCAATAATATATATAAATAATGGCGAAATTGCTAAAGAAAATGTTTTATGTGGTGTTAAAAATACTCTTCTTAAAGCAAGAGATTTAGAAAATTTATTAGAAATATATGATTTTGATGCTATAAATTAGGCTAATACATCTAGCGACAAATTAATTATCTCATACATTAATGTAGGAGGTAATTTTTTTATGTTATTTGATAATAACGATATTGATTTAGATTTTTCCCTATTAAATATAGCTAATTTAAATAATAATGATTTTTTAATGAATGATAAAAATACGATGCCCAATTTATTTAGTGCTAAAGATGGTTTTTTAAGAGGTAATATATTTAAAAATGAATATAAACCATATAAAAATTTAACATATATAGATATAAAACCTAAAAATGATCAAGAAGCTAAATTATTTAATGTGATGCAATATTCATTTGCTATTAATGATATGAATCTATATTTAGATTTACATCCTGATGATAAAAAAGCTATGGCTGTGTTTGAAGATTTTGTTAAAGAAGCTCATAATTGCAAAAAAGAATATGAAGAAAGTTATGGACCACTTAGTGTAACACATACTAAAGGTAATAACTTTGATTGGATTGATAACCCATGGCCTTGGGAAAATTTAGGAGGTAATATGTATGTTTAAATATGTTAAGCACACTAATTATCCAATATCAATTAAGAAAAAAGATTTAAGAATGGCGAAGTTTTTATTAACCCAATTTGGTGGTGCTAATGGTGAACTAGCAGCAGCTATGCGTTATTTCAGTCAAAAATTTACAATGCCAGATGATAAAGGTAAAGCATTATTAAATGATATTTCAACAGAAGAACTTGGTCATTGTGAAATGATTTGTACTATGGTTTCTCAACTTACGAAAAATGCTACTTTAAAAGAATTAGAAGAAGCAGGACTTGCATCATATTATGCTGACCATAATAAAGGTATATACCCAATAGATGCTTCTGGAGTTCCTTTCACAGCTACTTATTTTGCTGTAACAGCTGATCCAATAGCGGATTTAATGGAAGATATGTCTGCTGAACAAAAGGCAAGAGCCGTCTATGAAAACTTAATTGATTTAACTGATGATGAAGATATTTTGGCCCCACTTTTATTTTTAAGACAAAGAGAAGTAGTTCATTTTAATCGTTTTAAAGAATTATATGAATATTATAAAAGTAAAGGTTATTAAATGTTAAATTTAAAATAAAAATGTTGTGTAAAACAACATTTTTTAATGATATTTAGGTAAATAAATTAAATAGTTTATATCACTATTAGGAATATTATGAAGATAATTTTTTCTGGTTTCTCCCGCAACTAAATCAGAAGCTTGAATTAAGTAACTTTTTTTAGAATCTAAATAATCTAAATATAAATCTAAATTACCAAAAATAATATTTTTAAAAGATATGTTATTACGAATATTACCCATCCCATATTTTAATTCTTCATAAATACTTTCTTTTAAATTATAATAACCATTACTTTTTAAACTATTTTCATCTACATATAAATATATTTTTAAACTATTATAGGGATTAATAATCTTTTTCTGAATTAATTCTTTAATAATATTTTTAATAAGTATTTTAATAACATAATCTAAATATCTTCCTTTAGCTTTAGGAGTATTTAAAATACTTGAATAAATATCTTTGTTAAAAACAATACAACTAAAAGTTTGATAATGATTAATATATTTTAATAGTTTTTTTAAATCTTTTTTCTTTAAATTATAATGTTTTAATTCAGAAATATGTTTATATTTATGTTTAATTTTTTGAATTATTTCTTCATAACCAGTTATAAATTTTTCTTTTTCTATAGTATTAAATAAAATAATTCCCCCAAAAGTCATTATTTCATCATTTAAAGATAATTGGCCAGAATCATCTAAAGCAATAAATAAAGTTTTAGTCATATATCCTTTCTAATGCTACCAATTAAATAGTAGCATAAAAGGAAATAATAAGAAAGATGACAATTTGTGTCAATTTAAGAATTATTTAATTTTTTTCCCATAAAATAAAACAAATTTTGGTATAATTTAGATTAGAAAGAAGGATACTAATTATGGAAAGAGAAAAAATAAGTGAGAATAAAGAAATAAAATTAAAAAGTGAAGCTTATAATAATCATGGTCGAGAAACTTTAGTTAAAAGAGATGAAGAAAATAATACCGTTATAATAAGTTGTATCGTTGGTTTTCTATTATTTGTCGTTATTCTTATTTTATTAATCCTCTTTGTTAAATAGAAGGTGATATTATCCTTACATGCTTAAAAATATTTACAGCACGTATCATTGATGTAACCCTGGGTACTTTAAGAACTGTTTATTTTGTTAAAGGAAAAACTATTGAACCATTTATAATAGCTTTTTTTGAAGTATTAATATGGTATTTAATAGCTAAAGAAGCATTAAATGCTTCAGGTAATGTTATGGTTATTGCTGTTAGTTATGCTGGTGGTTATGCAACGGGAACATTTATTGGTTCTTATTTATCTAATCATTTAGTTAAAGGGGTAGTAGGAGTTCAAGTAGTCTTAAATAAACCATCTAAAAAGATGATTAGTTTGTTAAGAGATAAAGGCTATGGTGTTTCAGTAATTAATTTAAAAGATGATTATGAAGGTAAAAATAAAGATATGTTATATATTCAAATAAAAAATAATCATTTAAAAAAATTAATTAATACAATAAAAAAGTATGATTATAATGCTTTTATTGTTGTAAATGAAACTAAATTAGTTCAAAATGGCTTAATTAAGTAATAAAATACTTGTTAAATAAAATTTATTTTGGTATAATATATTTGCAATTTTTAAGTGGGCATAATTTCCCACTTTTATTATTAGTTAGAGGTGAGTATGGAAGAATTAGAAAAATTAAAAAAACACTTAGAAGAAGTATTACAAAAAGATGAAATTATAGTTGATGAAATTTATATGGAAGAAAAAGGAAAATATAAATTTTTAACTATAGTTTTAGACAAAATTGGGGGTATTGATTTAGATGGGATAGTAGATGCAACCAATATTATAAATCCTATCGTTGATGAATATGATATATGTGATAGTGAATATATATTAGATGTTATAAGTAAAGAAAGAGGATAATTATGGATAGTAAAGCATTTATTAAGGCCTTAGATGGTATAGTTAAAGAAAAGAATATTAGTGAAGATGTTGTCTTTGAAGCAATGACTTTAGCACTTCAAACAGCATATAAAAAGAATTTTGATTCTAAAACTAATGTTAGAGTCGATATAAATAGAGAAACAGGAGAAATTAAAGTTTATTCTTATTTAGTAGTAGTTCCAGAAATAGATGAAGGTAGTGAAGAAGTTGATGAAGAAGGTAATGTTGTTGAAATTCCACCAAAAATTAATCTTGATGCCCAAATTTTATTAGAGGATGCTATAAAGATTGATCCTAATGCCAAAGTTGGCGATACCATTGAAAGAGAAGTAACTCCTAAAGATTTTGGAAGAGTAGCAGCAGGTACTGCTAAACAAGTTGTTACGCAAAAAATTAGAGAAGCTGAAAAGAATAGTATTATTGAAGAATTTGCTGATAAAGAATTTGAACTTATGGTTGGTCTAGTAGCCATGGAAGATCAAAAGAATTACTATATTGATTTAGGAAGAACAAGAGGTATTTTACCAAAATCAGAACTTATTCCTGGTGAAACTATTAAAATGGGTTCTAATATCAAAGTATATATTACAAAAGTAGAAAATGGTACTAAAGGCCCAATCATTATGACTTCAAGAAAACATTATGGTTTTGTTAAAAGATTATTTGAATCTACAATTCCGGAAATGCAAGATGGTTTAATTGAATTATATGCTGTAGCCAGAGATGCTGGTAATCGTAGTAAGGTAGCAGTTTATTCCACAAATGAAAGAATTGATGCTATTGGATCTTGTATTGGTGAAAAAGGAAATCGTATTGCTAGTATTTTAAAGGATTTAAATGGTAATATGAGTAAAGAAGAAAGTGGTGAAAAGATTGATCTAGTCTTATATGATGAAGATCCAGAAAAATTTATTGCTAATGCTTTATCACCAGCTAAAAACGTTATTGTAAATATTACTGATCCTGAAAAGAAAGAAGCTTTAGCTATTGTTACTGATGATAATTTAAGTTTAGCTATTGGTAAAAAAGGAAGTAATATAAGACTTGCTAGTAAACTTACAAAATATAAATTATCAATTAAAACATTATCTCAAATTAATGAGGAAGGTAATAAATAATTATGATGAAACAGAGAAAGATTCCAATGCGTACTTGTATAGTAACAAAGGAAAAATGTGAGAAAAAAGATTTAATTAGAATTGTCAAAACACCTGAAGGAAATATTGTTGTTGATTTGACTGGTAAAATGAATGGTCGAGGAGCTTATTTAAAAAAAGAAAAAGAAGTTTTTAAAATAGCAGAACAAAAGAAAGTTTTAGACCGGGTATTGGAAACTAGTATACCAGCGCAATTATTTGAAGAATTAAATGAATTAGTAAAATAGGAAAGGAGATTATAAGATGACTGTAAAAGATTATGCTGAAAGTATTAATTTATCAGTTGCTGCTGTATTAAAAAAATGTAGTGAACTTGGAATTAATGTAAAAAGTGGAGAAGATAATTTATCAGATGATGATATTATTACTTTGGATTATACTTTAGATTTAATAAGTACAGATAATGAAATTTCATATGATGAAGATGAATTAATTGAAAATGCAGCGATTGATATAATGGAAAGTAATAATATAACAGAAAGTAATACTTCTAAAAAACAAAAATTAAAGAAAAAAGATAGTATCAAAGAAAATAAAGATAATTATCAAATATTAAAGAAAGAAATGTATAAGCATAAAGAAAAGTTAATGAGTAATAATGTTCAAGAAGATGTTATTGTTTATAAACATGATATGACTGTTAAAACTTTAGCTCTTGAATTAAATGTTAATAGTACAGAAATAATTAAGAAAATTATGTCTTTAGGACTTATGCTTAGTTTAAATGATGTTATCGATTTTGAAACAGCAGAAGTTATAGCTTTAGATTATAATAAAACTCTAAAGAAAGAAGAAACACAAGATATTGCTAATTTTGAAGAATATGAAATCATTGATTCGGAAGAAGATTTAGTAAAAAGACCACCTATTGTGACGATTATGGGACACGTTGACCATGGTAAAACAACATTACTTGATTATATAAGACATTCTCATGTTGTTGATGGTGAATTTGGTGGTATTACGCAACATATTGGTGCTTATCAAATAGATCATAACGGTAATAAAATAACATTCATTGATACTCCAGGACATGCTGCATTCACAGAAATGCGTGCCAGAGGTGCCTCAGTTACCGATATTGTTATTATAATTGTTGCTGCTGATGATGGTGTTATGCCTCAAACAAAAGAAGCAATCGATCATGCTAAAAGTGCTAATGTGCCAATAATTGTGGCAATTAATAAAATTGATAAACCAAATGCTAATCCTGAAAAAGTATTAACAGAAATGGTCGAAAATGGTATTACTCCTGAAGAATGGGGCGGTGATACACCATTTGTTAAAATTTCTGCTCATACTGGGGAAGGAATTGATTTACTTTTAGAAACTATTGAAACTATTGCGGAAGTAAATAATTATAAGGCTAATCCTAATAGATATGCTACGGGAACTGTCATTGAAAGTAAAATTGATAAAAATGTTGGAGGTATTGTTTCCTTTATCATTCAAAATGGTACTTTAAGATTAGGTGATCCCATTGTAGTTGGTGAATTTTATGGTAAAGTTAGAACAATGAAAAACGATTTAGGCGTTTCCATAACTCAAGCTGGACCATCTACTCCAGTTGAAGTCACAGGCATTTCTGATAATCCTCAAGCTGGTGATAAATTTATGGCTTTTGAAACAGAAACTAAAGCTAAAGAAATAGCTAGTAAGAGGAAAAATTTAAATGCCTCTAAATATAAACAAGATGTTGTATCATTAGATGATTTATTTAAGAAAATTGAATCAGGACAAAAAGAAGTAAATATTATTTTAAAAGCTGATGTAAGAGGTAGTGAAGAAGCTGTTAAAAATGCTTTAGAAAAAATTAATGTTGGTGATGTTTCTGTTAAAGTAATTAGAAGTGGAATTGGAACAATTACCGAAAGTGATGTTGTTTTAGCAAATGCTTCTAATGCTATTATTATTGGTTTTAATGTTGTTCCTAATAGTATTACGAAAGAAATAGCTAAAGAATATAATGTAGATATTAGATTATATACTATTATTTATAAATTAGTAGAAGAAATGGAACAAGCTATTACTGGTATGCTTGATCCTCAATATGAAGAAAAAGTAGTGGGAACAGTAGAAATACGTAAAATATTTAAATTCTCTAAAATTGGTAATATTGCCGGTTGTTATATTACTGATGGTATAGTTAAAAATAATTCTACAGTTAGAGTTATAAGAGATAGTATTGTTTTATGTGAAGATAAAATTGCTTCTTTACAAAAAGGAAAAGAATCTGTTAAAGAAATGAAAAAAGGTTTTGAATGTGGTCTTACTTTAGAAACATTTAATGATATTAAAGAAGGCGATATTTTAGAAGTAGTAGAATTAGTTGAGGTTAAGAATGGTTAATCATAAAATTGATCGTATCGCTAGTGATATGCTTAAATATTTAAGTAATATAATATATACAGAAACTAATGATGAATTACTTAAAACTATTACTATAACGGATATCGATTTAACTAAAGATTTAAGTTATGCTAAAGTTTATTTTACAAGTATTAGTGATATGGATCATAAATCTTTAGAAAAAGAAGTAAATGAAGCATCACCTTTCTTAAGAGGATGTCTTGCAAAAGTAATTGAAATAAGAAATATTCCAGAACTTAAGTTTATTTATGATGAATCAATTGCTTATGGTAATAATATTGAAAAAATAATTTCTAATTTACATAAAAATGATTAGAGGATATTATGAATTTTGGTATAGTTGTTAATAAAGATAAAGATTATACTAGCAGAGATGTTATTAATAAATTAAATCATATTTTTAATACTAAAAAAATTGGTCATACAGGTACACTAGATCCACTTGCAACTGGTGTACTTGTTTGTTTATTTGGTAAATATACAAAATTAGTTTCTTTAATAACAGATGAAGATAAAGAATATATAGCTAGTATTAAATTAGGAATAAAAACAGATACTTTAGATATTACTGGTCATATTATAGATAAGAGTGAAATAAAAAAGTATAGTTTTAAAGAGATAAAGAATACTTTAAATTGTTTTAAAGGTGAATATAACCAAGTAATTCCTTTATATTCAGCAAAAAGAGTAAATGGTAAAAGATTATATGAATATGCTAGAAATAATGAAGAAGTTAAATTACCAGAAAATATTGTTAATATAAAAGAAATAGAATTATTAGATTATCATAATGATTTAATTAAGTTTAGAGTAGTAGTTAGTAAAGGAACATATATAAGAAGTTTAATTCAAAGTATATGTGATAAATTAGATTGTTATGGTACAATGAATGAACTTATAAGAACTAGACAAGGTAAATTTAACATTACAAATTCTTCTACTTTAAACGATATAGAAAATAATAATTATCAAAAACTAAGTATAGAAGAGTTATTAGATGTAGAAGTAATGGAATTACCGGATGATTTAGAAAAAAATATTTTAAATGGTAATAAAATAGAATTAAATAAGAAGAACTATGTCTTATTTAAAAAAGATAAACAAGAAATAGCATTGTATTATTTTGAGAATAACATTGGTAGATTAAAAATATTATTTTGATTGAATAAGATATGATATATGTCTAATATTATTAACAAAATATGATGTTTTTGTTTACTTTTAGGGTGTTTTGTTATATAATTAAATAGAAGTTTTTACTTGGATTAAAAAAGCATTTTCCGATTTTAATCTCAGTTTAAACCAATTTAATAGAAAGGAAAAATTATGGCATTAAGTAAAGAAGAAAAAGCTAAAATCATAAAAGATTTTGCTAAGAATGAAAAAGACTGTGGATCTGCAGAAGTTCAAATAGCTATTCTTACAAAAGAAATTAATGAATTAACTGCTCATATGCAAAAACATACACATGATTATCATTCAAAAAGAGGCTTACTTATTAAAGTAGGAAGAAGAAGAAAATTACTTAACTACTTAAAAGAAAATGATGTAGTAAGCTACAGAGAAGTAATTAAGAAATTAAATTTAAGAAAATAAGGCACAACATATTTTTTGTGTCTTTTTTATTTTAGAAAAGAGGTTATATGAAAAAAGTATTTGAATTAGATTTTTATGGAAGAAAATTAATTGTTGAACACGGGGAACTTGCTAAACAAGCCCATGGTAGTGTATTAGTTCGTTTTGATGATACAGTAATATTAAGTACAGTAGTTGTATCTAAAACAGCTAACTTATTATCTGATTTTTTTCCATTAATGGTATTATATAATGAAAAATTATATTCTGTTGGTAAAATTCCAGGAGGATTTATTAAAAGAGAAGGAAGACCTACCGAAAATGCAACCCTTGCGGCAAGAATGATAGATAGACCTATGCGTCCATTATTCCCTGAAGATTTTCGTAATGAAGTCCAAATTGTTAATACAGTATTAAGTGTTGATCAAGATAATTCACCAGAACTTACGGCCTTATTTGGTTCATCTTTAGCTACTTGTATTAGTAAAATTCCATTTAATGGTCCCGTTGCAGCAGTTAAAGTTGGTAGAGTGGATGGTAAATTTATTATTGATCCAACTGTGGAAGAAGCAGAGAAAAGTGATATTGATTTAACTGTCGCAGGTACTATGGATGCTATTAATATGGTTGAAGCTGGTGCTAAAGAAGCTAGTGAAGAAGATATGCTTGAAGCTTTATTATTTGGTCATGAAGCAATTAAGAAATTAGTTCAATTTGAACTTGATATTATTAAAGAAATTGGTGAAGATAAAATGGATTATCCAAAACTTGAAATCACTGATGAACTTCGAAATGAAGTAAAAGAATTAGTTCATGATCGTTTAGATGCTGCTTTAAGAATTAAAGATAAACAAACAATGTATGAAACTATTGATAGTATTAAAGAAGAAACTATTGAAAAATATCGTAGCGAAAATGAAGATGTTTTAAAGCCAGAAGAATTAACAGAACTTCTTACCAAAGTTGCTTTAGTATTTGAAAATGTCCAATATGAAATATTTAGAAAAATAGTTGTATTAGAAAAAATAAGAATAGATGGCAGAAAGATGGATGAAATAAGACCACTTAGTGCTAGTATTGATATTTTACCAAGAACACATGGTTCAGCATTATTTACAAGAGGTCAAACTCAAAGTTTATCAATTACTACTTTAGGAGCTTTAGGTGAATCACAAATGCTTGATGGTTTATCTATTGAAGAAGAAAAAAGATTTATGTTACATTATAATTTTCCTCAATTTAGTGTTGGAGAAACTGGTAAATATGGTTCACCTGGAAGAAGAGAAATTGGTCATGGTGCCTTAGGTGAAAGAGCTTTAGCCCAAGTTATTCCATCTGAAGAAGAATTCCCATATACTATTCGAGTTGTATCTGAAATACTTGAAAGTAATGGTTCATCAAGTCAAGCAAGTATTTGTGCTGGTTGTTTATCATTAATGGCTGCTGGTGTGCCAATTAAAGCTCCAGTAGCAGGTATAGCAATGGGACTTATAACTAATGAAGATAAATATACAATTCTTACAGATATTCAAGGTATGGAAGATCATTTAGGAGATATGGATTTTAAAGTAGCAGGTACAAGAAAAGGTATTTGTGCTTTACAAATGGATATTAAAATAGATGGTGTTAATAAAAATATTTTACAAGAAGCTTTAGCACAAGCTAAAAAAGCTAGAATGCAAATTCTTGATTTATTTGAAACAATAATTAAAGAACCAAGAAAAGAATTAAGTCCATATGCACCAAAAATTGAAACATTTAATATTGATCCAGAAAAAATTAAAGATGTCATTGGTCGTGGTGGCGAAATGATTACAAAAATTATTCTAGAAGCAAGTAATGTTAAAACTGTTAATGATAAGAATGCTGTTAAAGTAGACTTAGAAGATGATGGAAGAGTAATTATATATCATAGTGATATTAATATAATTAAGAAAACTAGAGAAATGATTGAAAGTATTGTTAAAACTGTTGAACCAAATGTAGTGTATACAGGAAAAATTGTTAAAGTTGAAGATTTTGGCTGTTTTGTTGAATTATGGCCTGGTTGTGAAGGATTAGTTCATGTATCTCAACTTGATGAAAAGAGAGTTAATAAACCAAGTGATATTGTTAAAGTTGGTGATGAAATAATGGTTAAATCTTTAGGCTATGATAATCGTGGTAGACTTAACTTATCTAGAAAAGAAGCTTTACCTAAGAAAGAGAAAAAAGAAGATAAAGAAAAAGAAGAAAAAATAATTAATAAAGAAATATAATTATATAAAGGAGTATTTAAATGGAATTTATTATATTGATAATTATTATTATAGTCTTATTAGGTTCAATTAAACAAATCAATGAATATGAAAGAGGAGTCAAGTTTAGATTTGGTAAATTTGTTAAAATTATGACACCTGGTTGGAAAATAGTTTTACCTATTATTGAATCTTATCGAAAAGTAGATATAAGAACAAAAGCAGTTGATGTACCAGCTCAAGAAGCAATTACAAAAGATAATGTATCTGTCCAAATTAATGCAGTTATTTATTATAAATTATTTGATGCCGCTAAAGCTATTTTAGCAGTAGAAGACTTTTATTATGCCGTTGGTCAACTTGCACAAACAACAATGCGTAATGTAGTTGGTTCAGTATCTCTTGATGAACTTTTAGCAGAAAGAGATAAAATAAGTACAGAAATTTGTAAAATAATTGATGAAGCTACTGATCCGTGGGGGATAAAAGTAGAGAATGTAGAATTAAAAGATGTTTCTTTACCTGAGGATATGAAACGTGTTCTTGCTATTGCTGCTGAAGCTGAAAGAGAAAAATTAGCTGTTATTACTAAAGCTAAGGGAGAAGTAGAAGCTTCTAATAACTTAGCTAAAGCTGCCGAAATAATGTCTAAAACACCTGGAGCATTACATTTAAGAACATTATCTACATTAAGTGATATAAGTAGTGATAAATCAAATACGGTAGTATTTTGCTTACCAATGGAAATTATTGATGCTATTAAAAATATAAGCAATAAAAGTAATAAATAATGAAAAAAAAGAAATTAAAAATTTTATATGAAGATAAGTATTTATTAGTAGTGGATAAAGAATGTAATTTATTAACTATTAGTAATGTTTCAGAAAAAGAAAAAACTTTATATTATGAAGTATCTTTATATGTTAAAAGACAAAATAAAAACAATAAAATATTTATTGTCCATCGTTTAGATAAAGATACTTCTGGTATAGTTATCTTTGCTAAAAATAAGAATATTCAAAAAATACTACAAGATAATTGGTGTGATGTTAAACGAGAATACTTAGCTATAGTTAATGGTAAAGTAAAGAACCAAAATGGTGAAATAAAGTCATATTTAAAAGAAACTAAAACCCATTTGGTATATAGTTCAAATAATGCTTATAATGGTAAATTAGCTATAACTAATTATGAAAAATTACAAGAAAATAATTTATATACATTATTGAAAATAGATATTAAAACAGGTCGTCATCATCAAATAAGAGTCCATTTAAATGACATAGGACATCCTATTATTGGTGATAAAATATATAATAAAGTAGATAAAATAAAAAGAAAAAGAATGTATTTACATGCTTATTATATTGCTTTTAGACATCCAATAACAAATGAGATTATAAAAGTAAAAACAGATTATCCAATTGAATTTAAAACTATAATTGAGTATAAATAAAAGAAGCTAGTTATTTAACACTAGCTTCTATTTTTCTTGATTTTCCTGTTTTAGTCCATCCATCTAGATTTTCTTCAGAACTCCATTGATATCTAAGTTTAGTTTGTTTTACAAATGTTATATTAGCATCTTTTACTTCAAGAGATCCTTTAGAACATGTTGCATTTTCACCTTCACCATATTTCATATAACCATTTTGACAAATATAATTATATGTTATTTGTGGTGAAGTAGTATTAGTAGTATTAATAATACATTTATTACCATCTAATGTTCCTTCTTTACAACTATAAGATGTACTAACATTAGGTGATGTTGTATAATCTTTATCAATTATACATTTAGTACCACTTAATGTACCTTTTGAACAATAGTAATTAATAGTAACAGTAGGATTAGTAGTATTAGTATTACCAATTATACATTTATTACCACTTAATGTTCCTTCTTTACAACTATATTGTGGTGTAACAATTGGATTAGCATATTCAACAGCATTTGCTTTTCTACACATTGTACCATCTAATATATAATCAGAAGATGGACAATAATAATTTAATAATCTTGTTGGGGCTATTCTATCATATGTATGAATAACACATAGATCATTTTGATATTCACCACCATAAGGACAATCATATTCGATTTCAATTATATTTTCGATAGATTTCTTACATACTGTATTATAACCAGAACCTTGTTTTGTATATCCAGATGGACAAGTAGGTTCAAATTTAGAATTATCTGTTTGAGTTGTAACACAAGCAGTTTTACTAGCATTTAAACTACCAGAATTACATTGAGTAACAAATTTTGTATTATCTATTTTATAACATTTTGTTTGAGAACCGCTAGTTCCTCTTGTACTATATCCTGATGCACAAGAATAAGTTTCTTTAGCTTTAGTATAATAACTAGATCCAGCAGGGCAGTAATAAGTATAAACACCTACATTACAATTACCAGATGGGCAAGTTTCGATACTAGGTTTTTTCTTAGTACATCCTAAATAAGTAGTTCCCATATCTTCATTATAAGTTTTATATTCTTCTTTAGTTCTTGTTACTTTACATTTATCATTTTCTAGAACACCTGTAGAACATGTATATTTAGTTTGTAAAGCTGATGATGTTGTATTATTAGCTACACAAGATGATCCATATAGAGTATATCCACTAGCACATTTTTTAACTGGTGTTCCAACTGTTACAGTTTTAACACAAGAATTATTTTGAAGTGTATAACCATCTTTACAACTTGGAATATAATTAGTGTAACCTACACAATAAGCACCTTCATCTCTTGTACCACTAGGACATTGAGTAGTAGTAGTTTTTTTAGTAGGACTATATGTTTCAACACCATTTTTAACACAAGCTGAATTGATACCTATACCAATTTGGTCATATCCATAAGGACATACATATATTTCATAATAATTAGCAAAAATTGTTTCATTAGTTCCTTTAATACATTTAGTATTGATTCCGTCACCAACTTTAGTGTAACCATTACTACAACTATAAGTATAAGTAACTGTAGCGTCTAATAACTTAGTGTCATTTTTAACACATTTAGTATTTTCACCTTCACCAACTTTAGTATAACCATTACTGCAAGTATAGTTTTTAGAAACTGAAGCATCAATAATACTATTTCCTTTTACAACACATTTGGTATTTTCACCTTCACCAACTTTAGTGTAACCATTACTACAAGTATAGGTTTTAGTAGCTATAGCATCAACTATATTACTACCATTTTTAACACATTTGGTATTTTCACCATCACCAATTTTAGTGTAACCATCACTACAAGTATAAATTGTGTTTTTTAAAGGTTTAATAGTAGTATCATTTGACTTATAACATTTTTTACCATCTTTAGTATAACCATTCTCACAACTATATGAAGGAACATCTTCAGTATATTCTTGAGTATATTCATATTCTATGGTATAAGTTTTATCTCCTACAGTACTATTATCATCATCAACATTATTATTATCAGAATTATCTGGATTTTCTGGATTTACTGGTGTTGTACAATTACCATTTGGACATAATTGATTACATCCTAATTCTTCTGTAGTTTTACCAATTTCATTACCACATACTAGAGTAATTGTCATTGTATATTCACCATTAATATTAGTTACTAAAACATAACTAGCATCTGTATCACAAGATTTATTGTTTGTTCCAAATGGTAATATTAAACCTTTATTAATTAATTCTCTTAATGTATATTTTATACTACTACCATTTTCTGGAATTTCACTTACTAAGAAATATTCTTTAACAGTATCATGGAAATAACGATAACTATCAATGTAATCTTTGGAATAGTAATTTTCATTTAATCCAGAATTGTTACTTGGATTATTATCTACATTAACGATAGTTTTGTTTTTGTTTTTTAAACCAACTATTAACCAAAATATTAATAATAAAACAGCTACAATAATGGCGATAATAATTACTTTTTTAAATATATTTCCCCAATTTATTTCTCTTCTTGGTTCTTCAGTATACATATTTTAAACCTCCCTGTCTATCGTTTATTAGTTCTTGTACATACTTTGTTTAAAATTAATTCATTACGAATACTTTCTAGGTTGCTCCATTTTTTAATTTCTTCTAATTGTAGATTGTCTGTAATTCCTGATTGAAGAGCAAAGTATATATAATGCATAGTTGCATAATCTTCAGTATTTTCAAGCATAGCATTTTGATTAAATTTTTGATTATCTGTTAAATACTTACTATCATCAATATCGCCACCAAATGCATGAGTGGTAATATTTACATGATTAAATAATGAATTGTAATTATCTTTATTATTTGGATTTGTATAATTTTCATAAATTAATGTTGATAATTGATTTAAATTAGCTTCTAAATCACTACCTTCTTTAGCAAATAATTTTAAATTTTTAATTTTAAGACCATCTTGTTCCGTAAATGTATCATTTATAACATCCATAGATATATCAGCAAGTTCATTTACTAAATCAGCACAAGCAGGGTTATCACTCATATATAATGTTTTATTATCAATTGTAGTTAAGATATTGTATAGAGTAGTTAAATCATTATTTGAATTATTAAAATAACCAACATTATATAATTGAAGAGATCTATTTACAATATCAACAGCATTTTCACCACTTAAATTAAATCTTACACGAGCATCTTCATAATAAGTAATATTATTAGGATCAAAATTAATTGCATATATATAATTTTCAATTGATGGAATAGCATAATTCATATTTAATAATTTATCTAATAATTCTTTATTATTACTATTAGTTAATAAATTAATTTGATAATCATTATAACCTATATTTCTTAATTTATTAAATGTATCATAAGTTTCACTTATTGCTGAATCTATATTATCTGGTGTATTGTCTCCATAAGTTGGATCATTATTTTCTTGATTATTAGCAGAATCTGTATAACTAACTGAATAATCTTTATTGTCATCATTGTCTTCATCATTTTTAGATTTATTTGATTTATTAATAGTGTCAGCAATATTACTTATTAAGGCTGCGGCCAATATTATAGATGAAATGCCAATAACTGTTTTTAAAATAAATAATGCTTCTTCACGATTATCTTTATCTGTTTCAGTTAATTCTTTTTCAACTTTATTGATATCTAGCATTTTTTTCTTTAGTTCTTTTTCATCTTGTTTTAATTTTTCTAGATATTTTATATCTTTACTATTTGTTAAATCAGCATATTTTATGACAGCGTTGATATCTTTATTATTATTTAAAGCTTCTTGAATTAAAGATACTAATTTATCTTTATTTTCTTTAGTACATTTTTTCAATGCTTTTATAATTACGTTATATAAACTAATTTTATTATTTATAATTTTTTTATCTTGTACATCTACTTTAAGTCTTGAACCGATAAGATGTAATCTTTCTTTTCTTAATTCTTTTACATTTTGTTTAAATAAGTCGATTAATTCTAAGAAAGTTTTGTCATCAAGATCATCACCAAATTTTTCTTCATCATCTAATGGATCATTAGCAGAGTCATCAATAATTGGTTCTTCAGTATCATCACTTGGTTCTTCATTATCGTCACTATTATCTGAATCTGGTTGTTCTTCATCGTCAGTATTTGAATCTTTTTGTTCTTCATCATTTTCTTCAATGATATCAAAGATATCTGAATAAAAATCATTTTCATTATGATTTTTAGTATCTTCACTAGCATCTGCATCTAATTTTTCATCATCATTTTTTTCAATAACATTAAAAACATCTGTATAAAAATCATTTTCATCAGTATCTTTATGATCGTCACTAGTATCTGAATCTAAATGTTCATCAGTATCTTTAGTATCTTCGCTAGTATCTGCATCTAATTTTTCATCATTATTTTCTTCAATATCATCAATAATATCATTTTCCTTAGAATCTTTAGTATCATCACTAGTATCTGAACCTGAATTTTCACCATAGTTTACTTCGATATCATTAATGAAATCTAAATTTATATTTTGTTCATTATTTTCTTCTGCAATTATGCTTTCTTGATTATCTTCTTCATTTTCATTTGTTTCATCAGTTGCATCTATAGCTACATATGAATCAGTAATTTCGTCAGTATCTTTAGTATCATCAGTATGATCTGGTGTATTACCTTTTAAAACATCTATAACCCCTTGTAATTTTTCAGGATCATCGCCAATAACTTGGATTAATGAATCTTTTAATGTAGTTACTACATCTTTATTTTTATCTAATTCATCATCACTATAATCACTTTGACTTGGTTTACCAAAAATATCATCACTAGAAAGTGGTCTATAAATATCATTATTGTTAGCATTAGCATCAAGTTCAGCTGTAAGTATTTCTTGAGAATAATTAAACAATTTAATTCTAAGTGCTTCAATGTCTTCTTTTAATTGTTGATTTTTTTTAGATAATTCTAAAAATTCTTCCATTTCCTTATCATTTTTTTCCAATATTTGTGATAATTGTCTTAATTTTTGAATATTATAAAATATTTGTTTTTTCTTTTCTTCAATTTGTTCTTTTATTTGTTTAATATTTTCTTGTTCGTTTTTACTATTTGATTCACCATTCATATTCAAAATCCCCCTTTGTGAATACACGGCGTCTATAATAGCACAAAAGTAAACAAATGTCAATAACAACAGTTTAAAACA
>CANQXT010000011.1 GCA_947627915.1 uncultured Bacilli bacterium
TTTACATTTCTTGTAAAGTATTTTTTTATCTTTTTAAACAATATATTTTCTTTTGTAATAAAAAAAGAATAATATTTTTCGTATTATTCTTGAATTAATACCCTAACTTGTTGTATACTAAGTACAGGAAGGCGTGAAAAACGTCGCCTATATTTGATAGTTGACGCTACCTAGGTATTACTACTGAAGGAACGTCTTTTTGAATGTATAAAATCATGATGTATAATAATATTATTATTACTAACAAAAACTTAATTAGAGTCTTTGAGTTCATAACCTGTCACCTCCTTCAAAAAGTTTAACCCCCTGAATTTGGTTTAAGTCGACACATTCAGCTTCCTGTAAATTCTATTTAACCATACTTTACATTTCTTGTAAAGTATTTTTTTATCTTTTTAAACAATATATTTTCTTTTGTAATAAAAAAAGAATAATATTTCTTGTATTATTCTTGAATTAATACCCTAACTTGTTGTATACTAAGTACAGGAAGGCGTGAAAAACGTCGCCTAATTTTGTTAGTGGACGTTACCTAGGTATTACTACTGAAGGAACGTCTTTTTGAATGTATAAAATCATGATGTATAATAATAATATTATTATTACTAACAAAAACTTAATTAGAGTTTTTGAGTTCATAACCTGTCACCTCCTTCAAAAAGTTTAACCCCCTGAATTTGGTTTAAGGCGACGCATTCAGCTTCCTGTAAACTCTATTTAACCATACTTTACATTTCTTGTAAAGTATTTTTTTATCTTTTTAAACAATATATTTTCTTTTGTAATAAAAAAAGAATAATATTTCTCGTATTATTCTTGAATTAATACTCTAACTTATTGTATACTAAGTACAGGAAGGCGTGAAAAACGTCGCCTAAATAATTGTGGGACGTTACCTAGGTATTACTACTGTAGGTGCGTTTTTTTATGGTATAAAAAGATTTCCTTTACAAATAAATAAATTGTTGTTATACTAAACACTAATTTAAAGGAGTTGTTTTTATGCCTAAAGAATTTGTAAATAATTCTAAAATTAAGAATGTACTATTAACAGTTAAATTAAATGGTCCAAAAGATGAAATTACGAGAGTAAGTTATCATTATGGGACTTGTTTTAATACTTCTAATATATATCCTTCTACTTTAATTAAAGTATATAATGGTAAAATAGTTGATGATAATATTCTAATTAAAAATTTAGAAATTTTATGTCAATTTGATCCTCAAAAATGTTTTGATTTATATAATATTATTACAAATAAACATTTAAAAGATTTAATAATAGAAGCAGTTCGTAATACTTATAAAAAATATGCTGAGTATAATCATAATAAACATAATATTATATATAAACAAAATTTATTTAAAGGCAATTTTGAAAGAGCATATTATGAATTTTATATTAAATTAAATACTTGGTTTGCTAGTTTAACATTAGATGATAATAATAAAATTATAAAAGGGGAATATCAAACAGTAAAAGTATTTAATGCTCCATTTAAAAGTTCTGGACAAAAGGAATATTTAAATCCAACTCAAGATATTATCATCTATTTAAGTAATTTAATCTGTCAAGGTAATTTAGAAGAATATGAGAATTTATTAAATACAATTAATCATAATACTAAAGAATATAAAGCAATTATAAATGGTGGTAGTTTATATACTAATAAAATAAGATCATTAGAGAAAGCATTAACTAAAAAGTAAGAAATTCTTACTTTTTTAGTTAGTTATAGACAACTTTCTTAATTTAAGGTATAATTAGTAATAGTTAAAAAACTTTAATTACAAGAAAGAGGGAAATTATGAAAGAAAAAAGTGCAACTAGTATTGTTGCCCTAGGTGGTCTTGGTGAAGTTGGTAAAAATATGTATGTTATTACTCATGAAGACGAGATAATAATTATTGATGCTGGAGTTATGTTTCCAGAAGTAGGTCTTCTAGGAGTAGATTATGTTATTCAAGATGTAACTTATTTAAAACAAAATGAAAATAAAATAAAAGCTTTATTTATAACTCATGGTCATGAAGATCATATTGGCGGAATACCATTTTTATTAAATCAAGTTAAAATACCAATAATATATGCTCCTAAAATTGCTAAAGACTTAATTGATAAAAAGTTAGAAGAAAGAGATATTAAATATAACAATATAGAGGTTATAACCAAAGATTTAGTAGTTAATTTTAAACATTTTAGTGTTGAATTTGTAAATACTACCCACTCTATTCCAGATTCTTTTGCCGTTGTTATTCATACACCGAATGGCGTTATCTTTGAAACTGGTGACTTTAAATTTGACTTAACTCCAATTGGCCCAATGGCTGACATTCACAAAATGGCTCTTTTAGGAAGTAAAGGTGTAACTTTATTATTAAGTGATTCCACTAATGCTTTAGCGCCAGGTTTTTCTAATAGTGAATCAGTTGTTGATGATACTCTTAATGATATAATTGGTAGACACGTTGGTAGAGTTATTATAGCAACATTTGCCTCTAATATCTTTAGAGTTAAACATATTGTGGAAACTTGTAAAAAATATAATCGAAAAATTATTGTCTTTGGTCGTAGTATGGAAGCTTCAATTGAACTAGCTTTAAATAATGGTCTTATTACTGATAAATCAATTTTTTTAGATAGTAATCAAGCTAAAAGTTTAAAAAGAAGTGAAATATGTATTTTATGTACTGGAAGTCAAGGTGAACCTTTAGCAGCCTTATCAAGAATAGCTAATGGCAATCATAAACAAATATCTTTATTACCAGATGATTTAGTTATTTTCTCATCAAGTCCAATTCCTGGTAATGCCGAAAGTATTAATAGAATTATTAATAAGATTTATTTAAAAGGAGTAAGAGTTTATACTAATTCAGAATTTAGTGATATCCATACATCAGGACATGCTAAATTAGAAGAATTAAAATGGATGCTTCGAATTATTAAGCCAAAATATTTTATGCCAATGCATGGGGAATTTAGAATGTTAAAACAACATGCTAATATTGCTACTTTATGTGATATACCTGAAGAAAATACTTTTATTTGTAGTAATGGTGATGTTATATTACTTAAAGATGGTGTTGTATCCCGTGGTGGTACTATTCAAGCTGGAGATGTCTATGTTGATGGATCAAGAGTTGGCGATGTTGGTAGTATTGTTATTAAAGATCGTAAATTAATGAGTCAAGATGGAATTTTAATTACAATATTAAATATTAATACTTTAACTAGAAAATTATTAATTAAACCAAATGTTACTGCTAGAGGATTTGTTCTAGTTAATGAAAATCAAGAACTTATGAATAAAATAGAAAGAAAAATAAGTGATATAGTTAATAATTTCTTAAAGAATTCTTTATATAATTATACAGATTTAAAAAATCAAATTATTTTAGAATTATTACCATTTATTAATGATTTAACCGGTAGAAGACCAATTATATTACCAGTTATTATGGAAGTAAACAAAAAAGAAGATTAAGTTTCTTCTTTTTTTAATTATTATATATTCCTAAATAATATTTCTTCTTACCTTTTTTGATTAAATAAACTTTTTTATCAATGGCATTTTCTTTTGTTACTAAATAATTATTATCTGTTATTTTTTCATTATTTAAACTAATTGCATTACCACTTATAAGTTCTCTTGCTTCTCTTTTACTTGTACATATTTTGGTATTAACAAGTAAATCTTCTAATATTAAATCTTCATTTAAAGTTATTTTTTCCATATCTTTAAAGTTATTTATAATATCTTCACTAGATAATTTAGTTATTTCATTAGTAAATAATGCTTTACTCATAATTTCAGCTTTACTTGCTTCTTCACTACCATGTAAGAAAGTAATAATTTCTTTAGCTAAAGTTTTTTGCGCTACTCTATCTTCAGGATGTTCATTTTGTTCTTTAGCAATATTTTCTATTTCTTCTTTACTTAAGAAAGTAAATATCTTTAAGTAATCAATAACCATATCATCATCAGTATTAATTAAATATTGATATAATTCATAACTACTAGTTTTATTTTTATCAAGCCATAAAGCATTACCTTCACTCTTACCAAATTTTTTACCATCTTTAGTAGTTACTAAAGGCATTGTAAAGGCATAAGCATCTTTACCTAATTTTTTCTTAATTAAATCAACACCAGCAGTAATATTACCCCATTGATCGGAACCAGCAACTTGTAAAGTGCAATTCTTTGTTTCATATAAATGTAAGAAATCTAAAGCTTGTAAAATCATATAAGAAAATTCCGTAAAAGTAATACCTGATTCTAATCTTCTTCTAATAATATCTTTATCAAGCATATAATTAACATTAAAATATTTTCCATAATCTCTTAAGAAATCTAATGTATTAATATCTTTAGTCCAATCATAGTTATTAACTATTTCAAAGCCAAATAAATCTTTAACTTGTTTTGTAAGAGCAGCAATATTCTTTTCAACTTCGGAAATACTTTTCATTTCTCTTTCTGTTGTAGGTCTTGGGTCCCCAATTCTACCTGTTGCTCCTCCAATTAAAAGAATGGGATTATGACCAGCATCTTTTAATCTTTTTGAAATTAAGAAACTAGATAAATGACCTAAATGCAAACTATCAGCAGTTGGATCAGTTCCAATATAAAAAGTCATCCCTCCCTTATTTAGTTTTTCTTCTAACTCAGGACTAGTAATATCTTTAATAAGTCCCCGCCATTTTAATTCATCAAATATTTTCATATAATCTCCTTCTAATAAAAAAATTCATAAATAAGTAAGGACGAGTATAACCCGCGGTACCACCTTAATTTATGAATTATCATACACTTTATACTGATAACGGAGTAACCGTTTTAGCTCCAGAGTCGTAAATTCTTTCATCGCTAATTAACTAAATTATATCAAATAATAAATATTTCGCAACTATTTTTTTAATTTTCGTGTTTCTCCTTTTTCAGTACTTGCTACATCGTCATTATCTACCCGTATTTTACCATATCTTATATCACAAAAACTTTCTATTCGATGATCATTTTTAGGAACAGGTTTATAAATCCGAGGGTATCCGTATCCAATTCGAGGTAACCTATTACTATGAGTACTAATGTGACCACCACTATTTCCACGAGATGAATTTTTTCTTGCTTTTGATGTTGATTTTGATGTTACTTTTTGTGTTTCGTTTACTTTATCTGAAACTTTTTCACTTTTTATTTCTTCTTTTACTATATCATTATTTAATTTGTCTTCTTCTTTATTAGATGTTTTTACATCTTGAAATTTTTCTAACGTATTTTGATAAATATATTCGTCAGTATTTTCTTTTAAATTAAGTAATTCTGTTTGATAAGCATCTTCTAAATCTTCTCTTGAAACATTTTCTCTTAAAACAAAATGTTTTAATGTTACATAAGCTAAATTATAATGAAATAAGAAATTAACTACATAACGATATACTTCTTCATTATAATTAGGTATATTTATTATTTTAGAAGTATGTACTACATTACAACAATCATTATAAATAAAATTATAAAAATCTTCACTTTTAATATAATCTTCAATATTAAATTCTTTATCTTCAACCATTTTAAATCCTCCCTATAATATATAATTATAATTCGATATCAACATTATGATATATTTCTGTAACATCATCTATAGCATCTAACATATTATATAATTTTTTAAATGTTTCACTGTCTTCTTCATTTAAAGTAATTTTATCTTTAGCAAACATACCAACTTGATCAATTTCATAATCAACATCTGGTATTAACTTTTCAACAACATCTTTAACTTTATCATGATCATTTGGATGCATTGTAATAGTAACTTCACCATCTTCTACTTCAAAATCAATAATATCTATACCAGCATTTAATAATTCTTCAAATAAAGCATCACTATCTTGACATTTAAAAGTAAGAACTCCAATATAATCATAATTATATGATACAGAATTAGTAACTCCTAAACTTTTATTTACTTTATTAAAGGCTGCTCTTACTTCACCAACTGTTCTATTTACATTATCTGTTAAACATTTAATAATTAATGTTGATGCTCCAGGACCAAAACCTTCATAAGTTACATCTTGATAGTCTTCTCCTCCAACACCTTTAGCTTTATCAATAGCTCTATTAATGATATCACTAGGTACTTGTTGTTTTTTAGCTTTTTCAATTATTCTTTTTAAACTTATATTAGCATCAGGATCAGGTATTCCCTTCTTCGCTGCTAAATATATTTCTTTAGCAAAAGTAGTATATATTTTACCTCTTGCTGCTCCTGTCTTTTGAATACTATATTTTCTTACTTCATATGCTCTTCCCATAAATATCCTCCTATAACAATCTTAACTTTCTAACAAATTCATAAACAAATTGTTTATTCTTAGTATTCTTTCTAACATATTTTATGACTTTTAATGGTTTATAGACATCAAAATATGTTAAATCTTCTTTAATCATAATATATTCTAAAGCTTTAATAATTATTTCTCTATTATCTTTAGCTTTAAAATATTTTTTTACTTTAGTAATTAATTCTTCCGGGATTCCCCTCAGTAAAGTATTATACAACATATTAGGATAATTTTTAAAGATAAAATTATATCCATCATAATTTTTTAATACTTTTAAAGTATCATAATAACCTAATTTTATATTTTCATTTATTCGCTCTTTATTAACACTTAAGGTACTTCCTAAAAATCTTGAAGGAGTAATTCTAACAACTCTCTTTTTATCTTTTATTTTTTGTTTTAAACCAAAACCTTGTATTTCAATACTATAAACTTTATCATATCCTTTATCAAGTAACATATTAACGGGATTAGTATCATAAAATCCCCCATCAATATAATAATCATCATCAATTAATTTAGTTCTTTTAAATACTGGTAAATTACAACTTGCTAAAATATATTCAGCTAATTTACCTTTTTGCATATCTTTTTTAAATAGATATAATGGTTTATAATCTTTAGCTCTTACAGTAACAAGTCCATAATCAATATTACTTTTTCTAAGTTTATCTTCATCTAAAATATTATCTAATAATTCTTTTAATTTTAAAGTTTCAATTCCTTTATTCTTTAATATTAAAGTCATTTGTTCAATGCCATAAACAAGTTCTTTAAAATAATTATTATCATTTACACTTTCAACATATTTAGAGGAAAAATTAAGTAAATTACCTACATTAGCATTTTTCCAAAATTCATATAATTTAGCTTCATCATGACTAGCAATTAAAGCAGCATTAAAAGAACCAATTGAGGTTCCTACTACACCTGATACTTTAATACCACACTTTTTAAATGCTAAATAACTTCCTATTTGATAAGATCCTTTTACTCCTCCACCACCAAAAGCAAGTCCAATCATTTTTTATCACCCTAATTCTTATTTTTAAAATATATTATTGGCTTAGCTAAAAATTTTTGTAAATATCTTTTTTTACCTTTATTTTTTAATCTTTTATAATAATTATATAAACTATCAAAACGATAATGAATAATATTATCTAAATTATCACTATCAATTAAAATAGGACTAGTATAATTTTTTTCTAAAAATAATCTTTGAAATACATAATGGAAACTAAGTCCTTTATTTATTAAAATATTTTTTAATAAATCATTAAAAGTTATAATACCATCTTTACCCATACCAATATTAAATATTTTACGATTTAATTTATCTTTATAATCTATTGCTTTAACAAAAGCATAAGCAGCATCTTTATTTGTTGTTACTTCAATATTACTTTGACTTTTAATTGTATAAATCATTGAAGTATCATTAGTACTATTTAAAACTAAGGGTAATCGAAAAATAACATAATTTTTTAATTTCTTCTTAATTAATGACTCAACATTATATTTATTAGTACTAAAAGATAATAAATCATTTTTAGCAATTTCATCTTTTACTTTACTAGGATTATCTTTATATAAAGAAGTTGTTGAAGCATATAATAAATAACAATCTTTATTATAATAGTTAATTGCTTTAATAATATTTTCAGTACCATTATATTCTACTATTCTACTTAAATTAGAACTAATTTCACTAAAGGGAGGTATTATACTAGCTAAATGAATGATATAATCATGATCTTTAACTAATGCTTCTATTAAAGTAGAATCATTTATATCACCATATATAATATTAATTCGATTATGATATTTTTTTAGTTCTTTATATGTATGTTTATTCTTTAAATCTAAAGCTGTTATTTCATATTTACCTTCACTTAATAAATATTTTATAACCATAGTACCTATACTACCCGATGCACCAGTTACTAAAACTTTTTTCAAATTTATCACCTACATTATAAATGTAATAAAAATAACTATTACACCTACTATTATACCATATATTACTTCTTTTTTCTTAAAAGAATGTTTTATCTCATTAAATAGTTCAAATATTAAGATATATAATAACATTCCAAAAGTAACTGCTAATAATATAGAAGTTATATTAGTACTAATATTATCAAATAAAATACTTATTAAAGAGCCAAATAAAGAACTAAAAACTAACATTATTAAATAAACATATTTATTATTATTATTTTTAATATTAGAACCTATTTGTAGTCCTAAAGGTATATTATGAAAAGAAATACTTAAAGTCATTAAAATACCAGAAGATAAATTATTAAGAGCAATATTATATAAAGAAAAACCTTCAATAAAATTATGAATACATAAAGCAATAATTGTTATAATACCAACATGATTTAAATGTAAATCATGTTCTTTTTTACCATGTTCATGATGATGAGGTAGTATTTTATCTAAAAGAATAAATATTAATAAACCAATTAAGATAGGTATAAAAAGATAGATATTTTTTTGTTCTAATATTTCAGGTAATAAATCAAATAATAAAAGACCTAACATAACAATAAAAGCTAAAGACATTGTAAATAAAGTAGTTTTTTCTTCATTTATTGTAAATTTTAAAGTAATTAAACTACTTAAGAAAAATAGACCAATAATTAAAGATAACAATAAACCCCAAAACATAAAATCACCATAACTAATTTTATCAAAAAATGATCATAAAAAAAAGGATAAAATCACTTTTATCCTTCTCGAGTACAATTTTCTACTTTTAATATTAATGTACCTTTAGCTTCTTTACCAGCATTAATTACTTGATCATAGTCACGATAATTTCTAAACAATAACTCTAAAGTCCAATTATGAGTAGTTGGTTCTACTAAAGCATCATTTACAATTGTAACTTTGCCAATTAAGTTTTCGCCCATTTCTAATGCAACAACATCAGTATTATAAGTTTCTAATTTAACATTATTACCGGCATTACCTTTAATTCGAAGTAATAATTGATTATTTAAAACACCAGTTGGTAAATTATTAGTAAAGTTATTACTTTCAGCATTATAGATGATATCATAAGTACATTTAGTAATTCCTGCATTAGAATCTAGGGTAACTTTAGCTTCTGCTTTTTCACTAACAATTTCCACATATTCATTGCTACCCACTGTATATTTAGACATATCAGAAGGTTTAACAGTTAAGTTAATTTCACTAGAATTTAACATTGTTACTAAAGCATCAACATCTGTACCATTTACTTTATCACTACAATTTTGATCACAAACTTTATCATTATTTAAGTCACATTCTGTATTACATTCTTTATCGCCATCTGGATCACAATTTCGATCACATTTACCATCATGATTATCATCACAGTTACGATCACATTCTAAATCACCATTATCGTCACAACCTAAATCGCATACACCATCACCATTTAAATCAACGTTACGATCTGGAACATTATCACCAGAATCATCACAGTTCTTATCACAAATACCATCACCATTAGTATCTTGATTATTGGTATTCGATTCTGGATTACCATCATTATCAGTATCAATATTAGTATCTGGTTTTTTATCATTATCGACATCAATATTGGTATCTATTACCCCATCACCATCAGTATCACAGTTATAATTACATACACCATCAGAATCAGTATCGCAGTTATAATCACAAACGCCATTACCATCTAAATCACAATTAATATCGCATTTACCATCACCATTAACATCAATGTTACGATCTGGTATATTATCTTTATTATCATCACAATTTAAATCACATTTACCATCACCATTGGTATCTTGATTATTTACATTATGTTCTGGATTACCATCACCATCTGGATCTATATTAACATCAGGTATATTATCATCATTAACATCAATATTTGTATCTGGTTTACCATCATTATTGGTATCACAATTTAAATCACATTTATTATCACCATCTATATCAACATTGACATCTGGTTTTCCATCATTATTACTATCACAGTTTAACTTAGTACATTTACCATTTTCTGGTTTAGTAACTATATTTTGATCTGGTTTTCCATCGGAATCAGTATCGCAATTGAAATTACATTTACCATCAGAGTCAGTATCGCAATTTAAATCGCACTTACCATCACCATTAGTATCAACATTAACATCTGGTTTTCCATCTTTATCAGTATCAATATTAGTATCTGGTATACCATCGTTGTTAGTATCACAATTTATATCGCATTTACCATCACCATCAGTATCTTGATTAGTTAAATTTTGATCTGGTTTACTATCGTTATTGGTATCAACATTAACATCTGGTTTTCCATCTTTATCTGTATCAATATTAGTATCTGGTTTTCCATCATTATTAGTATCAACATTAATATCTGGTTTACCATCACCATCTATATCAACATTGACATCAGGATATCCATCTTTATTAGTATCGCAATTTAAATCACATTTACCATCACCATTAGTATCTTGATTTAATTTATTTTGATCTGGTTTACCATCATTATTGGTATCACAATTAACATCACATTTACCATCTTTATTAATATCGATATTAGTATCTGGAATGTTATCTTTATTTGTATCACAGTTAACATCACAAGTTCCATCACCATTTAAATCAACATTAATATCAGGAATACCATCACCATTCGTATCACAATTTACATCACATAAACCATTATCATTTGTATCTTGATTACTTAAATTTTGATCTGGTTTACCATCATTATTGGTATCACAATCAATATCACATACACCATCAGAATCAATATCTTTATTTACATCTGGTCTACCATCTTTGTTAGTATCACAATTTACATCACATACCCCATCGCCATTTAAATCAACATTTAAATCAGGGAAACCATCTTTGTTAGTATCACAATTTAAGTCACATACGCCATCATTATTCGTATCTTGATTAGTTAAATTTTGATCTGGAATACCGTCATTATTGGTATCACAGTTAACATCACATACCCCATCGCCATTTAAATCAACATTGACATCTGGAATACGATTATTATCTAAATCTAAATTAGTATCTGGAATACCATCACCATTGGTATCGCAGTTTAAATCACATTTACCATCTTTATTTGTATCAACATTAGTTCCATTTAATTTATCTTTATCTGTTGGATTACAATTTAAATCACATTTACCATCACCATCAATATCAACATTGGTATCAACTTTACCATCTTTATTGACATCACAGTTTAAGTCACATTTACCATCACCATTAGTATCAACATTTAAATCAGGTATATTATCACCATTGGTATCACAGTTTAAATCACATGTACCGTCACCATCAGTGTCTTTATTTAAATTGTTTTCACCATTACAGTTAACATCACATTTACCATCTTTGTTAACATCAATGTTTATATCTGGTTTAGAATCTCCATCAGTATCACAGTTTAAATCACATACCCCATCACCATCAACGTCAACATTAACATCTGGTAAACCATCTTTGTTAGTATCACAATTTAAATCACATACGCCATCATTATTCGTATCTTGATCAGTTAAATTCTGATCAGATTTATTATCACCATTGGTATCAACATTAACATCTGGTAAGCCATCTTTATTAACATCAATATTTGTATCAGGTTTTCCATCACCATCTATATCACAGTTTAAATCACATTTTTGATCATCATTTTTATCGATATTAATATCGGGAATACCATCATTATTCGTATCACAATTTAAATCACATTTACCATCACCATTGGTATCTTGATTTAATTTATTTTTGTCTGGTTTACCATCATCATCTGTATCAACATTAACATCAGGTTTACCATCACCATTAATATCAATATTTGTATCAGGAATACCATCTAAATTAGTATCACAATTGTAATCACATTTATTATCATTATCAGTATCACAGTTTAAATCACATTTACCATCACCATCTAAATCAATATTTGGTTTATTGTATTTTTCTGGTTCTTTATTAATATCTGGTTTACCATCTTTATTAACATCAATATTAGAATCTGGAATTAAGTCACCATCTAAATCACAATTTAAATCGCATTTTCTATCTTCATCTATATCAATATTTACATCAGGCAAATTATCACCATTTGTATCACAGTTTAAATCACACTTACCATCATTATTTAAATCTTGATTTAATTCATTTTTATCTGGTTTACCATCATTATTGGTATCCACATTTATATCTGGCTTACCATCTTTATTAACATCAATATTAGTATCTGGAAGATTATCACCATTTGTATCACAATTTAGATTACATTTTTTATCCCCATTAAGATCAACATTTAAATCAGGTAGATTATCACCATTGGTATCACAGTTTAAATCACACTTACCATCATTATTTGTATCTTGATTTAATTTATTTTTATCTGGTTTAGAATCCCCTTTAGTATCAACATTAACATCAGGTTTACCATCTTTATTAACATCGATATTAATATCTGGAAGATTATCATCATTTGTATCACAATTTATATCACATTTTTTATTTCCATTAAAATCAACATTTATATCAGGTATACCATCATTATTTGTATCACAATTTAAACCACATTTACCATTTTCTGGTTTAGTTACTAAATTATGATTTGGCGTACCATCATAATTAGAATCAATATTAAAATCTGGTCTTTTATCATTATTATAATCAATATTAATATCAGGTTTACCATCACCATTTAAATCAACATTTGTATCTGGAAAACCATCACCATCATTATCACAGTTTAAATCACATATTCCATCTTTATTTAAATCTTGATTCATTAAATTTGTATCTGGATAACCATCATTATCGGTATCTATATTAAAACGCGCTACTTTTTGATTTTTACCATATGTAATATTAACATCTGGTAAGCCATCTTTATTACCATCATAATATGTATCACAATTTAAATCACATTTACCATCGCCATTTAAATCTATATTTATTTGTGGTCTAAAAGATGCTCCGATAGACCCTCCCCCTAAAAAATCAATAGAACCATCACCTAAAATATTCAAACTAAAACCAGTCATAATTAATAATAGACATAATACCATGATCATTACCATTATTACTATGGCTAGCATTTTCTTCTTATGTAAATCAATATTTTTTACTTCATTATTTTCCATATTACTCCCCACCTTGTGCTTCACCTTGTTTTTGACCTTTGACAAGACTATTAACATCCAATTTTAAATAAACATATTTACCAATTTGGGTTACTGGCGTTGTATCAGAAAGCCATACAAAAACATAATAAGTTCGAGATTCATTGGCCTTGACTGAATCATTTACAATTGTTCCCTTCTCTAAACTTGATAATTGGATAACTGGATTATCACTAAATAATACCCATTTAGTACTTGCAGCATCATAAACACCAATTTTAATATATTGTTTGTCTACACGATCACCTTCTGTTTTTCCTTCTGGAAGTGTATCATCTTCAATGCTTATTGAAAATTGAGCTGGTAAAGTAGAACTAGAATTATTTAAAACAAGGGTTGCATAACTAGAGTTACTATCTTCTTTAAATGGTGAATCCGCAGATGTTGGAAAAGCTGAATCTAAAGCTGGCATTAAAGAATCTGTCGTCATTTTAGTAGAACCTGAAACTACAACATCTAAAGTTCCAGCTTTAAAAGTCTCTACTTTAGAAGCAGATTTAACTGAAAAGACATAAGAATAAGTAAAATTCATTGTTAATAATGTTAATACAAATACAGAAGCAATTATAATTAATGTATCACGCTTTATTTTTTTTACGTATTTCATTCTAAGTCACCTTATTTTAAGTTTACCATATAATTTAAAAATGAACAATATCTATTTTTTAATTTTATAAAAAAGTGCTAATTTTTTGTTTACAATTTTTCAGTTATAGATTATAATATCAAAGGTTAATCAAAAGTTAAATTAAAAGTTAAATGGGTGATTGAAATGGAAATTAGAAACGTTGCTATTATAGCGCACGTCGATCATGGTAAGACTGCTTTGGTCGATGAACTTATTAAATATGTTGGAACATTTAGAGATAATCAAGATACAAAAGATTTTTCAATGGATTCAAATGATATTGAAAGAGAAAGAGGTATAACAATTTTAGCTAAAAATACATCAATTATATATAATAATGTTAAAATTAATATTCTTGATACTCCAGGCCATGCTGATTTTGGTGGCGAAGTTGAAAGAATTATGAAAATGGTTGATGGAGTTATCTTAGTGGTAGATGCTTATGAAGGACCTATGCCTCAAACAAGATTTGTTTTAAAGAAAGCAATTGATGCTGGTGTTAAACCTATTGTTGTTATAAATAAAGTTGATAAACCTACTGCTAGAATTAAAGAAGTTGTCGATGAAGTATTAGAATTATTCCTTGATTTAGGAGCATCTGATGAACAATTAGATTTTAAAGTAGCGTATACATCAGCTTTAAATGGTACTTCTAGTTTAAGTAGTGATTTAAGTACCCAAGAAAAATCTTTTAAATGTGTTTTAGATTTAATTATTAATGAAATAGAACCTCCTAAAGGTGATGAAAAAGCGCCATTTATGTTTCAACCTGCTTTACTTGATTATAATGACTATGTTGGCCGTATTGCTATCGGTAGAATATTTAGCGGTAAAGTAAAAGTTGGTCAAATGCTTAATTGTTTAAGACTTGATGGTAGTGAAAAAAGTTTTCGAGTTCAAAAATTATTTTCTTTTACAGCCTTAGGTAAAGTCGAAGTTGATGAAGTTTCCGCTGGTGATATTTGTGCCATTGCTGGTCTTGAAGATATATATGTTGGCGAAACTTTAACGGAAGTAGGTTGTCATGAAAGATTACCAATAATTCATATTGATGAACCAACTCTCCAAATGACTTTTGGCGTTAACACTTCTCCATTTGCTGGAAAAGATGGTAAATTATTAACTTCCCGCAAAATTGAAGAAAGATTAATTAGAGAAACCCAAAGAGATGTTAGTCTTAAAGTTCAACAATTAGATTCTGAAAACTTCTTAGTATCTGGACGTGGGGAATTACATTTATCAATATTAATTGAGAATATGCGTCGTGAAGGATTTGAACTTCAAGTATCTAAACCTCGGGTTATTACCAAAGAAATAGATGGCAAAACTTATGAACCATATGAAGAATTATTAATTGAAGTTGATGATGAATATATGGGTGGGGTTATTGAAGAGTTAAGTACCCGTGGTGCAATTATGGATAATATGACTCATATTGGCTCATTAACAAGAATTACTTATACTATTCCATCAAGAGGATTAATTGGTTTTTCAACAAACTTTATGACTTTAACAAAAGGTTATGGAATTATGAATCATACTTTTAAAGAATATGGACCTTATACGGAAGTTGATTTAGGTGAAAGAAAACTAGGTGTTTTAGTTTCTAGTGAAACAGGTAGTGCTACAGCATATAGTATTGGTGGTCTTGAAGACAGAGGTATCATGTTTATTGAACCTAATGTTGAAGTTTATGAAGGAATGATTGTTGGCGAATGTAACCGCGATAATGATTTAGCAGTTAATGTAGTTAAAGGCAAAGAACTTACTAATACAAGAGCGGCTTTCTCTGATAAAACAGTTGTTTTAAAAAGACCTCGACCAATTACTTTAGAATATGCTCTTGAATATATTAATTCTGATGAATATGTTGAAGTTACACCAAATCATATAAGACTTAGAAAAGTTATTTTAAATACTGAACTTAGAAAAAAAGCTGATGCTAAAAAATAGGATCAGCTTTTTTATACAATGGGATCTTGAATTTGATCCATTCCTACTCTATCAGTTTCTTTTATATTAATAAGTTTAGCACTATTAAATATATCTGTTATAAAATCATCATTAATATTATATAAGCTATCTTGGAAAGTAAATTCATAATTTTTATTAACTTTTAATTTCTCTTTTAAATTTATTTGAACTGTTTCTTTTTGCCCTTGATATACTGCTAAAGTAACATAATAAGAATCTTCTTCTTCACCTTTTGTAATATCTATAACTTCATAAGTTCTTGTAAAAGTACCATTAATCTTTTCTTTTCCACAGACACCATTATTATAAGCTTTTAACATATTCATATCACTAGGACCTATATAAATATCGTGATTACCTTCAAGGGTATTACATTTAATAATAGTTATTTCTTCATTATGATATTCTTCTGTTCCACCATCAAATAAAATATATTTTTTTATATTAGGTATCTTTTTAATTAAAGTATCTATTCCCATTTTATCTATATAGTTATTTAAAGATATATTATTATTAATACTTAACTTATTTAAACAATATAAATATATTTTTTGATTATTTTTTTGATAATATTCTTGATATTCACCAGTACAATTCTTATTTATCTCTTTATTAAAATGAACTTCAGCATTAAATAATTGAACATTTTTACCATAATTAAAACCAACTTTATAAATTATTAAAAGACTTATTATTAAGATAATAATTAATAATATTATACTTAATATTTTTTTACTTTTTTTTAATTTTTTTAAAGAATTAAACATCGATAATATATTTTCTTCTGATTTATTTTGATAATCATCATCATCTATTCTTTCCCCACTTAAAAGTTCATTAAGATTAATATCTAATATATCACATATTGGTTTAAGTAAAGATATATCCATTAAACAAATACCTCTTTCCCATTTAGAAACAGCATTAATAGATACTCCTAATTTATGGGCTAAATCTTCTTGGGTTAAATGTTTTTCTTTTCTAAGACTAGCAATAAATTTGCCTATTTTTTCTTGATTCATAAATTCACTTCCTAAAAAAATATTAACATGTCTTTTAGGAAAATACCACATACCATAAGTTTAATTTAAAGTTTAATTTAAAGTTTAATTTAAAAAAACACCTTTTTAGGTGTTAATAACATGGTAACCCGTACGGGGTTCGAACCCGTGAATGCTGCGCTGAGAACGCAGTGTGTTGAGCCACTTCACCAACGGGCTAAGGCACAAACTAAGTTTAACATATTAAATTAAGATATTCAACTAAAATTTACTTAAAATGGTTACTATTCACAGCTAAAATGACCGAAAATTAACTTTTACCACTTTTGGTATTAAAAATGCTGTAAAATTGGGAATTGATATATAAAAAACAATGATTTTTTATATAAATCTCCCACTTTGAAAAAAATGACATTTTTAAAAATTTTTTCTGAAATAACTGCAAATCCTTATATTATCTAGTTTTGAGAGATTTTTTAAAATCGGCTGTGAATAGTAACTTAAAATGCAAGAAATTAAGGGATTTTACTTGACAATAAGGCTATTTCTCTAGTAAAATATATAACTATTAAATGAGGGGTATATTATGAAGGAAAAGAACAAAAATCATTTAAAAAATTTATTTAGTTTTATTACGGCTTCTGTTGTAATGGGAACATCTATTTCTGGGATAATGGATTTATCTAAAAGTAATAAAAAAGAAGAAAAAAAAGATAGTAATAAACCAAGAATGTATATAAGTTTTAAAACCGATGATAATGAAAATAGTTTTAGTTCTGATGCTGAAATTTTAACAGCATTATTAAATAATAATAATGAAACTGAAGATGAAACAATAATTGAAGAAGAAGAAAATATTAGTTCTAAAGAAGAAGAAAATAATACAACTAAGACAAAAGAAATAGAAATTGTAGAAGAAGAACTAGATGAAAGAGAACAAGTTTTAAATGATTTAAATATAGATTTATCTCACTTAGAAGAAATGGCAAATATTCTAGGAGAAGAATTAATAATTCATTCTAATCCAAGATATATTGAAAACGTTTCCGAATATATTTATGATATTAATAATGATAATATAGATAAAAATTATAAAATTGAATATATCCGGAATTTATATAACATAGATTTAAATGATATATATTTATTAACAGAAATATTTGGAGAAGCTATAAATGAGAATCCTACTGTTAGTCCTTATGAAACAATTAAAAATGTTTTAAGTTGTGTTCTTAATAATCAAGAATTAAAAGAATTAGAAAATGATTTTTGTACCCAATATAAACTTAATACAGCAATAGTAACAGAAGAAGCAGAACGTTATTATAATGATTATATAAATAATAATGTTGGAACTTGTTATAGATTAGTTATTAATAGTTTATTTTATAAATTATTTAATCTACCATTAGAATGGAAATTAGATTATATCTATAATAGATGGGATATATCTCAAAAAGAATTAGAAATTATTATAAAATGTATGTTATGTGAAGCAGCTCATCATAGTTATTTAGATACTTATTTTGTTACTAATGTTTTAATTAATAGAACATATAGTAAGAAATGGATTGTTAATTATGGTAATAATGTTTATGATCAATTAATAAGACCTGGACAATTTGAAGTTTATAATCGTGGTGATTATCATATTTATGATAATATGAATCTTGATGATTTATTAACTCTTCATGAAGAATCTATTGCTGTTATTGATTGTTTAGTTGAAGGTGGAATAGCTACTACGGCTTCTAATTTCTGGGGTAATGGCTATGAAGCTAAAGATAAATTAGAAACTGTAGAAAATGGTAATAATTTCTTTAATGAAAATGGACAAATGAGTGAAGAAGATTTATGTGCTACTGAAGATAGATATCCTATTATTAATTATACTGTATTACAAAAAGAAGATACTGTTTATACTTTGAAAAAGTAAAGTATCTTCTTTTTTATTTAGCACTTTATTATTTTAATAATATAATGCATACATCCTTTTGATGTGCTAAACCTTTAACTATGACATCTCTTATTTAATAGGAGTTAAAAAAGAGTTTAATTAAACTCTTTCATAAACAGCTTCATATCCGCGTATATCAATTTCATTATTATATTTAACTGTATATTGTTTCCAACCAACAAATTGATAACCTGCTTTTGCTTTTGGAGCTACAAGATCTATACTATTAACTGAATCTCTTAAACTTTCTAATCTTATAGATACCTTAGCAGTATTGAAATGTCCTGTAAATCCTTCACATTTTGATAGATCACAACTCATTTCAACCCACCAAATTTCACCATTTTTAAGGCCTGTAGATTTGTTTACAGTAATTGTACCATGAGTTTCAGTTATATCTGTTTTATTACGAACTTTTCTATCCAATGATTGTAGATATCTTTCTTCCTCAGCATTAGATGGACCATTTTTAAAGAAATACTCTGTATCATAAGTGTCATAACCATTTACTACAGCACTTTGTTTTTGAATATCTTTTTCCCAAGCTTCTCTTTCTTGTCTAGCTCTTTCTTCATCTTCTGCTTTTTTCTTAGCTTCAGCTTCTCTTTCAGCTTTCTCTTTGGCAGCTTGTTCTGCTTTTTCAGCTTCTTCCTTCGCTCTAGTTTCAGCATCTCTTGCTAATGCTTCTTGAATCTTTTTCCATTGTTCATCAGTTAAACTTCTACTAGAACCAGTTTCAGGTTCAGTAACTGTTGAATTTGATTGAGTTGTTTGTTTTTGTGTAGTACTAGATTGAGTTGTTTGCTTTTGTGTAGTATTTGATTGAGTCGCTTGTTTTTGAGTTGTACTAGATTGAGTTGTTTGCTTTTGCGTTGTACTAGATTGAGTTGCTTGTTTTTGTGTTGTATTAGATTCTACTTTTTGACTAGGTTGTTTAACAACTTCAGAATTTTTAAGTTCTTCTTGAGCACGTCTTTCAGCTTCTTCTTTAGCTAATCTAGTAGCCTCTTCTCTAGCAAGTCTTTCTGACTCTTCTTTAGCTAATCTATCGGCTTCTTCTTTGGCAAGTCTTTCAGCTTCTTCCTTAGCCAATCTAGCAGCTTCTTCTTTAGCAATTCTTTCTGCTTCTGCTTCAGCAGCTTTTCTTGCTTCTTCTGCTTTTCTTGCTTCTTCTGCTTTTTTATTTTTTTCAGCTTCTGCTTGTTTTCTTGCTTCTTCAGCTTTTAAAGCTTTTTGAGTAGTTTCTTGAACTTTTGCTTCGGCATTTTTTTGAACAGATGTAGCATTCTTTTCAGCTTCTTTAGCTTCTTTTACTTTTTCTTCTATAGCTACTTTTTCTTCTTTTGTTGTTGCTTTTTTCATTTCTGCTTCAGCCATTTCTCTAGCTTCTTTAGCAACATTAACAGCTTCAACTGCAGCATTATATTCTAAAACAGCTTCATCTTTTGCTTCGGTAGCTTTCTTTTCATCTTCTAGAGCTACTTCAACAATTTTAGTTGCGGCATTAACTTCTTCCGCAGCTTGTTCACTCTTTTTTGTAGCTTCATTAACTTTATTAGTTGCCTCAATTACAGATGGTGATTCCATTATTTCTGCAGATGATTTAATTACTTCATCATCTTCAATATAACTTAAAGAATCTTTACTATCTAATTTGTTAGACACTGAGTCGTATACTTTATTAGAGTTCATTGTTACAGCATATGCTCCTAAAGCTATACCAGATGCAACAACTAAACCTCCAACTGTTTTTTTAACTGACATTTTTTCCATAATTCTCTCCCTCAAATCTATTTAAGTTCATTATATAATAGTATATGTCAAAAGTCAACAAAAATGTAAACAAATGTTAAAAAAGTGTAAAATAAACATTACTCTTAAAATTGTTGATTTTTCATTAAAAATCAACAAATAATTAAATTCCGTGAAAATAGTTGACATTTTATATATTTCTAGTAAAATAACATCTTTTTTTAGCATTCTTATTACATTTGAATATATTATCAATGTAAGGAGTGTTTATGTGAAGAAAAAATTTATATTAAGTTTAACTGTTATAGTTTTTATTATTTTAATATCTTTAATACTAGGTTTGTTTTTAAAGAAAGATAATAAAAATAATGAATTAACAACAATTAAAGTATCTGAAGTTACACATAGTATTTTTTATACACCATTCTATGTAGCTATAGAAAATGGCTATTTTAAAGATGCCGGTATTAATATTGATTTAATGCTTGTAAGTGGTAGTGATAATGTGGCTGCATCTGTTTTATCTAATGATACGGAAGTTGGTTTAGCAGGACCAGAATCAGCCGTTTATGTTTATTTAGGACAAGAGAAAAATTATTTACAAGTTTTTGCTGGACTTACAAAAAGAGATGGTCAATTTATAATATCCAGAAATTCTAAAGAATTTAAATGGAATGATTTAATTGGTAAAGAGATATTAATTGGACGTAGTACAGGAATGCCTGGGTTAAGTTTCTTAAAAGCTTTAGAAAATGAAGGAATTTCTCGAGATGAAGTTAATATTAATGAATCTGTTGAATTTGCTGAATTATCAGGAGCTTTTATTGGTGGTGAAGGTGATTACGTTAATCTCTTTGAACCCCTAGCATCTAAATTAGAACAAAATAAAAATGGTTATGTTGTAACAAGTGTCGGTGCTTACTCTGATGATTTTCCTTATACAGCATTTTATGCTAGAAAAAGTTATATTGAAAATAATCAAGAATTATTAAAGAAATTTAGTAATGCTATAGATAAAGGAATCAAATATACTTTAGAAAATGATGGTGATGTTATTGCTAAAAAAATTCAAAAGCAATTTAGTGATACCTCTATAGAAGATTTAAGTATAATGATTAATAGATATAAAGAAGCTGATGTATGGCTAGATAATCCATATGTTGAAGAAGATTTTTTTAATACTTTAGTTTCTTTACTAGAAGATAATGGATTGATAAAAGATAAAGTTAATTATAATGAATTAGTAAATAATATGTATGAATAACATATTAGAACTTAAAAATATTCAAAAAAGTTATCACACTAAAGAAGGAGAAATACTCGCTATTAAAGAAATAAATTTAAATATCAATAAAGGGGAAATTATTTCTTTAGTAGGTCCTTCTGGATGTGGTAAATCTACTCTTTTATCAATTATTTGTGGACTTGATAAATTTGATAAAGGTATAATTAATAAAGATAATAATCTTAAAATAGGTTATATGTTACAAAGTGATGCTTTACTACCCTTTTTAACTATTTATGAAAATGCTATTCTTGGGTTAAAATTACAAAATAATTTAACTAAAGATAGACTTAAATATGTTGATTATTTATTAAAATTATATAATTTAGATGAATTTAAAAATAATTATCCTACTAGTTTATCTGGGGGTATGAAACAACGTTTAGCTCTTATTAGAACACTTGCTATTAATCCTGATATCTTACTTTTAGATGAACCATTTAGTGCTTTAGATCAACAATCAAGATTAATGATTAGTGATGATGTTTATAAAATAATTAAAAAGGAAAAGAAAACAGTAATTTTAGTAACCCATAATATTGAAGATGCTACTATATTTTCTGATCGAGTAATTATTTTATCTAAAAGACCTGCCATTATTAAAAATATTATCAATATTAATTTAGAAAATAATGATTCAATATATGAAAGAAGAAAAGATAAAAATTTTAATAAATATTTTGATTTAATATGGAAGGATCTAGATAATAATGACCAATGAACATAAAAGATATTTATTAAAATTAAGAACTTATAAATTAAAAGTATTTTTCTTTCAATTATTGATTATTATTAGTTTTTTAGGGCTATGGGAAGTACTTGTAAATATTGGCTTTTTAAATGCTTTTATCTATTCTAGTCCTTCAAGAATAATTATGACAATTATTGATTTAATTAAAACCAATAATCTATTTATTCATATATATATTACTTTAAAAGAAGTATTAATTTCTTTTATATTAGGATTATCTTTAGGGTTTATTATTGCTCTTATATTATATGAATGGCCTTTTCTAGCTAAAATATTAGATCCTTTTTTAACTATGATTAACTCTTTGCCAAAGGTAGCTTTAGGTCCTCTTATTATAATAATATGTGGTGCTAATATAAAAAGTATTATTTTAATGGCTCTTCTTATTAATTTAATAATTAATGTTATATCTATATATAATGGCTTTTTAGGAACAAATGAATATCAGTTAAAATTATTTAAAAGTTTAAATGCTTCTAAATACCAAATACTTACTAAGCTAGTTATTCCAAGTAGTTATAGAACTATTATATCTTCATTAAAATTATGCATATCTCAAACACTGATAGGTGTCATAATGGGCGAATTCTTAGTAAGTAAACAAGGTATTGGTTATTTAATTGTTTATGGTAAACAAGTATTTAATCTTAATTTAGTTATGACTGGAATAATTATTCTAGCTATTATATCTTTTATCTTATATAAATTAATTATTATTTTAGAAAAAAAATTATTAAAAAATATATAAAAAGAATTGTAATTTAAAAATGCAATTCTTTTTTTGTTATACTTATAAAATTATTTTTTATCTTCTATTTTAACTTTTTCATCTACATATTGATAGTTCAATTTGTTTTGATTTGTAACAATTGATTCGCCTAGTAAATTTTCAATATCATCTCTTGTATTTTTGGCAACTTGTCCACCAGCATGAACAACTTTTATATGTTCTTTTAATCCTTAGTTAATATAGCAAATTCTTTGAATATTATCTTCGATTTTGTCTAAAATAAGCATATTATGCGACCAAGGAATTTGTGCAGATGATATCTGCACTTTTTCGCTTTTAGAACATTCAATATGATATTTTTTTGTATTTTTTAAATTTCGTACAGAGAAACCTTTAATATTTGGAAATTTTAATTTCAGTTGGTTACAATTTGTAACCGACTCATTTTCCTCTTGTTTTAATCTATGTTTTAAAACTTTCCAATAGTTTCTTGGATTATCATTTTCTGAGATAACACCAACTACATCAACAACACTAATATAGCATTTTTCACTTTCTTTATCCCACACAGTTCTAATTGTTTCATTATTAAATATTTTGCTAATTAATTGCATTTTATCTTTATTCATTTCAAAACCTCCTTCTTTTTAAATATTTGTAATTAATAGTTTTTATTTTTTACTTTCTAATTTTTTATCATTATGTTCTTTTTCTAATTCTTTAAGACTTTTCTTTGGTGTGGGCATCTTTTCTGGCATTGTTCCTCCTAATCTTTTAATAGTTGCACGAACTTCTTTTCCTACTTCATAATGTGCTTCATTAGCATCTTTTTCCGTTTTAATATTATCCCTTTTTAATTTAGATTCTGTTTGCGTAATCCGAAATAAATTTGCTGCCAACTCTTCACTACCCATATTATCTAAAATATCTTCACGATATCTAAGTCCTTTTCTTTTAGCTATGTCATCTGCTGTCTCTCCATTATATAATCCTTTATAACCACTGTTATGAAATTTATCAAAATTTTTAACCCCTGCATCTTTCGCTGCTTTATTTAATGAATAGTTTCCTTTCCTTGTTAAATTTCTTTGATAAAATCTCTTCTCATCTTCTGTTAATAAACTATACTCTTTCTCACTTATTTCTTGTTTCCTTGTTTGCACTGCAAAATATGTTTGACCAAGAGCAACCGTTTCTTTTTTAGGATCGGCATTTTGGACTATTAAATAACAAGCATATCTTGATAAATAATAATCACTTATTTTCTTTGTAGCACCTTTAGGCATTTTAATCGTTTTCCTGACCTCAGGAAAATGATCAATTACATTACTTTTACTATTTTCACAAGCAATCATTGCTTGTTTTATAACTTTATGAAAGTTTTCCCATTTACTATATTCTAGAACTTGCATTAATTCTCTTGCTTCCCAATATTCTTCACCGTATTCATTAATATGTTTTATACTCTCAAACATTACCATTTCATTTTCATTTATTAAATAATTTTTTTCATTAATATTTTTCATTTTAACCTCCTGAAATCTCCTGATTTTTCTTTTATTTTGTATCATCTGATCATCTGATAAAAGAATTATACTATATAAAACATTTGTTTGCAATCTTTTTTTTGAAAAAAAGATAAAATTTTTTAGTTTATCTTTTATTTTCATATTAATTAAAACTATTCTCATAAATATCCATAAATATTGAAACAAATTTAGCTTGTTCTCTTTCTTCTTTAGTTCCACTTGTTACTTGCCATCCATAAGTTCCATATGTTTTGAAATTAAAATTAGATAATGGCCATAAATGATATTCTTTTTGAATTAATTTAATTCCTTTAGCATAATCTTTTTTTAATCTTTGCATTGCTTTACTAGGATTTTTAAACACAGCATAACCATATTTATTTGCTCCAATATCAAAATCAATATTAATTTTACCAAACATATTAATATCAACATTACCTTTAATATTACTTTCATCATTAAGATATATTTGCGTATATTTTAAATTACTATCTTGGATAAAACCTAATCTAATAAATAATAATCTTCCCAAAATGATTGTTATAATAATAGAAATAGTTATAATACTGAATAAAATTATTTGATATTTTTTATATTTTTGATTATTAGATTTTAAAATATTTAATAAATTATTTTCAGATTGATTTTTAATTTGTTTAGCATTTAATATTTCACCAGCAAATAATTCATTTAAAGAAATATCTAGTAATTTACATAACTCTTCCATTAAAGATACATCTGGTAAATTTAACCCTCTTTCCCATTTACTAACAGCATTTTTACTAACACTTAATTTTTCAGCAAGTTGTTCTTGAGTAAAATTTTTTTCTTTTCTTCTTAGAGCAATAAACTTACCAATTTTTTCTTGATTCATTTCGTCCTCCTTTAACTAAAAGAATAACAATAATTAGTTATAATTTAAACATACCTAAAGTTTACTTTATAATAAAAACTGTAATTCTTCTAAAATTACAGCTCTTTTAAATTTAATTTTTACTAACTTGGAATGATTCAACATCAACAGAAGTTTCTTGACCAAATAAATCAATAATAATATTTAAACGATTATGTTCCGTATCAATATTATCAACTTTACCCATCATACCTTTAAATGGTCCTTCGATAATACTTACACTATCACCAACTTTTAAGTCATCTTCCACATTAACTCTACTCATACCCATATTAGAAAGAATACGATCAATCTCTTGCGGAAGTAATGGCGTTGGTTTAGCACCTTTTCCACTTGAACCAATGAATCCCGTAACTCCTGGAGTATTTCTAACAATATACCATGCTTCATCAGACATAATCATTTCAACTAAAATATAACCTGGAAACATTAATTTAGTTTTTTCTTTTTTAACACCATCTTTTACTTCAACTTCTGTTGTTTCTGGAATAACGATACGAAAAATGTAATCTTGCATATGCATAGATTCAATTTTTGCTTCTAATTTTTCCTTAACTTTACTTTCGTGACCTGAGTAAGTGTTAACAACATACCATAATTTTTCCATTAACTAATCATCCCCTTAATGTATGCAAGAATTATATCTAAACATTGGAAAAACGCTACTAAAATAATACAAAGAATTATTACAGCCCCAGTATATTTAATTAATTCTTTTATAGTTGGCCATTTAACCATTTTTAATTCTTTTTTAACACCCGTAACTAAACCTTCTTTGTTTTTATTTTTTTTCTCTTTCTTAGTTTTATTTACTTTTTTAACCTTTTTTTCTTCTTTAACTATTTTTTCCTCTTTTTTTGCCATCTTAAGACCTCCCAAATTTTATTTCAATTAAAAAACACTTTCGTGTTCATAAAATATATTATCATAAAATGGTTATAAAAACAAGAAAAATCGTTATATATTATGGCAATCGCATAAAAAAATAATGTAAAATTATGGTACAATTACTTTTTATAGTAAAAAAAATAATGTATTC
>CANQXT010000012.1 GCA_947627915.1 uncultured Bacilli bacterium
CAATTTTTTATTGTATTTACTTTTCCATTTTAGTTTCTTATTTTGCTAGTTGCATTTACTTTTCCAATTCACCTTTTGAAATAAATCTTCTGTACCTTTATTATCTTCAAAATCTAATTTAGGAAGATCATTAATGGAAGATAAACCAAAACAATCTAAAAATTCTTTTGTAGTCTTATACATATTAGGTTTACCAGGTAAATCACTTTTACCGACAACTTTTATTAAATCTTTACTTAATAATTTTTTTACAACATAAGAACTACTTATTCCTCTTATTTCATCAATTTCAATTCTAGTTATTGGTTCATTATATGCTATAATAGCTAAAACTTCTAATTGAGCCTGACTTAAAGTTTCTTCTTTTGTTGTAACTAATTTTTTATAATATTCTTTATGTTCTTTTTTAGTGGTTAATTTAAATGAATCCCCAAGATAACTAATTTTTATACCACGATTATCTTTTTCATATTCTTTTTTTAATATTGTTAATAATTCTTTAGCTTTTTCTTCACTAATCTCTAAAGTATGACATATTTCTTCAATAGTAACACCTTCATCACCTACTACAAATAGTAATCCTTCTAAAATTCCTTCTAAATTCATCATTGATCAACACTTTCTATGATAATAGTACTAAATATTTTATCTTGTTGTAAAGTAATTTCTTTATTCTTACTCATATCAAGTAAAGATAAAAATGTTACAACTATATTTTCCTTAGTTACAATATCAAATAATTCTGAAAATTCTAATTTCTTTTTTACTTTTAATAAATTTCTAATTTCTGAAATTTTTTCTTTTACACTATATTCTTTTCGAGCAACTTTCGTAATCTCTGGTTTTTGAAAATTGATTCTTTGTTGCATTTGCATAAAGGCATTTAATAAATCTTGTAATGTTACATCACTATTAATAATAGTATCATTATCTATATATTCTTTTAAATTTTCTGGAACTTTCGTAAAATATGCTAATCTATTTTCTTCCATATCACGAAATGTATCGGTTATATTTTTATATTTATCATATTCAATTAATTTTTCTCGTAAATCTTCTTCACTTTTAATAGTATATTCTTCTTCTTCATTATCATCTTCATCACATTTATTAACTAACATTTTACTTTTTAGATGAATAAGTTCTGATGCTAAAACTAAATACTCACTACTATTGTCTATATCATACTTATCAATACTATTAATAAAAGTAATATATTGTTCAATTATATCCCGAATATTTATTGTATAAATATCCATTTTAGATACTCTTACTAAATGCAATAATAAATCAAATGGACCTTCAAAATCCTCTATCCTTAAATTCATTAAACCACCCTATAAAACTATTCACATTTAAAACCATAAGTTTCCATTTCATACTTAATAACTTTAGCTTGTTCATTATATGCATAATAATACTTATTTTCAATATTTGATAAATTAGCTTGTTGTAAATCAACTTTGATAATAGCCGTAAAGCCATATTCACTAGAACTAAATGTAGCATCAAAACCAGTTAAGTCAGTATAACTACTAACTAAATTTTGATAATAATTAAAATCGGTTTGATAACTCTCATCTGTAACACCATTATTGGCATAATTATGATTAAATGATACTAACTTACTATCTTTAAAAGTATAATCTATTTTATTATAACCTAAAGTACATGATAATGTAGCAATACCTTCTTCATTAGCTTGTAAAGTAACCTCTGGGTAAAGAGATATATCTTTTTCATGAACAGAAATTACTTTAAAATCTTTATCAATATCTAAAGTAAGAGTTTCTCTAGCTCCTGCTTTAATAATTCCAACATCTAATTTAAATGTTTGTAATAAAGTTCTATTTTCAACTTGATCATATGTTTCCAAAAATATTTTTTTAGTGGAAACATTTATATCATGTTGGGTATTGTTACTAATAGTTACAGATAATTTAGAATTAGCATATACAAAATTACTAAACTCTAAGTCATTATTTTGAAAAATTAAATCATTACTTATTTCTTTATATTCTATTTTATTTTCATTATTTTCTGGAAGTTGCACATTTAAATTATTTTTATTAGCATTTTGTTCAATAGTATCAGCAGTTTGTCTACCAAGTAATCTATTAATAAATACACTAACATCATCAATGAAATAGACCACTAATCCTAAGATAACAAACATAATTATAACTCGACCTATATTACTTTTCTTTTTATAGGTATGACCAATTACTTGTGGTTTTAATTCAATATTTTCTAACTCTATGTTTCTTTTTCTTGCCATCTCTATCACCCTAATTATCTCTTTTATAATTATATCAAAAAAAATTAATAATTGATATATAATTATTAATTTTTTATTTTATTATTCTTGATTATCATTTTCAGTATGACCACAGAAGCCATTTGCAAATCCTTTGTTAATATCTAAATCTTCAGTTCCTATATAAACATCGTTATTATTATCTGAAGTTTTACACTTAATAATCGTATATCCATTGTTACTATATTTAATTGTACCACCATCACGATATATTATAGCAGTTCCATCTAATAATGATGATTCTTTAACAACTTTTTTAATTAATTCATCAGTTACTTTTTCAATTGAATTATCTTTATCCTTTAAATATTTTTTTAAACTAACTTTTTTATTACCATCTTTTAAAGTAATTTTATCAATACAAACTAAATATACTTTGGTATCTCCATCTTTATAATATTCTTTAGCTTCATTATTACATTTCTTACTATTTTTAATATCAACGGTATAATTATTTGTTAATTTAGAACTACATCCTGTTAATAAAAATACTAAACTAATTACTAATAATACTTTTTTCATTATATCTTTCCTTTCGCTTTTCTATTATACCATAAAAATTTATATTATAACAATATAATTATACTAAATATTAAAATACTTAATTGTAAAAATAGTTTTATCTTTAGTACTGCTAACATTAATTGTTCCATTATCTTTTTCAATAATAGTTTTTGCTAAGTTTAAACCTATACCAAAACCTTGCGAATTACTGCCTTGATAAAATCTCTCAAATATATGTTGTATTTCTTCCTTAGAAATAATTTTACCATTATTTGCAATTTGAATTTTAGTATAAACTTTGTTTTGTTCATAATTAATTAATATCTTACTACTAGGATAAGAATATTCTATAGCGTTTTTAATTATATTCGTAATTGCTTCTATTTGCCATTTATAATCACAATTTATTTTTAAATCTTTCTCCCCTTTAACAATAAACTCAATATCTTTTAAATCAGCTAAATTAGAAACATTATTAATACTTTCACTTATTAAAGCAAATATATTATTCACTTCTTTTTTTAATTTAACAGTATTTGTATCAAATTTACTTAATTTCAATAAATTTAATACTAAAAATTCAATATTATTAACATCTCTTTTTATATCTCTTAAAAATTCTTCTTTAGTATTATTATCAATTGTGGGATTATCAATTAAATTATCTAAATTAATTAAAATAGAGGTTAATGGTGTCTTTATTTGATGCGAAATATCTTCTAAAGATTGTTTTAAATATTTTTTATCTTCAATACTATTATTAGCTATATTTTTAAGCATTAATGTTGTTTTAGCTAATTCACTTTTTAAAATAGCTAATTTACCTTCTTCAAAATTTTCAATATCTAATTTATAATCTTCATTATTTATTCTCCGGATACATTTGGTAATCTTATCTAGTTCTTTATCTTTTTTATAATTATAATGGACAAATACTAATATAATACTTAAAATAATACTTATTATAAATATTAAATTAAGATATGTTTCTTTGGTATATTCTTTATTTAAAGTATATATAATATTTTCTTTATCTAAATCAATACCTAATTCATTAATATAAGTATCATTATAGTTATCATTCATTAAAATATTAATTATATCTTCTTTATGAACATTATTATCTTCTAATAAATTAATTAAATTATTTATTTTATAATTGGTTTTTTGAATATAATTATTCTTTTCATAATTTCTTAATAAAAGAAAAATAAAACTAAAAAGAATAATTATTAAGCAAATTATTAATAAATGTTTTTTTAAATATCCATCATTCTTCATCTATCCGATATCCTATTCCTTTAACTGTTTTAATTATATCAACACCTAACTTCTCTCTTATTCTTTTTAAATAAACAGTAATTGTATGATCATCAACATCATTACCCGTTAATTCCCATATTTTATCAAGTATAGTTCCCCTTCTTACTGTTTTATTAATATTCATAAATAATAAGCTTAAAATATTTTTTTCTAAACTCGTTAATAATACTTCTTTATTATCTTTATATATAACCATTTTATCTAAATCAAATTTAATATTTTGAGTAGTAATAATACTATTTTCTTTATTACGTAAAAGAATCCTTTGTATTCTTGCTAATAATTCTTTACTAGAAAAAGGTTTAGTTATATAATCATCACAACCTAAATTAAAACAATTAACAATTGTATCTTCATCATCTAAAGCAGTTAAAAAGATAGTTGGAATATTTAAATCTTTAATAACATCTTTATATAAATTTAAACTATTGCCATCAGGTAGTGATATATCTAAAATAATTAAATTAGGTTTATTATTTTTTAAATAAGTATAAGCATCTTTTAAATTATTAACACTATATAACTCATAATTATTTGCTTTAAAAGAATATTCTAAACCTTTAACAATTGTTTCATTATCTTCTAGTAAAAATATATTCATAATTCATCCCTCCTATATTGTAACATAATCTTTTGAAAAAAATGTTGCTTATAACAACATTTTTAAATATTTTCATTTCGAATAGTATCAATAATATTTTGTTTATTTATTTTACCTAATGAATATTTCATAATTGTAAGTAAGAGAATGAAAACAACAATACAAGTAATAAATAAGGATAAGTAAGGAATTTCAAAGGCAAAGACATATTCCCCATTCATTACTGCTTTATGAATTAGATAAGATAAAATAAGTCCAATTGGTACACCAATTATTAATGCTTTACCACCATAGAAAATACTTTCTAATCTAATCATTCGATTAAATTCATTTTTAGTCATACCAATACTTTTTAACATCGCAAATTCTCTTCTTCTAAGCATCATATTAGTATTAACAGTATTAAAAATATTTGTAATACCAATTAAAGCAATAACTGTAATAAAACCATATAAGAATATTGAGACAAGTAAAATAATAGATTTCATTTGATTAGCATCTTCAGAAACATTATTATAATTATAATTATAATCTTTTAATAAAGTTTCCATATTTTTTTGTAATTGTTCTGGTTGACTAGTTTTTAAATAAATAAATTTATAATTAACATTTCTTATATATTCTAAATATTTTTCGTTAACAAATATTTCCGTTGTGTAATTTCTTTCATCGTTGCCATATGGTTTTTTAGAAGTAATTTGGGCAATTTCTAGATTGATATCTTTCTTTAAATCTTCCATTTTATATTCTAAAGTTAAAGTATCACCAGCTTTATAATTATATTTTTGAATTTTATATTCTTTATTATCATCATTATATTCCCATACGGTATTAATCATAATTGCTTTATCTTTAACATCATCATAATTTAATTTTAAAGTTTTAGTATAATTTCTAAATGTTGAATCATCTAAAACAATTAAAAGATTATAATCTTCGTAATCTTCATCTAAAACACCAGGTCTTAATTTTAAATATTCTTTGGTATATTTATTTTTTTCAGGATTAGTAAAGGAATCAGTGCCAAGTGTTATACTATAATCTTTAACAATATCATCTTTAACTAAATTAGGAATTTCTTTATCAATTTTAGAGGCATCATTATGTCTTTGATCATAGTATATTTCAAAATCATATGGAGTAATATTTAATTCATAAGAAATTACTTTATAACCTAAACTAGTAAAATAGGAAAGAGAAATAAATATACTTACACAGACAATAATACTTATAACCGTCGTGCGATATTTTTTCTTACTTCTTTTTAAATTCTTATAAGATATTTCTCCCCCAATACCAAATAAACTTTTAACCCATTTTGGTGTTTTTAATTTTTTAGCTTTTATTTTAATCTCATCACTATTACGAATGGCACTTATAGGACTTACTTTACTGGCTTTCTTTGCACTTTTTCTTGATGCCAATAAAATTGTAATTAAACCTAAAAGTATTGAAAAAATAATGACAAGAAACGAAAATTTAAAAACTAAAGTAACATTTAAAGAGTTCTTTAATAAATAATTACTGATTAGAATTAAAATATAAGAAGCAAAAATTCCGGATAATATTCCTAAAGGAATACCTATTAGGGCTAATATTAAGGCTTCAAAATAAACATTTTTCTTAATTTGGGAACGAGTTGCTCCAATACTTGATAACATACCATATTGTTTTATCTTTTCGGTTATAGATATATCAAAACTATTTTTAATACAAAATACGGAAGTTACAATAATGATAATAACAACAATTAATACTGCCCCTTCTAGAGCATTTAAAGTATCATCATTACTATTACCAGTTTCTAAAGTAATTAAATAACTATTATAACTAACATCATATTTAGCACTATCTATTTCTTTCATTATTTTATCATATTCACTTGCACTAATACTACCTAAATCATTCATTAATTTAGCATATAATTCTTTATCTACTCCTAAAATACCTGCTGATATCTTATAAATATCTTTTAAATTTTTTCTATTTAGTTTAATATAAACATCCATACTACTAGCAATTGTATTATCATCTAAACAAGTTATAAAAGAATAAGCTGAAGAAGTATATGGTTCAAAGTTTGTATTAGGTCTTTCTATTACTCCTACAATCGTATAAGTCATTTCTTTGGTATTAATTATTTCAGCTACTTCACCATCATGAACTTTACTATATTTGTTTTCAATAATATCTTCATCTTCATAGTGAACTAATCTTTCCCCAACATTTAAAGTTATTGTATCACCAATATTTAACTTTAATTTACCATTTTCAGCTAAATGTTTAGGGATAACTATTTCCCTACTATTATTAGGCATTCTACCACTTATAAGATTAAAAGCAAATTTTTCATAATCTTCTTTCTTAACTGCACTTATATAAGCATATGGTTTATATTCATTTTCTGATTCTATTTTAGCAAAACCGACATTATAAGAAGAATAAAATATATTTATTTTTTGATTATTTTCAAAAACATTTAAATCTTCTTGAGGAACATCTATAAACTTAGCATGAAAATCCCCTTTAAGTTCTTTTTCATAGACAATCATACTTTCTTGAAAACTAAAAAACATTGAAAATACTGCCGAGATTAACGCAATGGATAAAATAATACCAATAATAGTGACAATTGTTCTTTTCTTATTTAACTTTAAATTTTTAATAGTTAATTTATTTAATAAGTCCATAATTAATCACCAACTATTTTTCCATCTTCTATTTTAATAATTCGATCAGCTTCTTTAGCTATTTCCATATTATGAGTAATCATTATAATAGTTTGTTTATAATCTCGATTAGCTTGTTTTAATAGTGCTACTATCTCATCACTACCATTACTATCTAAATTACCTGTGGGTTCATCAGCTAAAATAATAGCGGGATGTGTAATAAGTGCTCTACCTATACTTGTTCTTTGTTGTTCCCCACCAGATAATTCATTAGGTAAATGTCCTACTCGATGAGTTAAACCTAATTTCTTGATTAATTCATCTAATTCTTCTTTAGATATTTTATGATTATCTAAACTCAATGGTAAAGTAATATTTTCTTCAATATTTAATATTGGAATTAAATTATAAAATTGATATATTAATCCCACTTCTCTTCTTCTAAAGATAGCAAGTTTATCATCATTTAATTTAAAGATATCTTTACCATCAATAAATACTTTTCCACTTGTTGGTTTATCAACACCTCCAATTAAATGTAAAAGAGTTGATTTACCAGAACCAGATGCTCCAATTATAGCCACAAACTCTCCTTTTTCCACACTAAATGAAACATTATCTAGAGCAATAACTTGGGTATCTTTTTCCCCATAAATTTTGGTTAAATTTTCCACTTTTAAAATTTCCATATTTCACCTCACAATTTCATTATATTATATCAATAGTTACAAATAAGTTACAATTAAAAAAAACTAATCAAAAATATGATTAGTTATTCATCTAATAAATGTTCCATCTTTTCAAAACTATCTTGATTTATTTCATATATCCCATTAAATGGTTGTTCCATATAATATTTACTATTCTTAGTATAAAAATAAATATATGTTGCTAATTCATTATCATAATAAAAAGATATCTTTATTAATGTATTTGGTTTTATAGGGGTATCAGTTGTACTTTTTTTAAAACTATTTTGATTATGTTTTAAAATAATTTCATAAATTTCTGCAATAGTATTTTTAGAACTAATATGTTTTATACCAATGCCTTCTTCTAATTTAATACTTACTATTTGTTCTTGATTAGGTAATTTTAAATTATAAGATTCACGATTTAAAAATAAATATGCTAATACACCTATAACTACTATAAGTACTACTATTACAACACTAATCTTTTTCATCCTATACCTCTTTTTCAAAAAAGTAAATCTATTATAGATTTACTTTAACATGCAAGTGAACAAGTATCTTTCTTTTCTAAACAAGATAAAACACATTTGATATTGTCATATGATTCTGCTAACATTTCATCTGTTAATTCCATATAACCATCAGTTTGTAAAGAACTAGTTCCTTCAGTTAGTTTATTTGGTTTACCATCAATAATACTAACTATATTTGGTGCATATATTCTTTTTTCACCTGTTTTAACTGTCTTACCTTTACTATCAGTTAAATTATAATCACTTAACACATCACTTAATAATTCAATTAATTCATCATATCCTTGAGATCCTTCTTTAGTTTTTTCTGGTTTACCTTTAGAATTTAATTCATAAGTATCTCTAATACTATAAACATCGACATAATAGATCTTTGTAATATTTAAATCTTGAGCTACTTTAATTAAAGTAGGTAAAATACTACGACACCAAGGACAACTATTAAAACCAAAATAAACAGCAAATGATTCTTTATTTTTAATCTTTTCAACTATTTCAGACGCACTACTATAAACAAAGGGATTATTTTCATCAATTGTTATCTTTCGATAATCTTTACCAGAACTATTTTTTTCACCATTTAATTTTTCATATTCTTCTTTGAATTTTATAGCATCAGTACTAGGTTTAGGATTATTACTTGCTGGTTCTTTTGAATTACTAAAACCAATAAAAGCTAAAACGATACCAATTATGACTAAAACAATAACAATAACACCAACTATTTTTTTGCTCATTTTAACCTCTATTTGTTTTTTGCTTTTAATTTTGTTTCTAAAGCAGCTATTTTCTTATTAAGTTTACTATATTGATAACAGTTAACAGAAATAATTGCTGTTGTACTTACAATAGCAAATACTAAACTCCAAATAATAACTGATGTATTTGATGCTGGAGTTGGTTCAGGTTTACTCATTTCTTCAAAAACATCATATTTATCTTTTGCATTATAAGCATCCATTATTGCATTTTTAATATCTTCATCATAAGATGCTCCATATCCTACAAATGTTTTATCACCAATAATATAGAATGGTATACCTGTAACATTAGCATTCATAAAATCACTAACTTCATTCATTAATTTAGAGTTATTACCATCCTTATATACTTCAAATGATACAACTTTAAAATATGCTCCCATATCACCAATAATATCATTTAAATGTGTTAATAAAGCACGACAATATTGACAACCTTTTCCTCTAAATAAATAAATTATAGCTTGTTTATCATTTTCTTTATAATTAGAAAAATCATGTTCAATTGCCTCTTCAGTTAATGCTTGATCTAAATTTAATGTTTTATAATCAACATTATTATATTTTAAAGCATTAGTCTTAATAGGTAGAACTAATAAACATAATACTAATATAATCATTAATAAATTTTTCTTCATCACTAAAACTTCCTTTCTTATCAAAACAATTATATCTACATTATTTATTATCGCATAATTTTTAAGATATGCAAAGAAAAAACGACAAATTTTCACAATTTTTTTATTTTTTATTTATATCTAGTTCTTTTAGCCATATCATTTAAATAATCATCATATATTTTAAAATCATTTATATTATTAAAATTATAGTGATTTGTTATTAAATATGGTTTAATTAATTCAAAGTTATCTATTTGATTTAAACTATGCATTTTTCTTATTTTAATTGCTTGTAAATAAGAAAATAAATAAGTCATTGAAACATCTTTACCTTCACCAATAATCTCATCTAAAACATAATCTAAGAATTCAATATCTAAAAGATCTATTTTATTCATAACAATTTTCTTAAAATCATTTAAAGAAACATTAAAATTTTTACTTGCTAGTTCTTCCATTAAATCAAAATATTTTACTAACTCTTCTAAATACCAATACATATTAAATAATCTTTCTTCATAATCACCAGCACAAATAAAACCATTTTCATTATATAATAAATCTAAAAATAACATTTCAAAGTTAATAGATCCTACTTCTTGAAAATAATTACAATTATTATATCCTAAAATATTTTCTAAAGCATGTTCTAATTCGTGATTTAAAGTATAACAATGATCACTAGTATTAATAACAATTATTTGACTATCATTAATGAAAGAATAATAACAATATGATGAACATTCTAATTTATTATTTTTTTCAAACAATATTTTATCTTTATTTTTTAATAAAACACTTGTTAAATATGGCGAATTAATTTGATAATTTTTCATAGTTAATTCTTTTTGCATATCCATATTTAAATAATATGTATGGGTATTATCTTTTTCTGTTAAAATATGACTGTCATATAATTTTTGAAAATAAGTTATTAAATTATTACCCAATAATTTATAACGTCTTCTTAGTTTTCTTAAAGCTTGATCTTTTAATTGTTCATTAAATTCCAAATTATCATCCGTAACTTCATCTAAATATTCAAAATCATTATTTAAATATTTTTGAAACATTATTATTTCTTCTTTAATATGCTCTCTTTCATCTTCATCTATTTTAGAATTCTTTAATAATTTATATCCTTTTTGAATTGATTTTTCAAAATATAATTTATCAATACGCCATTTACTCATAAAACCCCCAGCTAATATTATTTCTTTCTCTTATTATTTAGTTTATTTAATTGATTATTAACAGTGTCTTTAATATCTTCAAGTATTTCTCGATATGTTTTAAATTTAGGGAAAGCATTTATTAATCTCTTTGTTAAGTAACCACTTTCTTGTAATGTTTCTTTTACTTTAGCACTTATTGCAATTGTTTTATCTTTTTCTTGAGTCTTTATTTCATCTTTAACATTATCAATTATTTTAGTTGAAACTATATTATCAACCAAATATATAATTAATAAGATTACTGCTATAACAATTAAAATAGTATTAGGGACTTTATTTACTAAATTACCTAAGAAAGGATTGACATAATAAGTAATTATTGTTCCAAGTACTCCAAAAGGAATCATTGTTTGTAAACAAATTCGTCCATTAAGATTAAATTTTTTATTACTATAATCCCACCATCTAGCTTTAAAGATTTTTTCCATCACAAAACTAGTTATATATTCTAGTAAAGAACAAATTAAAATAGCCATGAAAAATAAAGTTAAAGGTTCATTTTTAAAACGATTTAATAAAACAATAATTAACATACAACCATAACCATAGATGGGACAAATAGGCCCAATTAAAAAGCCACGGTTAATAAATTTATGAAAATTTATAAAAGCAAAAGTAACTTCCATTAACCAACCTAAAAAAGCATAGAAAAAAAATAAAATTATTAATTTAACTATTACCATCATTATTCTCCTTTATTTTTTATTATTATCTTCTTCATCTAATTTTTTTAAATAATTTAATATTTTATTTTGATTTTGTAATAATTTTTCCATATGATCATGTAATTCTTCTAATATTAATTCACTTTTTAAATCTGTACGATAATCATTTTTATTCCGAATAGTATCTTTTTTAGATTGTCTATTTTGACTCATCATAATAATCGGAGCTTGTAAGGCCGCTAAACAAGATAATAATAGATTTAATAAAATAAAAGGATATGGATCAACACCATTAATTAAGATAACACCATTTAAAATAATCCAAAATAATAGGAAAAAACAAAATAAAATAATAAATGTCCAACTACCAGCAATTTCCGAAATCTTATCAGCTACTTTATCCCCAAAAGTCATCTTTTCATCAATTTCTTTATCAACATCTAAAGATATAGGACTATTAATTAATAAATCCATCATTTCTTCTTCATCTTTTTCATCTAAATTTTGATTAAGTAACATTTTAACAATATCTCTTTTTCTCTTTTCCATTTTAATCTTCCTTATCTTTTTAATTTTGACTATATATTTGTTCTTCTTTTATTAAATCATAACTAACTATTTTATCACTATCTAAATCTTCTTTATGCATATCTACTTTACTAATCATACTATTATCATATGTTTTATAATAATAAATCCCTTTATTAAGATTGCAACAAGAACTATAAATTGTTATTTCATATTCATCTTTTCCCATAATACAACAACCTCTTTGTTGATAAACAGATTCTAGAATATGAAAAAATTGACTAATACTCGAATTTTCATCATCTTTAGATACGGAATTCATTTTCGTAAATGTTGCTTTTACAAAACGAGAAGCACTAGATAAATCACCAGGTAATCCAAGTCCACCCATACCTCTACTATAAGTATCAAAAGTTAATTTATTAGAAAAATTATTTTGAGGTGGTAATGGTGATAAACTCATATAATTATTTAAATTCCACATATGTTTATCAAATGTTGGATTATTAGTTAATACTCCTACTTTATTATCATATACTTTTAATCCTTCTATAGTTGATTCTACAGTTAATGCTTCATTACAATCGGCTATAATCCAATGAAGAGGTGATACTTTTAAATTATCACTATAATTAATATTAACTAAATTAAGATCTTTTAATAATTCTCTTACTTCTTTTATATTTTGACAATTAGATAAAACATAAGGAATAAACTCAAAAGGAGCAATATTTTTTTTATCTTTTTTTTCTTCAAAATAGTAAGCATTAGTTGGAAAATTAAGACCTGCCATACCTAAACCTTTTTCATTAATGGCATCATAATATAAAGGATAATTATCCATTACATAAGCCATCCCAATCATTGCATAATGTTTATTTATTTTACCCATTTTTCGAAAATTAAAAACATAATTTCTTGGGGTTATTGTTACTGTTTCTTTATAAGAATACTCTAAATCTAAATTTCTACCAAAATATGTATCTTTGGTCTTATATGTTACTGCTGTACACATACTCTTCCTTCTTTCCTTAATAATTATAATATATATTTACTTAAATTACTATTTTTATTCTAATTTTAATGTTAAAAGAACATCATTTTTGCCTAAAATATTTATTAATTCTTGTTGGGTTATATTATCAATATGACCTATTCTAGTATACTCCCAAGTATTACTATTATAAAATAAACTAACTAAAGTACCATTATATAAAACAATATCCCCATAATTAGTTGTTATCTTTTGATCATTAGTGGGTAATTCAAAATTAATTTCGCCCACTTTTTCAAAATTACCATAATCTTGAGCTTTTATTATAATATCTTGTTCTTTTAAAATATCTCTTAACTTTCTAGTTGTTGAATTATCTACTAAAGATACATCTAACTTTTCATTATTAATTAATAATTTAATATGCATATCTTCATTCCCTTCTTTTTTAAAAATTAAAAATCCTCCAAAAAAGATAGTTATTAAAATAATTATAATTATATATTTTATCTTTTTCATAAATTATTCATTTCATCAGTAACATATATTGTTACATATTTAATCTTTAATTTTTTATTATAACGTAATTCTTTTTTAATTTTAGTTACTAAATTAGTTACTTGTTTTAAACTTAATTTAGAGTCTAATTCTAAATTTAATTGTAAACGATAATATGATCCATATTTAATTAATTCTATTTGATATTTTTCTATTTGATTAAATTGTTTTATTTCTTGTTCAACTTGTTTAATAACATCTTTATTAGTTTCTGCTTCCCCAATTAAACATAAAGAATTATCAATTATAACTTTAAAGGCTGTTTTTAACACTATAAGACCAATTAAAAGTGAACCAATTAAATCACTATATTTTAAAATAGGATATTTATTAGCTAATTGTAATATTAAAGTAATTACTATAACTCCCATTGAAGAATATAAATCGGCTTTACTTTCTAAAACCGAAGTAATTAAAAGATTACTATTAATGTTTTTACCTACTCTATTCATAATTATAATAGCAATTATTTTTAAAATTAAAGTTATAAATAAAATATATAATAATGATAAAGGAGGAATAATACTTTCTTTAAAGAAACTACTAATAATTATATATAAACCTAAAAGAAGTAAGATTATTCCTACAAATAAATTAGTTAAATATTCTACTTTACCAAAACCAAAGGGATGATATTTAGTTGGTTTCTTTTTGGAAATTTTTGAACCAATAAAACTAACTATATCTGTTATAAAATCACTTAACGTATGCATTCCATCAGCCAATAAAGATCCTAAACCATAAAAAAGGCCTCCCCCAATTTTTAATATTGCAATAATTAAATTATTAAACATACTATAAATTAATATTTTTCTTTCCATATTGTTATCCTTTTTAATCTTCTAATAAATAAACATTACCGGGATTAATTGTTAAATTATTGGTATAAATTATCCAATCCGTAATATCTTCTATATTAAACCAATTTATATCGCCTTCGTGTTTATCTTTTATATTGTATGGTTCTTGTAATAGTTCCGCTTTAAATTTATCACCTTTTATTTCTAATAATTTAAACCATATATGTTCATAATTATCTTGTTTATCCACAAGTAATCCTATTTTAATATTTATTTCTGTATTTTTATCTTGGGCATATTTTCGAACATAACTAAATCTTTCAATAGCTAAATCTTTCATTCTTTTAGTTTCCACATCACTTACATAAATAAGAGGATTATCACTCCAAGAAGCATCATATGCACTTATTTTACTTATTTTTTTATTTATTTCATCTTCTCTATTTAAATATAAAAAGATGATACTAGTATTGGTATTATGACCATTAATTCGATCTTTATAATTACCTAAACTTAATTTAGGATATTCTTTTAGAGCAATATCCCATGGAACAAATGTGACCACAATCGGTTTATTTTTAGCCATTTCACCAATATATATTCCATCATAACTATTTACTTGTTTATCAATATCAATTAAATAAGAACCTAAAGCATTTAATAAATTATAATGATTGATATAATCTTTTTGATGGGATTCTACTATTTCTAATTCTGTTAAATGACAACGACAAAGACCATGGGTATGTAACCACACTTCTTTATTTTTGGTAATAACAGCTTGAATAGTAAATAAATCGTGAGAACTAGGTAATATTTTCGAATCAGCAGTCATTTTTGCCCATTTCATTGGTATTAATCTTTCTGAACTTTCATCCATAATAGCTAGTGAATCCGGAACAATATTAACCGCTAATTTCAATTGTAATTGATAAGATTCTTTAACATTATTTTTAAAAGGCATATAAATAGTTAATGCTCTTTTACATAAAGCTAACTTTTGTAATTCTTCTTCTTTAAAAAAGATTGTTTTTCGTAAATAATATTCTGGTAAATGAAAACTACTTAAATAAAAACCTACTTCATAATCTGCATTACAATAATTTAATTCTAAAAATAAGATACCTGTATCTGTTTCAAATCTTTTACCTTTTATTTTAACTCCTTTAATACTTTCAACTCTTGGAATTAAATTAGTTAATATATCTTCATCATTTGGTAATAAAACTAAAAAATAAGATGATTCTTCCCAATAATTTAAAGGAGCCATCTTTAAACAAGTCAAGTCTTTCTTTTTAAAAAACATCAGTTTACCTCCTTAATTGCATTCTAAATTTATTATATAATAAATTAAAACAATTGCCAATAAAACTTTATTTATTATATTCCTTATGTTAAAATGATTATAGTACTTAAAAAGTTAAGTGAAATGGAGGATGAGATAATGAAAAAAATTTTAATATGCTTAACTATTATATGTCTATTTTTATTAACAGGATGTGGTAATAAATTTGAACTAGACTTAAAAAAGATTGATGAAAATATTACTAGTCTAAAAAGTGATGAATTTGCGAGAGTTGACGCTGCTAGTATACTTAGTGAAAATATTAGTGATTTAGAAGATGTCTATAATATTAAAAAGACTTTTGATATTGATTTAGATGATTCTGATTATGAAGTTGCTAATGTAGCTACTAATAAAAAGAAAACAGCAATGTATTTTATTGTAAAACCACTTGAAGGTAAAAAAGAAGAAGTTAAAAACGCTATTGATAAATATGTTAATAGTTTAAAAAAAGAAGTTAAAAGTAAACTTACTTATGAAGAATATCAAGATCATTTAATTTATATTATTGCTGATAATAGTAAAGAATTACTTACAAAAGTTAAAGATTGTAAGAGTAATGTTTTCAATAATTTAATAGATGTTGATGATTTAAAACAAACTTTTGATATTGATGATAAATTAGTAAGTACTTATTTAGCTAAAGTACCAATGATGGTTATTAATTCTAATAGTGTTATTATTTTAAAACCTGAAAAAGGTAAAACTAAAGAAGTAAAAGAAAAAATGAATACTTATATGGAGAAATTAGAAGAACAATGGAAAACATATTTACCAGATCAATATGAATTAGTTAAAAATAGATTAGAAGAAGAATATGGTGATTATTTAATATATATTATTTCTAAAGATAATGATAAAGTATTTAATATTATAAAAGAAGCTAAATTAGCTAAATAAAGAAGGATAAAGATATGGTTTTTAGTAGCATTCCATTTATCTTTTTCTTTTTGCCTCTTTTTTTAATTCTTTATTATATATCTCCCTCTAAACTTAAAAATATTATTTTATTAATATTTAGTTTAATATTTTATGCTTGGGGAGAACCAATATATATTCTACTTATGTTTTTCTCTTCTCTTGTTGATTATATAAATGGCTTATTATTAACTAAGAGTACTAGTAAAAGAAAAAGAAAAATTATTTTAATTGAATCAATACTTGTTAATTTATCTTTACTTGGTTTTTTTAAATATAGTGATTTTTTAATAACTAATATAAATAATTTCTTTAATTTAAATATTTCTTTATTAGAATTACCTTTACCAATTGGCATTAGTTTTTTTACTTTTCAAACTATGAGTTATACCATTGATGTTTATCGTGGCAATGTTAAAAGTGAAACTAATTTCTTTAACTTTATGACTTATGTTTCAATGTTTCCTCAGTTAATCGCTGGACCAATAGTAAGATATGAAACGATAAGTGAAGAATTACACCATCGTGAAATTAATTTTGCCAATTATGTTAATGGTTTTATTCGCTTTTTAGAAGGCTTATTTAAAAAAGTCTTAATTGCCAATGTTCTAGGTGCTCTATTCTTAGAAATATCTACTAATTATTTAGAATACTCTTCTCTAACTTTAATTTTAGGAATATTTGCTTTTGCTTTCCAAATATATTTTGATTTTTCTGGTTATAGTGATATGGCCATTGGTATTGGTAAAATGTTAGGATTTACTTATTTAGAAAACTTTAACTACCCTTATATTTCTAAAAGTATTACAGAATTTTGGCGTAGATGGCATATATCATTATCATCTTTCTTTAAAGATTATGTATATATTCCTTTAGGAGGATCTCGTTGTTCTTTAAGCAAAAATATTCGAAATATTTTAATTGTGTGGTTTTTAACTGGTCTTTGGCATGGTGCTAGTTGGAATTTCATAATCTGGGGACTTTATTTTGGAATTATTTTAATAATTGAAAAATTTATTTTAAAAAAATATTTAGATAAATTACCTAACTTATTTAAACATCTTTATAGTATTATTTTAATATTAATTGGATGGTTAATATTTGCCTTTGATGATTTAAATATTTTAATTAATTTTACTAAAAATATTTTTACATCTTCATTTATACAAAATGACTTTTATTTCTTTATTAAAAATTATGGTTTAGTATTCTTAATTGCTACTTTACTCTCAATGCCTATTAGTAAAATTATTAAAGATAAAATAATAAATAGTAAATGGAAAGGAGTTTATTGTACAATCTTCTTTATAAGTTATCTTATATTATTTATAATTACTATTTCCTTCTTAGTAAGTGATACTTATAATCCCTTCTTGTACTTTAGATTTTAATTATGGAAAAAGTTTATAAATTAATTACAATTTGTATATCAATTATTATCTTAATGTTCACAATTATTTTTGTTTTTAATGATAAAAAAGAATTTTCAGAAAATGAATTTCGTTATCTAACTATGTTTCCAGAATTTAGTATGGATAAATTATTTAAAGGAATATATAGAGAAGAATTAGAAAATTATACAACTGATCAATTTCCTTTTCGGGAAGAATGGGTATCTTTAAAAACAAAAATATATAAATTAAGTGGTCAAGATATGATTAATGATGTATATCTTGCTAAAGATAATTATTTAATTAATAGATTTAAAAATAATATTAATCAAGATAAAATAATTAATGTTTTAAATGAATTTCAAAGTAATAATCCAAATCTTAATATAGAAATTTTATTAAGTCCTACTGCTACTAGTATTTATGAAGAAAAATTACCAAAATATAATATCAATAAAAGTGAAAAAGATATGATTAATTATTATTATAAACATTTAAATTTTAAAACAATTAATATTTATAATACTTTAAATAAAGAAAAAAATAATTATGAATTATTTTATAAAACAGATCATCATTGGACAAGTTATGGAGCTTATTTTGCTTACCAAGAATACTGTTTAAACAATAATATTAACTATTATAATTTAGATGAACTCAATATTACAAAAGTTAGTGATACTTTCTTAGGTACTTTATATTCTAAAGTATTTACAAATAAAATATATGATGATATATATAAAATAAATGTTAATAATTATGATGTTACTCTTAAATATTTAGATAAAACCACTAATGATTTTTATCAAAAAAAATATTTACAAGAAAAAGATAAATATTCTTATTTTTTAGGTCCTAATGAACCAATAATTGAAATAACTAATAATAAATTAGATGATAATTCTGAATTATTAATAATTAAAGATAGTTATGCTAATTCTTTTATTCCTCTTATTGCTAATCATTATCAAAAAATAATTGTTATTGATCCTCGATATTATAATTTAAAGATTAGTGATTATATCAAAGATCATAATATTAAAAATGTTTTATTCTTATATAATATTAATAATATTGATACAGATATAGGGATAATAAAAATACGATAGTCAATTTATCGTATTTTTTTGTTTCTTCTTAAAAACTTTTTACCAAATGTTTTTCTCTCTATTTCCACAGTCACTGTTTCTACTTTTGTTAATCCATTAGGTATTGCTTCTAATTCTTGTTTTAATTCTGACTTTGGAAGTGTATCCACAAATTTTTGATAATATTCTAAGTATGTATCATATAAACTATCATATAAATTTAAAGCTTGTCTTTCATCTTCCGTAAAAATAACACCTTCATATTTAGCTAATTCGATACCAAAATAAAAATTTAAATCAATTACATCAGGATGTATTATTATATCACTTAAAGTATATACCTCTAAAAATTTTTTCATACTATCTTCATTTGCTAAAAATCTATTATGAGCACTACAAAGAATTTTGTATCTCATTTTAGCTAAATTAACTGATTTCATAAATTCGTATTTTTTTTGAATATCATCATCAAGAAGATTAATGTTTTTTCCATTATTAAATTTATGATAATTATCGTATCTAACATCTTTTATAATAAATTCTAATTCATCATAAGAGTGACAATTAAATGTATCCGTATATTCAGATTTTAACTTGTTTAAAATTTGTTCTTTATTTTCTTTATATTGTTTTAAAAATTCAAAACCTGCTATATTATCTAAATACTTATTTTTTTGTTTATTAAACCATTCTTCACTAATTTTATTTTCCATTATTACTCTCCAATTAATTATGCTTATTTTTCTTTCTTTTTAAAGACTTACTTAAATCGTAAAACTTTTTATCAAATATTCTTTCTATTACTTCTTCATTTTCTATTTTTATTAGTTCATTTATTTTTTCATTTTCTGTTTTTATTAATTCATTAGGTATTGCTTCAAATTCTTGTTTGAATTTTGATTCTGGAAGTGTATCAATAAATTTTTGATAATATTCTAAATAAGTATCATAAAAACTATTATATAAATTTAAATATTGTCTTTCATCTTCCGTAAACTGTTCACCTTTATAACATGCTAATTCCATACCAAAATATATCTCTGGACATAATAAATCATGATATATTGTATCACTTAAAATAAATAATTCTAGAAATGTTTTTATACTGTCTTCATTTACTAAATATCTAGTTCGATGACTACCACGAAGAATTTCTCCCCTCATCTTTACTAAATTAATTGAATTCATAAATTTAAACTTTTGTCGAAAAGCTAAATCACCAAAATCTATATCTTTTATTCTATATTTTGAATTATTTCTTCTTAGAATTCCATTAAAAATATAACTTAATTCACTATAAGAATGACAATTATATTTAAGAGTTAATTCTGATTTTAACTTATCATAAATTTTATCTTTAGTTTCTAGATATTTTTTATCTAATTCTTCTTCTGCTAAAAATTCTGTATATATTTCTTTTTGTTTATTTAACCATTCTTCACTAACTTTATTATTCATTTTAATTATCTCCTATTTTAATACTCTTTTCAAAACATCTTGTACTTCATAATTATGTTTTAATTCATTTACTAAATCTTCTGCTTTATCTAAATATTCACGAACTAAATTATCACATAATGTATAATACTTTTCTTCATCATCATAGAATTCTTCATCATCATAAATAAGTTCCATATTAAAATAGATATCTAAATCAATTATTCTTTCAAATATTACTTTACCTAAAGCAGCAGCTTCAAAAATTTTATTACTTAAATCTTCACTAATAATATTAATATCAATATTATTTACAATATTATTAATAGTTTGCATTATTTGCATTACTTTTACTGTATAAGTAAAATCATAAGTTTTCCAAAAGTTTTTTTGCTTTTTAGCCATTTCCCACACACTATCTTTACCTTTTTTATATTTTTGATATTTATTATTTAGTGATTCCCATACATTTCTTAATTCATTAAAATCATGACAATTCATTTCAAATGCTAAATCTTTTTTACATTTAACTTTAAAATCGACTATTTTATTTTGTTTTAAATCATTATCGTGATATTCTTTTACTTGTTCATTCCACCAAGCATTTATGTCTTGTTTCATATAAACCCTCTTTCAGTGAAATATATTATACTATAAAAGACCATAATAGTAAATAAAAAAAATAACTAGTATTACCTAATTATTTTCTATAAAATAAGCATAATATTCATCAAATGTGATGTTATGTTCATAAATGTATGTCGCAACATCTACTCCAACATAACGATAATGCCATGGTTCAAATTTATAACCAGTAAGATATTCTTTATTTTCAGGATATCTTAAAATAAAACCATACTTATAAGCATTACTATTTAGCCATGAATATTCTAAACTATTTTCAAAATGAGCTTTAGAAGATGCGGTATTAATATCTGAGGCAAGTCCTGTTTGATGTTCGGAATAACCTGGTCTTGCTGAATATCTATCGGCAGCATCAACACCATCTCTTTTAACATAATTAGTATATAATGTATTTTGTAAACTATAACTACGATAAGCTGAAACGTTATATAAAGTTATTCCTTCTAATTTAGCATCATCAACCATTTGTTTATAATGTTCATATGCTTCTGGTTGCATTTTAGCTCCTTTTACATTAGTATATCCATCTTCCATTGTCACAAGAGAAGGAACATAATCACTACTTAAACTATGATACTTATTAACAATTAAAAGTGTTCCATCATCTAAATTACTTGCTACTGGATCAGTATAAAAACTTCTATCAATATTACAATTAACATCAGTAATAACTTCATCAATATTTTTAGAAGGATTTAATGTTTGATAAGCTATATATCTATCTAAATTATTCTCTATATAATAATCTTGACTTTCAAATAAACTGATATTATCATCCTCCCCAATATCTTCATAATCTTCTATATTATTATCAATGTTTATTGTTTCTTCATCTTTTTTATTGTCTAATACTTTATTATTACTAGGTTTTTTAAAAAACAATAAATATATAATAAAACTAAATAAAATAATAGTTATGATAATTAATATTATTAGTGTTACTTTATAATTATTCTTTTTTTTCATTTATACCACCTATAAATATTATATCTTAATTATTAATATAAAGCATACATAACTTTATTTATCTTTACTAATTTTGATAAAAAATTATTATACAAGATAAAATTCCCATAAATTTTTTATTTGAGATTTTATAGAATCAAAATCCCATAATTGATTACTTCTTTTAATACTATTAGGATCATTTATTTTTAATTTACCATCAATTACATCCGTTAAAACTATATAATGACCACTTAAAGTAAAATCTCCTGGACCAACATTACATATAATTGGATGATTATTTTCTAAAGCATTAAAGACACTAGTTTTAGATAATCCTAAGACTTTACTTTCTACACCATATTCCATTCCACCATAATGCATTAAATTCCAAGTTGTACCACTATTAGGAACATAGTAATGTTTTTCTTCTGCCATTTTAGCTATCTTATAAGGAGTTAATGTCTTATCTTTAGTAAGATAAGTTAGAACCATTGCAAGACTAGTTGGACCACAACCATTAATAGCTAAAACATTATCCCCATAATATCCATAACCCCATCTTTGATCCCATTGTAAGAATAAAGGCACTTCGTTTAAATCATCAGTAATTTCTTCAGATAAAACTAAACCTTTATTCTCTTTATAACCTAGGACATAATCTAAAAGATCTAAATCTTTTGATAAAGTATATAATAAACTAAAAGGATATTCTTCATAATCATCTAATATTAAATTAATTTTTTCTTCTTTCTTAGTAAGTTTAGTTAAATCATTTAAAATTTTATTTTCATAATTAACTTCTAAAACTAAATTAGGATTATTAGAATAATTCTTTATTAATAAACCAATACAAAATATTATAAATACTATAATTATTAATTTTATTAATTTATGCTGTTTCATATTTATACTTCTTTATAACAATAACTACCATCTTTAGTATAACCAGTTGGACAAGCTCTACTACATTCTTTATTTGTACAACTATTTTGGTTATCATATGTTGAACCATCTGAACATGTATAGGTATATCCTGTAGAGCATTGCGTATTTGTACATGCACTTTGAGAAGAATATTCTTTTCCATCGGAACATGTATATGTGTATCTAGTATCGCATTGGGTATTTGTACATGTTCCAGGTAAATCGTATTCTTCGCCATTTGAACATATATATGTATATCTAGTATCGCATTGAGTATTCGTACATGTACTTCGTGAATCATATTCCTCACCATTGGAACAAGAGTATGTATATCTGGTATCGCACTGCTTATTTGTACATTCATTTTCGGAATTATATTCTACACCATTTGAACAAGTATATGTATATCTGGTATCACACTGCTTATTTGTACATGCATTTTCGGAATTATATTCTCCACCATCAGAACATGTATATGTATAACTTGTATCACATTGCGTATTTTCACATTCACTTCTTGAACTATATGTGCTTCCATTTGAACACTTATATGAATATTGAGTACTACAAATTTTATCTGTACAATCACTAGAATTACTATAAGTTGTTCCGTTTGAACAAATATATGAATAATTTGTACCACACGATACACTTTCACAATCTCGTCTTGAATAATATCTACTTCCGTTTGAACACTCATAAATGTCTTTTTCGTTACAAATTTTATTTGTGCAATCACTTTCTTTATAATATTTACTTCCATTTTGACAATTATAAGCTGTTCTTGTTCCGCAACTTTGATTTGTACATTCACTAGAAGAAGTATATTTTTTATTGTTCGAACATGAATAGACTGTTGTTGTTCCACAACTTTTACTTGTACATTCACTAGAAGAATCGTATTTTTTACCGTTTGAACAAACATATTTTGTTGATGAATAGCAAGTTTTGCTCGCACAACATCCTTCGCTTGTACAAGTACTATTATCTTCGCAAGTATAAATCATTGGACATCTACAATATTCTGTGTATGGAATACCAAGCAATTTATTACAATCAGTTGTTGTGCCTGTTACACATTCTTCATTTGGTCGACAAATCTTATATGTGCAAGAACCACTTCCTTGTTGTGCACTTTTTTGACTACATTTATGTGATGGTTTTTCAGTATTTTTTACATAACAATAATTTGTTTCATTTTCGGTTTTTGTTACAGTACAATATGTTGTTTCTTTACTAGTTGATTTCACTGTACATTTTTCTGTTTCAACACCTTCCCGCTCTACATGACAACTTATTGATGATGTTTTAGTATCTTTTACATAACAATTTGTTGATGATGAAATAGTATCTTTTACACTACAGTATACTGGATGTTGGTTTGTACTTGTTACATTACAATATACTGGATATGTATTATTTTTAGTAACACTACAATATACTGGATGGGGATTTGTACTTGTGACATTGCAATATACGGGATGTGGATTTTCTTGGGTTACACTACAATATACTGGGTGTGGATTTGTTTGAGTTACATTACAATATATTGGATATGAATTTGTTTGAGTTACACTACAAGCTACTCCATAATCATTTTGAACATCTATGGCACATCTTCCTTCATTTCCAGCTTCATCTTTTACATAGCCATAATATTCACCAATTCCACTTACATTTATGGAATTTATATTTCCATATGTTGTTGTATTTGTTCTACTTATTCCTCTTACTATATTCGCTTCTGCACTTCGATCATCATGTATTCTAGCAAATACTATTTTATTATTCTCTACTTTTAATGAACATGTTGGTGGTGTTATATCTAATTGTAAATATAATCCATCTCTATTTGATTCTTGTTCAGTAAATAATGTTTTTAATTTAACATAATATGTCTTTTGACCACTATCTCCTGGTATTTCTATATTATCTTCTAAAAACTTCTTTCCCATCTCATAGGGAATCGTCTTCCAGTCACAACTACTTCCATCTGTTATACAGTATTCTGTTGCTCCTTCTATTGTCCATTCTATTCGATACTTTTGATTTCTTTCATGAACTGTTTGACCACTATTCTCAAATTTAAATTTTACTTCTGTTCCTTCCCAACTATATTTTTTAAAATATAAATTACAATATAAAGCATTTGTTGTATAAACGTGTGCTATATTATAGGGATCAATATCTATTACTGGACTTTCTAAAGTTTTTCTATGTCTATCTATACAATCACTATGATCTAATATATAACCTTCTCCTAGTGTTGGAAACATATCTCTATTTGTTGGCGTAAATTCTCCATTATCTTCTTCTATATAAATTGCAAACTTATCTCCAATTATAGAAGGACTTTTTTCTCCAACAATTTTGTTATTATAACTTTTATATGTTAATGTTAAAGATATTATTCCAATTATAATTACTATTAAAATAGGCTTCTTTCTCATAAACTTTTCACTCTCTATTTTATAAAATAATTATAATATAATTTTATATATAAAATCAAGAACAGATAAGATTTTTTTCATATTGAAAAGAATGCTCATAGTAAAGCACTCTTTTTATATTAAATTTCTTTATAACAATAACTACCATCTTTAGTATAGCCCCCAAGTTTGACAGTTGTAATTCAAAAACATTAATTCAAGTAGCATAAATACTTGTTTTTTTATCAAATTTTA
>CANQXT010000013.1 GCA_947627915.1 uncultured Bacilli bacterium
AAAGAACCACCACCTTTCTTTTATCTTATGATAATTGAAAGGGAAAACATCTGATATATTCCAAATGTATCCATTAACATTATATCAAACAAATGTTCTTTATACAATAAAAATTAATACTAAATTTTCTATTTTAATCATTTTTGATAAAAGGAAATATCTTTTTTATTAATGTTAATCTTTTTTGCCTTTTCATTTCTTCATATTTTATTTGTTCTTCTTGTCTTTGTTTTATTTCTAATTGTTTTTTTCTTATTTCTAATAATTGCTTTTGACACCATATTGGGCAATCAGATATATTAACAAAAATTCTTTTGAAAATTTCATTTTCTTTTCCTTTAATACTTTCTATAACAATATTAGAATTACATTTTATGTTGTATTTATTACTACAACTTAAAGCAAGTAAATATAAATCATTTTTAAAATGAATATTTATTCCATCATAATCAATATAAACTTCAAATAATGAATTAATGGGATTTATAATCTTGCTATTTTTATAATCTTTATAATCGGCATAAGTTAGAAATTCATCATAAATTATAGATAACTTAGAACTTAAAACATTAAATATATCTTCAATAAATAATTTATCAGGATATGATTCATTTTTGGTTTTAGCTATATATAAATCACCATTTCTTTTTGCAAAATAAATATCTATACACTCTTTATTAAGATTATTAATATCAAAAAGAAATTGAAACCCAATATGTAATAATTTGTTTTTAAAATCAAAACCATAAAGAACAATGAAACTATCTATGGAAAAATTCTTTTTCATATAATAATCAAGTATATTATTGAATTGTTTTCTCATATTATCATATTTAGTGTCTAATTTTCTTAATAAAATTGCTGCATCATATAAAGATATACAATTATAATCATTATTATCTTCAAAAGTTAAAATTTTTTTAATTTCTTCTAATATTATTGTTTGAGAATTAATTGGTATCATCATAATTAATACTTCCTTTGTCTAAATATTATAACTTAATTATTATTTAATAACAATAATTTTTAAAAGGTAATAAATATTTCGTTTTTGAATATAATAAATATTAGAACTTGACGTACGTAAAAAAGTACGTTATAATTTAATTGAGGTGAAAAAATGAGTACAATAAATATAACCAATGCTAGAACTAATTTATATAAATTAGTATCAGATGTAAATGTTGGCTTCAATCCAATTACTATTGTTAATAATAAAGGAAAAAATGCCGTTTTAATATCAGAAGATGAATGGAAAAATATTGAGGAAACTTTATTTTTATCAAGTATACCAGGCTATGTTGATAACATAAATGAAATAAGAAATAACGAAGATTGGGATAAAGCAACGGAGTATAAAAAAGATGAAGAATGGTAATTTTTATACAATAAAATTTTCTAAACAAGCATTAAAAGATAAAATTAAACTTAAAAGCGCAAATTTAGATAAAAATTGTAAAAATATATTGGATTTAATGATTGAAAATCCATTTTGTTATCCACCATCATATGAAAAATTATCTGGTGAATTAGCTGGCCTATATTCTAGAAGAATAAATAGACAACATAGAATTGTATATGAAGTTGATGAAAATAAAAAGGAAATTCATATTTTAAGAATGTGGACTCATTATGAAAAATTATGATTATTAAAAAATTATAAAATAGATAGACAATACCAAAATAGAAATAGTTGTTTATCTTTTTTTGTCAAAAAAGCATGTTTTTTAATGACTATAAAAGTTATAAATGATATAATAAATCTATAAGAGGGTAGATGGGTTATGAATTACTTAGATAGTTTAAATAAAGAGCAAAAAGACGCTGTTAAACATATATATGGACCTTGTTTAGTAGTAGCAGGAGCAGGTTCTGGTAAGACGAAAGTATTAACTACAAGAATAGCATATTTAATTGATTCTGGTATTTATAGTGGCAATATTTTAGCTATTACATTTACGAATAAAGCAGCGAAAGAAATGAAGGAAAGAATTAGTACAATGGTTACTAATAATTTTGCTTTTGTAGGAACATTTCATTCCTTTGGTTTAAGAATAATTAAAGAAAATTATGATACTTTAGGTTTAACAAAGAATTTTACCATATTAGATTCTGATGATGTTTTAAGTTTAGTTAAAAAAATCATGAAAGATTTAAATTATGATATTAAAGATATTGCACCATCTTATATTCGAAATAGAATAAGTTTTATTAAAAATGAAATGTTAAGTGATGGAGAAGTTGAAAAATTCTTTATAAGTGATATTGAGAAAATAGTTGTTAAAGTATATTTTGAATATCAAAAAAGATTAAGAAAAAATAATGTTATTGATTTTGATGATTTACTTAAATTACCAGTTGAATTATTTATGAAACATGAAGATATATTAGATAAATATCAAGAAAAGTATAAGTATATATTAGTTGATGAATATCAAGATACTAATGAAGTACAATATAAATTAATAAAGTTATTAAGTAAAAAATATCGTAATATATTTGTTGTAGGGGATCAAAATCAAGCTATATATGGATTTAGACAAGCTAATTATAAGAATATAGTTAATTTTGAAAAAGATTATACGGATGCAAAAGTTATAATATTAAATCAAAATTATAGAAGTACAACAACAATATTAAATGTAGCTAATTCGGTTATTAAAAATAATGTTCATAAAAAAGAAGTTAATTTATTTAGTGAACTTGGTGAAGGAGTAAAAGTTAAATATTTAAGAAGTAACAATGGGTTACAAGAAGCAACAATTATCTGTGAAGAAATAAATAATTTACTTAATGAAGGATATAAAAAAAGTGATATAGCTATCTTTTATAGAACTAATGCTCAATCACGGGTATATGAAGAAGCTTTATTAAAATATAATATATCATATAAAGTATTTGGCAGTATTTATTTCTATAAAAGAAAAGAAATTAAAGATTTAATTAGTTATTTAAAATTAATTGCAAATCATGATGATGATATAGCTTTAAAAAGAATTATTAATGAACCTAAAAGAGGTATAGGTAATAAAACGATTGAAGATTTAGAGATAACTAGTAACTTAGAATATAAATCGATGTATGATGTTATTAGTAAAGGTAAAGAATTAGAGTTTAAAAAGATTATTGAAGATTTAACTAAAGATGCTGAAAGTATGTCTTTAACCGAATTAATTGATGATGTTTTAGAAAAATCAGGAATGAAAGAAAGTTTAACTAAAGAAAGTTCTTTAGAAGGAGAACTTAGAATGGAAAACTTATTAGAATTTAGAAGTATAACCGAAAGTTATCAAAATGTAACTGGTAGTGTTAACTTACAAGATTTCTTAGATGAAATAAGTTTAATTGCTGATATTGAAGAACATAAAGATGATGGTGATAATGTTACATTAATGACTTTACACTCTGCAAAAGGATTAGAATTTAAAGTTGTCTTTTTAGCAGGAATGGAAGATGGCTTATTACCTCATGCTAATTCCTTTATGGAAGAAGATGGCATTGAAGAAGAGAGAAGACTATGTTATGTTGGAATAACAAGAGCTAAAGAAAGATTATATTTAACGAATGCTAAGTCCAGAATGTTATATGGTAAAGAGACAATGAATCCTCCATCAAGATTTATAAGTGAAATAGAAAATAAGTATCTTGAAAGTAATGTTAAAGAAGATAAAGTTAAAGTAGATTTAGATAATAAAGTATTTAAAGATATCTTATATGAAGATGGAGAAGTTAATTATAAAAAAGGTGATGTTGTTTTTCACGATAGTTTTGGTAAAGGGGTTATTATTTCAATAGATGATAGATTTATGTCAATTGCTTTTCCAAAAAATGTAGGTATAAAGAAATTCTTAAAAAATTATAAAGGAATAAAGAAAGGATAGGATATAATGGAAAAAGAATTAACACTTGTTGTTTTAGCAGCAGGAATGGGTAGTAGATTTGGAGGTTTAAAACAAATTGAACCAGTAGGACCAAATGGTGAATTTATTATTGATTATTCGATTTATGATGCGATAATTGCGGGATTTACACAAGTAGTATTTATTATTAAGAAAGAAAATTATGAAATATTTAGAGATACGATAGGTAAAAGAATTGAAAATAAAATAAAAGTTCTATATGCTTTTCAAAGTAATGAAGATGTACCTAGTAATGTAAGTATTCCATCTGATAGAGTTAAACCTTTAGGTACAGCTCATGCTATTTATGCTGCAAGAGATGTAGTTAAAAGTGATTTTGCAATTATTAATGCTGATGATTTTTATGGTCGTGATGCTTATATAGAAGCAGCTAACTTTTTAAAGAATAATCCTAATAGAGATTATGGTAATATTTCTTATTTAGTTGGTAACACTTTATCAGAAAATGGTGCAGTTAAAAGAGGAATTATTTTTGAAAAAGATGGTTATTTAGAAAAATTAATTGAAAGTGAAGTTATAGCTAAGAATGATATGGTACATGCTAAATCTTTAGTAACTAAAGAAGAATTTGAAGTACCTAAAGATCAACCAGTATCTATGAACTTATTTTGCTTTACGACTGATTTATTTAAGTATTTGAATAATCATATTGCTGAATTCTTTAATAATTGTGATGATATTATGACTAGTGAATGGTTAATACCTAATGTTGCTTTAGATAGTGCCAAAGAAAATAATGTTAATATAAGAATAGTAAAAACTAATAGTAAACAATATGGTATGACTTATAAAGAAGATTTAAATAGTATTAAAAGTGGTATTCAAATGGAAATAGATAATGGTGTTTATAAAAATAATTTATGGAGTTAAAATATGAATCAACAAGATAGAATCAAAGAATTAGTCAAAATATTAAATGACGCTAATTATAATTATTATGTTTTAGATAATCCCACTATTACTGATCAAGAGTATGATAAATATTTAAGAGAGTTAATAAATTTAGAAGAAAAATATCCGGAATATGTTTTAGTTGATAGTCCTACGAAAAGAGTTGGAGGAGAAGTATTAGATAAATTTAATAAAGTTACGCACGAAATTCCTATGCTTAGTATTAGTGATGTGTTTAATGAAGATGAAGTTAGAGAATTTGATACAAAGATTCAAAAAATGGGTGTTAAACCAGAATATGTTTGTGAACTTAAAATTGATGGCTTAAGTGTATCTTTAAAATATGAACATGGTATTTTAGTAAGAGGAGCAACACGTGGTGATGGAGTAGTTGGAGAAGATATTACTCATAATGTTAAAACAATTAAAGTTATTCCTTTAAAATTAGATCGAGATATTGATATTGAAGTAAGAGGAGAAATCTATATGGAAAAAGAAACTCTTGCTAAGATAAATAAAGAAAGAGAATTAGAAGGATTACCCCTTTTACAAAATGTAAGGAATGCTGCCGCAGGAAGTGTTCGACAATTAGATTCTAAAATTGCTGCGAAAAGAAATTTAAATAATTTTATATATCATTTACCTAATCCACTAGATTATGGAATTACAACTCATTATGATGCTTTAAAGTTTATGGAAGAATTAGGGTTTAAAATTAATCCTTGTAATAGACTTGTAAAAAGTATTGACGAAGCTTTAGAGTTTATTGAAGAGTATACAGAAAAAAGAGAAAGTTTACCTTATGAAATAGATGGTGTAGTTATTAAAGTAAATGATATTAATGAACAAAGAGAACTCGGATATACAGCAAAATATCCAAGATGGGTAGTTGCTTATAAATTTCCTCATAGTGATGTTTTAACCAAGTTAACGGATATCATTTTTACTGTGGGAAGAACGGGCCAAATTACTCCTAATGCTGTCTTAGAACCTGTCTTAGTTATGGGATCTACTATAAGTAGAGCAACTTTACATAATGAAGATTTTGTTAATAATCTTGGTTTAATGATTGGTGATACTGTTTTAGTTCATAAAGCTGGTGATGTTATTCCTGAGGTTAAAGGAGCTTTAAAAGAAAGAAGAACTGGTTTAGAAAAACCCTTTAAAATGATTACAGAATGTCCAATTTGCCATACTAAACTAATTAAAAAAGAAGGACAAGTTGATTATTATTGCCCTAATGATAATTGTCCTGCTAGAGGTATTGAAGGTTTAATTCATTTTGCTTCAAGAGATGCTATGAATATTGATGGTTTAGGTGATGAAATAATTGAAGATTTTTATAATGAAGGTTTCTTAACTAATATTATAGATTTTTATCACTTAGAAGAACACGAAGAAGAAATATTAACTTTAGAAGGTTTTGGTAAAAAAAGTTTTGAAAATATGATTACGGCTATAAACAATAGTAAGAAAAATAGTTTAGAGAAATTATTATTTGGTTTAGGTATAAGTGGTGTTGGTAGTAAAACTGCTAAATTACTTGCTAGTATGTATGAAAATATTGATAATTTAATGAATGCTTCTGTTGAAGATTTATTAGAAATAAAAGATATTGGTGATATTTTAGCCCAAAATATATATGAATATTTTCAAAATAATCGTAATTTAATTGATAAATTAAAAATGCTTGATGTTAATATGAAATATTTAGGTGTTAAGAAAAAAATAAATGAATTTATTACGGGTAAAAAATTTGTTATGACTGGTACTATATCTTTTATGAGTCGAGATGAAATAAAAGCTTTAATTGAAGAGTATAGTGGTACATTCTCAGAATCAGTCAGTAAGAAAACGGATATCGTTATTGTAGGAGAAAATCCAGGTAGTAAATATGATAAAGCTCGAGAATTAAATATAACTATATGGAATGAAGAAGAATTTAAAAAGAGAGTAGATAGTTTAAATGCAAGCAGTGAAGAATAAATTAAATGAATTGTTAAATTACACAAATGCCGATAATTTAAATTTAGAAATATTTAATGAAATTAATACTATTTTAAATGATAATAATGTAAATATTGAAGATAAGAAAGAAATAGTTTATTTGTTAATCGATGTTTCTAAATCTTTAGTGGGTTTTGAAAAAATACTAAAAGAATTACCTAGTAGTTTACAAATGATATTGAATAGTTATAATGAATTAAAAAGAATTCAAATAGTAACTGAAACTTTAGAAAATATTAAAGAATTTGTAATACCTACTATCTTTGAAAATGTAGTAAAAGATTATTTAGATTTTCTAGAAAATATTAATAACCAATTATTTATTATGTATGATAATTATTATTTAAATAAATTTAATCAATATTTACTTACATATATTAATAGAGTAGATTGTAATAATGAAAAATTTGCCGATGGTCTAAGTAAAGATTTAGTTGATAAAGTAAAGGAATTAAATAATACAAAGTCAAATATAAAGTGAAAAAGATAAACTAAAAAATTTTATCTTTTTTTCAAAAAAAGATTGCAAACAAATGTTTTGCATAGTATAATGCTTTTATCAGATGATCAGATGATACAAAATAAAAGAAAAATCAGGAGATTTCAGGAGGGTAAAATGAAAAACATTAATGAAAAAAATTATTTAATAAATGAAAATGAAATGGTAATGTTTGAGAGTATAAAACATATTAATGAATATGGAGAAGAATATTGGGAAGCAAGAGAATTAATGCAAGTCCTAGAATATAGTAAATGGGAAAATTTTCATAAAGTTATAAAACAAGCAATGATTGCTTGTGAAAATAGTAAAAGTAATGTAATTGATCATTTTCCTGAGGTCAGGAAAACGATTAAAATGCCTAAAGGTGCTACAAAGAAAATAAGTGATTATTATTTATCAAGATATGCTTGTTATTTAATAGTCCAAAATGCCGATCCTAAAAAAGAAACGGTTGCTCTTGGTCAAACATATTTTGCAGTGCAAACAAGGAAACAAGAAATAAGTGAGAAAGAGTATAGTTTATTAACAGAAGATGAGAAGAGATTTTATCAAAGAAATTTAACAAGGAAAGGAAACTATTCATTAAATAAAGCAGCGAAAGATGCAGGGGTTAAAAATTTTGATAAATTTCATAACAGTGGTTATAAAGGATTATATAATGGAGAGACAGCAGATGACATAGCTAAAAGAAAAGGACTTAGATATCGTGAAGATATTTTAGATAATATGGGTAGTGAAGAGTTGGCAGCAAATTTATTTCGGATTACGCAAACAGAATCTAAATTAAAAAGGGATAATATTAAAACGGAAAAAGATGCTAATGAAGCCCATTATAATATTGGTAAGAATATTAGAGAGGTTATTGCCAAAAATGGTTGAACAATGCCAGAAGATTTACCACACCTAAAAAAAGTCTTAAAGAATTGGAGAATGAAAAGAAAAATAAATTTTTTAAGAATTAAACAACTTTGAAATATAAAAAAAATAACTTTGGTAGTTATTTCATTTTTTTAGCTTCTCTTGCACTTATTCTTACTTTTTTTCCATCAATAGTTTTCTTTTGAAGATTTGGTTTTTGTTTCATTTTAGTTGCATTTAAAGCATGACTTCTTAAATTTCCTGTTAAAGGTTTTTTATTTGTTACTTTTTTAGCCATTATAAAGCCTCCTCTTTTCACTTAAAAACTTTATCATATATTAAAGAATATGTCAAATATTTTTTACTAATCATTTTAGGTTATGTTATAATTTAATTATGGGAGGTTTGTATGTATATTCCACTTAAAGTAACAACAGATAATAGTCTTTTAAAAAGTTTAATTAAAATACAAGATTTAATATCTTTTTGTGTTCAAAAAGATATTAAAGTATGTGGAATATGTGATACAAATTTATTTGGAGTTATTGAATTTTATAATGCTTGTAAAAATAATAAAATTAAACCTTTAATTGGGTTAGAAGTAAATATAAATAATAAAATAGTTTATTTATATGCAGAAAATAAATTAGGATATAAGAATTTACTTAAAATACATACCATTATTACAGAAAGAGATATTACTTTAGAAGAATTTAAACAATATAGTAATCATCTTTTAGTTATTTTACCTTATAATAGTAGAGATTTATTTAATGAATTTAATTTTGTTAATAATTTATATATTGGATATGAAACTAAAACAGAAAGAACTAATGCTTTAATTAAAACCCAAAATGTTATTTATATAAATGATATTAAAGTTTTTAAACAAGAAGATATGGAATATTTAAAATATTTAGATCTTATTAGTAATACGAAAAGTGAATATCATAATAATTATTTTAACGTTCAAGATTTAGACGATTTTGATTATGAAAAATTTGCCGAAATAAATAATTTAATAGATATAGATTTAACTAATTCAGAAAGATATATACCTAAATATTGTGAAAATTCTTATGAATATTTAACTAATCTTTGTCTTAAAGGATTGAAAAAAAGATTAAATAATAATGTATCTAAAGAATATGTTGATAGATTAAAATATGAACTTAGTATAATTAATAAAATGGGATTTGTTGATTATTTTTTAATTGTTTATGATTATGTTTTATATGCCAAAAAAAATCATATTTTAGTTGGTCCTGGAAGAGGAAGTGCGGCCGGATCTTTAGTTAGTTATGTCACAGGTATTACGGATATTGATCCTTTAAAATATAATTTATTATTTGAAAGATTTTTAAATCCTGAAAGAGTATCAATGCCTGATATTGATATTGATTTTGATAATACTAAAAGAGATTTAGTTATTGATTATGTTAAAAATAAATATGGTAATTTAAATGTATCTGGTGGGATAACTTTTCAAACTTTAAAAGCAAGATCTGTTTTAAGAGAAATTAGTAAAATATTAAATATAGATAATAATTTATTTAATAAATTTATTCAAGTTATTGATAAAAATAAAACTCTAAAAGATAATTTAAATAATGAGTTAGTTTTGAAATATTTAAATAGTTATAAAGAATTAAAAAAAATGTATTCTATATGTTTAAAATTAGAAGGACTTAAAAAAAATATTAGTACGCATGCCGCCGGAATAGTTATCGCTAGTGTTCCTTTAGATGAAATTATCCCAATGTATAAAAATAATGATTTATATTTAACAGGAATAACAATGGATCATTTAGAAAACTTAGGATTATTAAAAATGGATTTTTTAGCTTTAAAAAATTTAAATATTATAAGTAGAATAATTGCTCATATTCCTAACTTTAATTTAAACAACATTGATTTAGAAGATAAACTAGTTTATGAATTATTTTGTAATGCGAATACAGATGGTATCTTTCAATTTGAAACAGCAACTTTTAAAAATATGTTATTAAAATATAAACCTAAAAGTTTTAAAGAACTTGTTGCTTCCATTGCCTTAGTAAGACCAGGTCCAATTAATGAATTAGAAACTTATATTAGAAGAAAAGAAGGCAAAGAAAAAATAACTTATTATGATGAATCATTAAAAGATATTTTAGAAGAAACATATGGGGTAATAGTTTATCAAGAACAAGTAATAAGTATTTTAGTAAGAATGGCCAATTTTTCTTATGCGGAAGCAGATAATATTCGAAGAGCAATGGCTAAAAAGAAAGAAAATATTATTAAAGAAGAAGAAAATAACTTTTTAAAAAGAAGTGTTTTAAATGGTTATGATGAATTATTAGCTAAAAAAATATATAATGCTATTCTAGAATTTGCATCATATGGTTTTAATAAATCACACTCTGTAGCGTATGCTTTAGTATCTTATCAAATGGCCTATTTAAAAGTACATTATAATGTTTTATTTAATTTTGTCTTATTAGATAATTCCATTGGTAGTAGTGAATTAATTAAAAAATATTTAAATGAATTAAAAAATAATCAATTACAAATAAAGAAAGTAGATATTAATATTTCTACAAATAATTTTAAATTAAAAGATGGCTGTGTTTATTTACCTTTTAAATTAATTAAGAATTTAAAAGGAGAAGTAATAGAGGAAATAATAAAAGAAAGAAATACTAATGGTCTATATAAAGATATCTTTGACTTTTTTAAAAGAACTTATAATTTTATTACAAAAAATGAATATCTTATTTTAATTAAATCTTCCTCTTTAGATAAGTTTAATTTAAATACTAATGAATTATTAAATAATTTAGATTCTTTAATTGAGTATGGTAATTTATATAAAGATATTGGATCTTTAACTTTAATACCCGAAATTAAGAAAACTAAGGAATTAACGGAAGATATTTTAAGAGAATATGAATTAGAAAGTTATGGTATTTATATAAGTAATCATCCTGCTAGTAAATATAATTCTAAAGAAATAATTAAAATAAATAAAATGAATAATTATGTCTTTAAAAATATAGTTTGTTATGTTATGATAGAAAATGTTAAAAAGATTAAAACTAAAAAGAATGAAGATATGGCATTTATTGTGGCTAGTGATGAAACAGGAGTTTTTGAGTTTACTTTGTTTCCTAAAAAATATTATTTAATAGAGAAATTAAATAAAAATTCTTTAGTTAGAATATGGGGAACAGTAAGTAAAAGATTTGATAAATATAATGTTATTATTAATAATGTAGAAGGTGTATAAATGGAAGAGTTAATCAGATTTTTAAATAGTATAAAATTTACATATAATGATAATTTTAAAGATACAGAAATTGAAAAAGTAATCTTAAATCGAAATAAAAATTTATATACAGTATATTTAAAAAGTAAAAATGTTATCAATTATAATGAAATTAATGAACTATTTCGTTGTGCTAAAAATAGAATTAATGGTAAAGACGAATGTTATATTATAATGAATTATGAAAATATTTTACCTAGTGATGTTTCTGATTATACTAAAGAGGTATTAAATGCAATTGTTTTTGAACATCCATCTTTAACAGGCATTGAAAATAGTTTTCAAAGTATAGAAGATAATATTATTAATTTAGAAGTTGGTTCTGTAATTGAAAAAAATACTTTATTAAAATATGAAAAGAAATTATTAGATGAACTTAATAATTATGGTTTTTTAAATTATCATATTAAGATAAATGTTAATGAAAAAATAAATGAAGAAATTAAAAATGAAATTGCTAAAAGTAAAGAAGTTGTTTTAGAAAAAAAAGAAGAGAGTCCTGTTTTATTTGGAACTCATAAAGATGGGGATGTTACTTTAATTAAAGATATAGTTGGAGAAGTAAAAGGTATTATTATTGAAGGTTATATTTTTGGAATTGATACTAGTGAAAGAAAATTTAATAATGCCACTACTGGAAGAAGTGGTACAACATATATCATTAATTTAAAAGTTAGTGATAAAACAGATAGTTTCTTAGTAAAATTTGTTCGTTTTGATGAAAAAGAATATAATAGTATTAAAAAGGGAATCAAAGAAGGTACTTGGGTTCGAATTTATGGTAATGTCGAAATGGATAATTTCCTTAGACAAATGGTTATTAATGGTAAAAGTATTGAAAAAATAAATAGTAAAGATATTAATGTTGTAGATACGGCCGAAGAAAAGAGATTTGAGTTACATGCTCATACAATGATGAGTGCAATGGATGGAGTAATTGATGCTAAATCTTTAGTTAAATTTGCGAAGAAATTAGGTCATAAAGGGGTTACAGTAACTGATCATGATTGCCTACAATCTTATCCAGATTTATACCATGCTGTATGTGATATTAATAAAGGCATCGAAAAAGAAGAAGATAAATTTAAAGTTATTTATGGTGCTGAAATGAGTATCGTTAATAATGATAATGAACTAATCTTTAATTTAAGAGATTATGATTTATTAGAAACAGAGTTTGTCGTTTTTGATACTGAAACAACTGGTTTTACTCCTTATAGTGATCAAATGATTGAAATAGGTGCAGTTAAAATTAAGAATGGAATTGTAACTGATCGTTTTGATGAACTTATTAATCCTCATCGTAAATTACCAACTAAAATAGTTGAACTTACTAGTATAACTGATGAAATGTTACAAGATAAAGATACGGAAGAAAATGTTGTTAAAAGATTTAAAGAGTTTATTCAAGATATGCCAATGGTTGCCCATAATGCTAAGTTTGATATTGGCTTTATGACTGCCGCTTATAATAAATATAATTTAGGAGAATTTAATAACACTGTTTTAGATACAATGAGTATAGCAAGAATGCTTTATCCAGAGTGGAAAAACCATAAGTTATCAACACTTGTTAAGAACTTAGAAGTTCCTTGGGATGAAGATTTACACCATAGAGGAGATTATGATAGTGAAGGTACAGCAATTGCTTTTTATAAAATGTGTAAAACATTGAGTAATCGTAATATTGAAACAACAACTAAATTAGCTAATTCAATTAATGAAGAAGAACTATTAAAATTTTCTAGACCTTTTCATATGTCGGTATTAGTTCAAAATAGAGTTGGTTTAAAAAATCTTTTTAAATTAATTAGTTATGCTAATACTAAATATTTATTTAAAGGTGATCAAGCTAAATTACCTCGTAATGAATTAAATAATCATCGGGAAGGATTATTATTTGGTTCTGGTTGTGTAAATGGTGAAATATTTAATGCGGCCTTTACTAAAGAAGATGAAGAACTTGCTAAAATGATGCAATATTATGATTATATAGAAGTACAACCTCCAGAAGTTTATTCATTCTTAGTTGGAATGGATAGTAGTCCAGTTAAAAGTTTAATGGATATTTATACTCATATTAAAAGAATAATTAAAGTTGCGGAAGAAGCTGGGGTATTAGTTTGTGCAACTAGTGATGCTCATCATCTAACAAGAGAGGATAAAATATATAGAGATATTATTATTAATCAAAGATTTAATGGTAAATTACATCCTTTAAATAAAAGAGGAATAACTGTTCCGGATATGCATTTTTATACAACTAATGAAATGTTAGAAGCATTCTCTTTTCTAGGGGAAGAAAAAGCAAAAGAAATTGTTGTGACTAATCCTAATATAATTGCTTCAAAATGTGAAATAGTTGAAGTTATAATTGAAACAGGAGGAGTACCCTTTTCACCCAAAATTGAGAATTCTAAAGAAATAGTGGAAGAAATGGTTTATACTAGAGCTAAAGATTGGTATGGTGATCCTCTTCCAGATAATATTCGGGAGAGAATTGAACAAGAGTTAAAAGGTATTATTGGTGGGGGATTTGACGTTATTTATTTAATTGCTCAAAAACTTGTTAAAAAAAGTAATGATGATGGATTTTTAGTTGGTTCCCGTGGTTCAGTTGGTTCTTCTTTTGTAGCCACAATGATGGGAATAACAGAAGTCAATCCTCTTCCTAGTCATTATCGTTGTCCAAAATGTAAACATAGTATCTTTAAAAATGATAAAGGTGAAGATTTAGCAATTGAATATGGCATTGGTTTTGATTTGCCAGATAAAGATTGTCCAAAATGTGGAACTAAAATGATTAAAGATGGAGAAGATATGCCATTTGCTACATTCTTAGGTTTTAATGCTGATAAAGTTCCCGATATCGATCTTAATTTCTCGGATTTAAATCAAGCAGCAGCTCATGAATATACAAAAGTTTTATTTGGTGTTGATAATGTTTATAGGGCAGGAACTATTGGTACAGTAGCAGAAAAAACAGCTTATGGTTTTGTTAAAGGTTATTGTGAAGAAAAAAATATTATTATGCGTAATATTGAAATAGAAAGATTAGCTAAAGGATGCGTTGGAGTAAAAAGAACGACCGGACAACATCCAGGTGGAATTGTCGTTATACCTGGTTATATGGATGTTTATGATTTTACGCCATATCAATATCCAGCCGAGGATGTCGATGCTAACTGGCGAACAACACATTTTGATTACCACGCTATAGATCAAGATGTTTTAAAGCTAGATATTTTAGGTCATACGGATCCAACCCAACTTCGTATGTTACAAGATTTAACAGGTATTGATGTTAAGACGGTACCTTTTGATGATAAAGAAACAATGGGATTATTTTTATCTCCTGAACCACTTGGAGTAACTAAAGAACAAATAATGAATGATACAGGTACTTTGGGTGTTCCAGAATTTGGTACTAACTTTACTATTGGTATGCTTAAAGATACGAAACCAACTACTTTTGGTGAATTAATTAAGATTTCTGGTTTATCACATGGTACTGATGTTTGGCTTGGTAATGCCCAAGAATTAATAAAAAAAGAAGTCGTGCCATTTAAAGATGTTATTGGATGTCGTGACGATATTATGGTGCATTTAATTCAATGTGGACTAGAACCAATTAAAGCCTTCAAAATAATGGAATTTGTTAGAAAAGGTAAAGCCAGTAAAGAACCTGATGCTTGGGTCGAACATAAAAAAACAATGGAAGAAGCCGGAATTCCTGATTGGTATATCGAATCATGTGGTAAAATAAAATATATGTTCCCTAAAGCCCATGCTGCAGCTTATGTTATGAGTGCTTTTAGAATAGCTTATTTTAAAGTTCATTATCCAGCTGAATATTATGCTTCTTATTTCTCAACTAGATTTGATATTTTTGAAGTAGATACAATGATTAAAGGTTATGATGCTATTAAAGCAAGAATAAATGATATTATTGGTAAAGGTTATGAAGCAACATCGAGGGAAACGGAATTATTAGAAACCCTAAAATTAGCTTTAGAAGCAACAGCAAGAGGTTTTAAATTTGGTAATATTGATATAAAAGTTAGTCAAGCTAAAAATTATGTTATTGGCGATGATAAAAAAACATTAATTTCTCCATTCTGTGCTCTTGAAGGTTTAGGAGAAGCAGTGGCAAATCAAATAGTTGAAGAAAGAAATAAAAAAGAATTTTTCTGCGTTGAAGATTTTCAACTTAGAGGTAAAGTAAATACTTCGACTATGGATAAATTAAGAGCGTTAAATGTTTTTGAAAATATGCCTGAATCGGCTCAATTAAGTTTATTTTAAAAAATTTTATACTTCGGTATAAAATTTTTTTACTTTAGAAAACAAATTGCTTTTATTCTATAAATCTTTATGGTATAATTATTTTTAGAATAGCAAAGGAGTTTATTATTATGGATAATAATGTAGCTAAAAACGATAATAAAGTTTTAGATTTTATAAAAGATTATTTATTATCATTTGCATATATTTTCTCCTATGCATTTACTGGACTTAAAGCATGTACTTTTGATTTATTTGTATATATATATAATAGTATTAGTTGGAAAACTAATAAAAATTATCGTCGTACAAAAGATAATTTAAAAAATAGTGAAGATAATTATCATACGCAAAAAAAGAAAAAACAATATAAATATAGTGCTAGAACAATGGCTAAACTTGAAGAAGAGTATAAGCAATTAGCTAAAGATTTACAAACTACAGGGGCCACTAGAAGTAAAGAAGTAAATATCTATTTATATAAAGTTAGAGATGAAAATGGTAAAATTATTAAAGGAACAATGACAGGGTTATCTAAACTAGATATAAATGCTTTTTTAGTTAATGAAGGATATACTGTTTATAGTATTGAAACTAGTCCAATGATTAATTTCTTATATAAAGAATCTTCTTTTAGTTTAGGTGGAACTATTTTATCTAATAAAGAACTTATCTTTTGGCTAGAACAATTATCTACTTATTTAAAAGCTGGTATTACTTTAACTGATGGTGTTAAAATATTAGCTAAACAATTAGAAAAGAAAAAAAGTAAAGCTAAAGCTTTAAATGCTATTTCATATGAATTAATGCTTGGTTCATCATTTTCAGCTGCTCTAGAAAAACAAGGTAATATGTTCCCAGCATTCTTAATTAATATGATAAAAGCTGCTGAAGCAACTGGTACATTAGCTGAAACTCTTGAAGATATGGCTAATTATTACACAGAAATATTTGAAACTAAAAAACAAATGACTAGTGCGATGACGTATCCAATAATTGTTAGTGTTTTTGCAGTAGTAGTTATTACTTTTATTTTAATATATATAATACCTAAATTTGTTGATATATATGAAAGTAATGGTATTAAGATAAGTGGTATAACGTTATTTATAATTAATTTTAGTTCGTTCTTAAAATCTAATGCTTTTACATTATTAGCGGGTATAATATTAGGAATTATTACGTTAATTGTATTATATAAAAAAGTTAAAGCATTTAGAAAAACAGTTCAAATTATTTTAATGCATATTCCAATAATTAAAAATATAATTATTTATAATGAATTAGCTATTTTTACCAAGACATTCTCATCTTTATTAAAGAATAATGTCTTTATTACAGATAGTATTGATATTTTAAGTAAAATAACTAATAATGAAATATATAAATCTATCTTATATCGAACAATTAATAATATTGTTAAAGGAGAAAAGATTTCCGAAGCCTTTAAAGATCACTGGGCAGTACCAGATGTTGCTTATTATATGATTGTTACTGGTGAATCAACGGGAGAACTTGATAATATGATGGAGAAGGTTAGTGTTTATTATCAAGGATTACATAAGAATATTGTAAATAATTTAAAATCATTTATTGAACCAGTTTTAATTGCTTTCTTAGCAGTTATCGTTGGAGGAATTATTATTGCAGTAGTTGTTCCAATGTTTGGTTTATATGAACAAATAATGTAAGGGAGTTTAGTTATGGCAATTTTATTATTTATACTTGGAGCAATTTTTGGTTCGTTCTATTTAGTAATTGGAACTAGATTACCTAAAGGAGAAAATGCTATTTGTTCTAGAAGTCATTGTGATCATTGTAAAAAGAATCTTAAATGGTATGAATTAATACCAATTTTATCTTTTATAATTCAAAGAGGTAAATGTAATTATTGCAAGAAAAAGATTAGTTTAGATCATTTAATTGTTGAATTAGTTACAGCTAGTCTTTTTCTTGCAGGTTATTTATATTATGGTTTACAAATTAAGTTATTTATTTATTTAATTATTATTTCTATAGCAATTATTATATTTATTAGTGATTTTAAATATATGGTTATTTTAGATAGTCCTCTTATCATTGGTATTATTTTAATTATTATTTTAAGATATTTAGAAAATGGTTTATATGGGATAATATATAGTCTTTTGTGTGGTATCATATTATTTTTCTTTATGTTTATTATTAAAGTTTTAGGAGATAAAATATATGGAAGAGAATCTTTAGGGGGAGGGGATATTAAGTTAGCTTTTCTAATTGGTCTTACTTTAGGTTATCCTAGAATAGGTATTAGAATTAGTCTTATTGCGATTATATTCTCAGCTTTTTTAGCCCTTCCATATGCAATTAGTACAATTTATTTAGTCAAAAAAAATGAACTTCCATATGGTCCATTTTTAATCTCATCAATGATTATTGTCTTTGTCTTTTTAGAAAAATTCAGTAATTTATTAGTCTTTTTTGAATAATTTTAAATAAGATAAATTACAACACCTGCTACAAAACTAGCAACCATTAAAAATAACATTATCCATGCAACAATCTTTCTTGTTTTTTTATTCATAAATATCCTCCGTTACATAGAAAATAATATCATATTTCTGGTATTTTTAAAAGACTTTTTGCATAATATTTCTTGGTGATATATTATGCAAAGAATAAATAAAAAATATTTTTTAACTGTCTTATGTCTTATAGGAGTAAGTTTTATTCTTGGTTGTTTATATTATTTTCTTATCCCAATGGATAGTAAGTTAAAAATAATGGATATAGTTAGTAATCTTAATAATTGGCATTATAATTGTATATTAAAAGATTTAATAGTGATGTCTTTATTATTAATTACTTCTTTTTTTATAATAGGTATCCCTTTATGTATTTTATATCTTTTTTATGAAAGCTTTTCCTTAGGTTTTTTAAGTTTAAGTATAATTATGCTATTTAAAATAAAAGGTTTTCTTTTTATAACAATGTTTCTTTTATTAAAATTAATTCCTTTTATAATGATTATTATCTTTTTAAAAAAAGTACTTACTATTGGACGTCTTAAAATAGGTTCTTTAATTTATAAAAGAGAAATATCCCTAAAAGAAAGAATCAATCATAACTTTAATAATTCTTTGTATATAATTCTTTTTGTTTTTATTATAAATGTTTTTAACTACTTTATATCGCCCCTAATCTTTTCTTTACTAAAATAAATAATAGGAGTATAATAAAAACTTGAAAAGGAAGATTCTTATGGAAGTGTTTGAAAACATAAATGGTCCTAAAAATAAACAAACCGTAGTTAATAATATTATAAATAATATTAACTCAATGTCTTTTCAAACTCTTTTTTTAATTGGTAAAAAAGGATCAGGTAAAACTTTTATACTTAATGAATTTTCGAAACAAGATAATGTTTTAAATATTAGTAATTTATATCATGATAATAAAAATTTTTTAAATACAAAAATAAATAATTTATATTATATGGTTGTTATCTTAAGAAACATAATAGAAAAAATTGTTAATAAAAGACCAGAATTAATGCCTGTATTAGAAAATTATAATAATAAATTATTTAGTATATGGGAATATTTAGAAATTAATTATTTAGCTTATCATAAATTTTTTATGAAAAATGATAAACATTTACAATATATATCTAAATATTATAATAATGATGAATTAATAAAAGAATTATTAACTTTAATTGGGGAAGAAGTTAATAAATATATTTATGTTATTGATAATTTATATTTTAATAAAGATATCATAAATTATGAAAATACCGGATATTTAAATTTTTCTAAGTATATAAAAATAGTATTTGGGGTTTCTAACTATGATAAAAAAAATAAAATTCCTTATTTAGAAATAAAGTATAATACTGATTATCAAATAGTAGAAGATATTCTAGATGGTTATATAATGACTTCTGGATATATAGATGAAAATAATTTAAATTTAAGAATTAGATTTATTTTAAGTAAAGAAGATATCGAAAATCTAATTCAAAAAACAAATGGTAATATAACAATTATGAAATATATTATAGTAGAGTTTTATAGAAGAATAATTGATTATAAATTATTTAATAATAATCATTTAAGTAAAGAAGATATAAAAAGTATTTATAAAGACAATTTAGATAGTTATAAAAGAATAAAAAAACTTTAAATTTATAATGAATTATGGTATATTAAAAAATATGAAAGTAGAAATAGTAAAAATGGATAATCTCGGTAGAGGAATAGGATATATAAATAATAAGATTGTTTTTATTCCTAAAACTTATACTGGAGATATTGTTGAATTTAAAATAGAAAAAGAAAAGAATAAATTTATAGAGGGTAAATTATTAAAGATTATTAGTCCTTCTAAAAGAAGAATTGCTTTTATATGCCCTTATTTTAATATTTGTGGTGGTTGTGATTTACAACATATATCTTTAACAGATAGTTTAGAATATAAATTAACTAAAGTAAATGATATTTTACATAAAAATAATATTGCTTATGAAGTTAAAGAGATTATTAAAAATGATAAACAATATAATTATCGGAATAAGATCAGTTTAAAAATAATAAATGGTGAATTAGGTTTTTATGAGAGTGATACTCATAAATTAATTACGATTAATAAATGTTTTTTAGTTAGTGAAGAAGTAAATAAATTAATAAATGATTTACACTATTTTAATATTAAAAATGGTAATATAATTATTAGAGAAAATTATAAACAAGAAATAATGCTTATAATTGAAAGTAATGATTCTCTAAATATTCCAGATAATATAATTCAAGAATATAAGATAGTAGGTATAATTTATAATGATAATCTTATTTATGGTGATAATTATTTTATTGATAAAATAAATGATAAATTATTTAAAGTTAGTTATAATTCTTTTTTTCAAGTTAATCCTTATATGAATGGAATATTAGGTAATTTAGTTAAAGATAATACTAAAGATAGTTTAAATGTTTTAGATTTATATTGTGGAGTTGGTTCTTTGTCTTTGGCATCAAGTGATAATAATTGTAATGTTCTAGGGGTAGAAATAGTGGAAAATGCTATTTTAAATGCTCAGTTTAATGCTAAATTAAATAATAAACAAAATGTTGAATTTATATGTTCTGATACGAAAAAAATATTAGATAAAATTACTCATAAATTTGATACGGTTATTTTAGATCCTCCTCGAAGTGGAGTAAATAAGTTAGTACTTGATAAAATTAAAGAAGAAAAAATTTTAAAAATAATATATATTTCTTGTAATGAATTTACTTTCGTTAGAGATTTAAACTATTTATTAAATGCTTATCAAATAACAGAATTAAAACTATTAGATATGTTTGTTAATACAGAACATGTGGAATCATTTTGCATTTTAAATTTAAAATAAACCCTATAAATAAAGATATTCAGTTGTGTTAAAAAAGAACAATGTATATGTCGCAATGCAAAGTTATTGCAGTGGCAAATCAAAAAGGTGGCGTGGGCAAGACCACCACAACTTTTTGTCTAGGTGTTGCTTTAGCAAAAGAAAGTAAAAAGTTTTAGTAGTAGATACTGATCCACAAGGTAGTCTTACTATTTCTATGGATTGGTATAAACTAGATGAAATACCGATAACAATAGCAAATTTAATGGAACATAATATAAAAAATAAAAAAATTTTAAAAAGCATATTCCCTTTTTAACGAATAAATGATAAAATTTTAGTTAGAAAGGGAACGGCGAAAAATATGAATTATGATAAAATTTTAAAAATTGTTGAAAAAAATAATGGTTATATCACAACAAAGGAAGTTGTAAATAATGGAATTGAAAGAAGATTTTTAACAAATATGGTAAAAACAGGAAAATTAGTAAGAATTTCAAAAGGCTATTATGGACTTCCGAATTATATTGCAGATGAATATTATAAAATTGCTTCTAAAAGTAAAAATGTAAGATTTTCAATGGCTACTGCTTTATATTTGCATAAACTATCTGACCGTAATCCATTAGTATATAATGTTACTTTGCCTTTTGGATATAGTGGTGTTTTACAAAAACAAAAAAATGTAATCCTTAATTTTGTAAATAGAGATATTTTAGATTTAGGAGCAATAGAAATGACATCTCCTTTTGGTATGAAGATTAGAGTATATGATATTGAAAGAACTATTTGTGATATTATTAAAAATAAAAATAAAATTGATGGAGAAATATTTTCAAAAGCCCTAAAAGAATACGCTAGAAGTAAAAATAAAAATTTAAGTAAACTTACAAAGTATGCCAAAATTATGAAAATTGAAAAGAAAGTAAGTGAATATATGGAGGTATTATTATAGTGAATAAAGACGAATTAAAAAATATTATTTCCAAAAAAGCAAAAGGAAATAGTAATATATCAGCCCAATTATATCAAATGTATTTTTTGAGCATATTTTAGAAAGACTTTCAAAAAGCAAATATAAACATAATATTATTTTAAAAGGTGGATTATTACTTTCTTCTATTATCGGTGTAGACGTTCGAACAACAAAGGATATGGATGCAACATTAAAGAGTTTGCCACTTGAGAAAGATAATGTAATAGAAATAATAAAAGATATATTAAATATAAAAGTTGATGACGGAATAAAATTTGAAATTGAAAGTGTTAAAGATATAAGGCAGGAAAGTGAATATGGAGGATTTAAGATAAATATTTTAGCAATTATGGATAATTTGAAGGTTTATCTTGCCATAGAACTTACAACAGGAGATAGAATAACACCAAGAGAAATTGAATATATGTATAATTCCTATTTTGAAGATAAAAAGATACCAATTCTCGCATATACATTGGAAACCCTTATTGCTGAAAAGTATCAAACTGTTATAGATAGAGATATTTATAATACTAGAATGAAAGATTTTTATGATATTTATGTTTTGATAAATGACAATAAAGAAAAAATAAACTTTAAAAATCTTGTTTTAGCAATAAGAAATACTTTCAAATATAGAGAAACTGAATTAAATATAGAAAATATTAAAGAACAATTAAATAATATGAAATCAAGTGAGCAACTTATTAAATTGTGGAAAAGTTATCAGATTACTGCTCCATATTCTAGTAATATATCTTTTAATAGTTTATTTGATTCGTTAGAATACATAACTAATATTTTAAGCAAAGAAGAAATTACTGTATAAAAAAGTGATATTTAAATGTATTCCTAAATGAATACAGTGCCAAAGTACTCTGTATATTATGATATGTCAGTTATAAGTTAAAGAAAGTATTCTACGAAAATTATAAAGATGATGAAATTGTTGCGTCACTAGTGCGACAATTAAACTAATATTATCTGGCACAATTAATAAGTTCACAAATTATAAAATAAGTTTTAAATTTATTAAAATAATGTTATACTTATTAAGAGAGTGAAATAATGAGAATAGAAGAAATTTTTAAAAAATATAATAACTCAGATATAATATTTGATCCTGCTCCTACATATGATGGAGACTGGCGTTTTGGTATTGAAAATTTAGAAATTAATGCTCTAATTGATCCTAAAACGAAAAAAAATAAATTTGATGAATTTCTTTATAAAACATATATTGAACCTTTAAGTAAAATATTTAAAAGTGCTATATATAATATTAGTAATTTTACTATTAATTTTGTTTGTACTCCTAAAAAGAATCGACAAAATGGTAGATGTTTAAAATATTCTGAAGGATTATTTTTTTATGATTTTTTAAGTTTCTTTTCTCAAAATATAGATCGTCAAGTAGATAATATAGAAAGAACTAAGGAAGAACAAAAACAATATTTAATTAATTTATATAATAATTTAGAAAAGGGAAGAGATACTTATCTTTTAGCGTTTTCTAATGAATTAAAAAGTAAGATAGAAAAAATTAATGATTTAAAAACTAATGAATTATCTTCTGTATATTATGATAATGCTTTAAAAGATTATGAAGAACAAATAAAGAAAACAAATAGTAATATGAGTTTTAGAGAATATTTAAATTCATCTTATACAATAATGAATGATCTATTAAAAGGATTAATAACAGTTGGAGATTTCTTTGATATAGAATTAAATTATCAAGAATTATATGCTGCCTTTGATCCCGATATCTTCTATTTATTATTTGCTAAAATTATATATGAAACGAATATAACTTGGGAAAAAGAACATAATTCTTTATATGATAATTTTCCTTATTTAATATATTATCAAGAAGCTATAAAAAATATAATTGCTTGGGAACCAGATTATAATCCCAAATTAAAAACTTATATTTTAGGTAATCGTAGTAAATTAAATCATTATAGTCGAAGACAATTTAGTGAAGAATGCAATACTTTATTAGCAAAACATCAAAATATTAAAGAAAGAATGTTATCATTTGATGGTATTAATGTAAAAGATGTTGATTTAATGTCAAAGTTAAGAGAATTATTAGATACAAAAGGACAATTGAATTTTGCAATTTTGCCTAAAGATGAACGACAAATAAAAACATATACGCAAGTAGAAAATAAAAAAGAAAAGATAGAAGAAAAAGAAATAGACGAAGAACAATTAAAATTAGAAGTTAATGAAAGAATTAATTACTTATTAAATTTAGGATGTTTAATTGATCCAGTACCAGGTTTAAATACTTTTAAAGGTTATTATGCTTTTATTTATCCTAATGGGATAATTGTTTTAGAAAAGTTCTGGGAAAATGATAATTTCAAACCAGCAAAAGAAAATGCAACATATATTTTGAATATTGATAATTTTATTGAAATGGCTAAATTATCTAAACCAGTTTTAATTGAGTATATAAAAAATTTTGGAACTAATGATATTAAAAGAGTATTTCATGAAGGAAATATAAAATGGGAAAAAGATATATATGAAGAAATTCATCGCGAATTAAAATATGATCTTAAAGATGTTCTTAATTTTATTGATAAATTACAAAGAGAGGCTTTAAACGATGAACGAGATTTATAATAAATTATTAGAAATAATTAATTCTCATAAAGATGAATTTAAAAGTATAATTGATTTAGATAATAAATATGGTTTTGGCTTAACAAGTGATGAAATAATTAATTTTTTAGAATTTTCTATTAATGAAGATTATTTGAAAAAAGAAATTAAAACAAATATTATTATTACTAATGGTGATGTTTATACTACTTTAAAGATTATACATGATTTAGCTTTTGAAACAGGCAAATATTTTTTATTTATTAATAATAACAATATAGCTAGTAATTATTATTTTGTCTCTATGGCTAATAAAATATATGAAAATTTAGAATTAGATGTTGAAATACAACTTGATATGAATTTAAATTATAATAAATATCTAGATAAAGAAGTAACTTTAATTGGTAGTAAAAATTTTATTTCGGAAGCTAAGAATGATTTTAGTAAAGTAAATATAATTGAAATGTAAATTTGAGAAGTGATATAATGAAAATGGAGATGATAAATAATGTCACAAATGAAACCTTTACATATTGTTGTCGATAAAGAAGAAATTGCTCCTATTGTCTTAATGCCAGGAGATCCATTAAGAGCTAAATATATTGCAGAAAATTTTTTAGAGAATGCTAAATGTATTAATAATATTAGAAATATGTTAGGATATACTGGTACTTATAAAGGTGTTAGAGTAACTGTTATGGGTAGTGGTATGGGTATGCCTAGTATGGGTATTTATTCTTATGAATTATATTCATTCTATAATGTTCAAAAAATAATTAGAATTGGTACTTGTGGAGGAGAAAGAAAAGATATAAATGTTTCTGATTTAATTTTAGCAACAAGTGCTTATAGTGAATCAAATTTTGCTTATAGTTTTAGTGATTATACTGAACATTTTACTTATCCATCTAAAGAATTAAATAATACAATAATTGAAACTGCTAATGAACTAGGTTGTAAAATTCATGTTGGTAACGTTTTAACAATGGATATCTTTGGACCATATGTTGATCAAGAAAGAATAATTAATAGATTACCTCGAAATCTTGAAGTAATTGGTGAAGAAATGGAAGCGTTTGGTTTATTTCATATAGCTAGTTATTGTGAAAAAGAAGCAGCATGTATCTTAACTGTTACAGATAGTAAATATTCAAATGTTATATTAACAGATGAAGAAAGAGAAAAAGATTTAAATACTATGATTTTACTAGCATTAAATTCAATTATTAAATAACAAAAATGTTGATTACACAACATTTTTTTAATGAAAACTTGACACCGGGGGGGTATTATATAATTATCTTATAAAATAGAGAAAAGCAAAATAAATAAAAGTTATCAACATAAATGAAAGGGT
>CANQXT010000014.1 GCA_947627915.1 uncultured Bacilli bacterium
TTATCAACTACCTTTATAGCATTATTATATCAAATTTTTTGCGAAGAAAATTTTTTTGAATTTACTCTTTTTTGCTGCGAATTTTGTAATTTCTTGACAAAGTAAATAATTATGCTATAATAAAATGCAATTTTAGAAAAAGAGGGAAATTTATAATGAAAGAAAAAATATTATCTATATTAACTGCAGTAGCGATGGTTTTTACTATGTCAGGATGTAGTTCAAAAGCACAAGAAAAATCTATGAATATGGCTAAGAACGATATGTATGATATATTTATTAACGAAGTTATGGGTGATGAAGAATATATAGATGAAGAATTAAGTAATGAATTTATTCAAGAATATGGATTAGAAAATATTAAAGATAATGATAAAAAATTATTAGCATTTTTTATTAATAATGTTTTTAATAAAAAGGCACATACAATAAAAGATAAAAGTGATAGTATAACATTTAATTTAGATGAACCTTTGGATTTAGGAAATATAGAAATTGAATCATTAGTTTTTGACAAAGATAAGCCTGGTTTTTTAATTTTTGATGGTAATTCACAAGCATTAGTAATAACACCATATAATGATGAGTTGTGTTTTGCTTATATGACAGATATAACTAAATATTATAAATATAATCTTATTTGGTATGGAATTGATACTAAACAAATGCAATTAATGAATTGTTCTCAAGCATTAGGAATACCTTTAATAGATAACTGGTTAACAACATCTAATTCAGAAATCTATAAGATTGTAGTAGATAATGAAACTATTATAAAGGAATTTATTAATGCCTATAATAATAACGCAACTTTAGAAGAACTTGTTGAAAATTTTGATAAAATTAAAAATGGTGAATACTTAGAGTTAAAAGAAGAAATTGAAAACGAAGACATAGAAACGAAAGAAAAAGAAAGTACAAACGAAGGTATTAAAGAAGAAATTAAGGAAGAACTAATAGAAGATGACCAAATAAATAAAGAAGAAATAGGAGAACAATTTTGTTTTGAAGATTCTTTGGAATATGAAAGAATTTATTGTGAAGAAAAACTAAATGATTTAATTTTAAAAGATTTAAATGACTTAGATAATGAAAATTATGATATAAATAAATATAATGATATTATCCAAAATATTGAAAATGAATATGGCCAATCTTGTAAGGAATATGTAAAAAACTTTATTAAATATTGTTTAGAAAATAATGTTGATTTAAATAGAAATGGTCATTTTGAAACTGATGATTCATCTAATTCAATAATTATAACTCGTTCAATAACTTTAACTTGTTCACCTACAAGTTTTAGATATTTAAAGTACGTTGATGGAAAAGAATGTGTCAAACTTTTTTATGGATTTGATAATTATTTTGGATTATGGGATTATAAAACAAATATGGCATTTATTTTAAAATTTTATGCAGCAGATCCATGTTATAGTAAAAATTTGGTTTTAGAATATGGTCCTTATTATGATAAGCAAAAGAGAGAATTAACTATAAATACTGAAGAAGCTTATGATAAAATTATTGAATTTATATATAATGCTAATTTAGAAACAACACTTGACGATGTAATGGAAGTTATAGATTCAGTAGAATTTACTAAACAAAATACATTAAAAAGATAATGAACAATCATTGTCTTTTTTGTTAATTTTATTTTTAAGCATATGGATATAAATAAGCTTCTTTTTTAATTAGTTAAATTATAGTATAATTATTTTGTAGGTGATTTACTATGTTATTAAGTAACAATTGGGAAGATTATAAAATTATAAAGACAAGTAAAGGAATGAAACTAGAAGATTGGCATAATGTTATTCTACTTAGACCTGATCCAGTTATTACTTGGGATTTAGGAGATTTTAAAGATTATAAAATAAATGCAATTTATCATCGTAGTTCATCTGGTGGTGGACATTGGGAAGATATTATTCCCACGAAAGAGAATTGGGTAGTTAGATATAAAGATTTAAAATTTTTAGTTAAAAAAATGGGCTTTAAACATACAGGCTTATTTCCAGAACAAGCAAGTAATTGGGATTTTATGATTGATAAAATAAAAAATAGTAATCGTGATATAAAAGTATTAAATTTATTTGCTTATACCGGTGGTGCTACAGTGGCGTGTCTTTATGCTGGAGCAAGTGTTACCCATGTCGATTCATCTAAAGGCATGGTTGATTGGGCTAAAGAAAATGTTAAAGCTAATCACTTAGAAGATAAACCAGTTCGTTATTTAATTGATGATGTTATAAAATTTGTTAAAAGAGAAATAAGAAGAGGCAATAAGTATGATGCCATTATTATGGATCCTCCTAGTTATGGAAGAGGTGCTAATGGGGAAGTTTGGTCTATTGATGAAAATTTAGAAGAATTAATTAAATTATGTAAAGAAATATTAAATGATAATTTCTTATTCTTTATTGTTAATACTTATTCAATTAATTTACCTAGTGTTAGTTTAAATAATATTTTAAAACTTAATTTTAAAGATAAAAAAATAATTGTTGATGATTTATGTTTACCAATTGAAAATAGTGATTTATATTTGTCTTGTGGTATAACTGGTAGGGTAACTAATGAATAATGGTTTAAATATTTTATATGAAGATAATCATTTAATTGTGGTGGAAAAGAAACCAAATATCTTATGTCAAAGTGATTATACTAAAGATTTAGATTTACTTACAATGTTAAAAAAATATCTTAAAGATAAATATCAAAAACCAGGTAATGTTTATTTAGGACTTGTTCATCGTTTAGATAGACCAGTCGGAGGAATAATGGTTTTTGCTAAAACGAGTAAAGCAGCGAGTAGATTATCTAAAATAATTCAAGAACATAATATGACTAAAGAATATCTTTTAATATGTCATGGTAAAATTAATGATGAAGGTATTATGGAAGATTATATTGAAAAGAAAGAAGAAATAAGTGTTATATCTAATAAAGAAAAAGGTAAATATGCAAAATTAGAATATAAAGTTCTAGATCGAAAAAATGATTTAAATTTAGTTAAAGTTAATTTAATAACTGGTAGACATCATCAAATAAGATTACAATTTGCTCATCGTAATAATCCTTTATACGGGGATATGTTATATGGTAAGGGTGAGAAAGGTAATATCTATTTATTTGCTTATCATCTTAAATTTAAACATCCCGTTAAAGATGAAATAATGGATTTTAAATTAATGCCTGATACCGGTTTATGGAAAGAATTTAATTATGAAGCATGAGTTATTAGTGCCAGTTGGAAATTATGAGAGTTTAGTTCAAGCCATAAACTATGGGGCAGATGCCGTTTATTTAGGTGGTAAAAAATTTGGGGCAAGAGCTTATGCTGATAATTTTTCTTTAGATGAATTAGAAAATGTTACTAAATTATGTCATTTATATGGTATTAAAATATATGTAACAGTCAATACTTTAATTTATGAAAAAGAAATAGATGAAGTTTTAAATTATGTTAAAGAATTACATAAAATGGGTGTTGATGCTTTAATTATGCAAGATGTAGGTTTAATTAATTTAGTTCATCAAACTTTACCTAATTTAGAAATTCATGCCTCTACCCAAATGCATAATCATAATAAATATAGTATTGATTTCTTAAAAGATTTAGGAATAAAAAGAATAGTTTATGCCAGAGAATTACCTCTAGACTATATAAATGATATAGAAACTGATATTGAAAAAGAAGTATTTATTCATGGTTCTCTTTGTATTTCTTATAGTGGTGAGTGTTTATTTTCTAGTATGATTCTAGATCGAAGTGGTAATCGTGGGGAATGTGCTGGTATGTGTCGTCTTCCTTATGAGTTATATGAAAATAAACAAAAAGTTAATACTTTGGGTAAATATTTACTTAGTCCTAAAGATTTATGTAGTATTAATGATTTTAAAAAACTAATGGAGAGTAATATTAAATCATTTAAAATTGAAGGAAGAATGAAATCACCTTTATATATTGCTTTAGTTACTAAAATATATCGTTCATTAATGGATAAGTATTTAAATAATGAAGAATTAAAAGTAGATGAAGAAGATTTCTTTAATTTACAAGCTGTCTTTAATAGAGAATATACGAAAGGATATTTATTTAGTGATTCAGATATAATGAATATATATAAACCAAATCATAAAGGAGTATATATTGGTAAAGTAATTGACATAAATAAAAATAAAATAGCTATTAAACTAGAGCATGAATTAAAACAATTTTCTGGTATTAGATTTAATAATAGTGATTTAGGATTAATAATAAATTATATGTATGATAAACATGATAATTTAATAAATAAAGGAGATAAAAATACTATTATTTATATAGATAATAAAATTAATTTACAAGAATTAGATGATGTTTATTTAACTAACCCTGTAATAGAGTTAAGTAATACTATAACTAAGAAAATTGATATAACAATGGAATTTAAAGCTAGTTTAAATAATTATGCCACTTTAAAAGTAACAGATGATGAAAATGAAGTTTTGGTATCTAGTGAAGAGTTAGTCGAAAAATCGATTACTAGTCCAATAACTAAAGAAAGAATAAAAGAATCTTTAAGTAAATGTGGTAATACACCATTTAAAGTAAGTAATATAAATATTAATATAGAAGATAATTTATTTATTCGCATTAATACTTTAAATGAACTTAGAAGAGTAGCTTTAGAAAAATTACAAACAATAAGAGAAAATAAAAGAAAAGAGTATATTGAGAAATATTATAAAGAAAATAATAATAAACAAGATATTACGAATAAGATAAATGTTTTAGTAAGAACTAAAGAACAATTACAAGCATGTCATGATTTAGGTATTAAGAATATTATAACGAATAAACCATTACTAATGAATAAAGAATTAATTTATAAATTACCTAAAGATTTATTAGAATTAAAAGATATTCCCAAAGATAAAAAGTATTTAGTAACAGATTATAGTACTCTTTATAATTTGCCTAATAATTATGGGGATTATAGTTTAAATATTACTAATCATTATACTTTAGATTATTTAAGTAAATATGCTAAAAGTTTAATGTTATCTATTGAAAATAAAATAGATGATATTAAAGATATAATGGATAATAGTTACGATAAAAATGTTGAAGTATTAGTCTATGGTAATATAGAACTTATGACAATGAAATATTGTCTTGTTAATAAATTTATAAATAAAGATGATAAATGTAATGTATGTTTTAGAAATAATAAATATTATTTAAAAGATCGAAATAATGCAGAATATCGAATTGAAACTAATTCTATTACGCATGGAAGTAGTATCTTAAATTATAAAAAAACTAATTTAATAAAAGATATACCCAAATTAAAAGAGATGGGAATAACCAATTTTAGAATTGAATTATTAGATGAAAATTATGAAGAAACAAAAAAATTAATAGAGGAAGTAAGAAAATATGAATGAAGAAATAATAAAAAAATTAAGAGATAGTTTAAATATAAGTGTTAAAAGTATAGAAAATACTTTAAAATTACTGGAAGATGGAAATACCATACCATTTATAGCAAGATATAGAAAAGAAGTAACAGGTAACTTAGATGAACTACAAATAAGAAGCATTGAAGAAGAATATAGTTATCAAGTTAATTTACAAAAAAGAAAAGAAGAAATAAAAAGATTAATTGCTGAAAAGGGATTATTAACGGAAGAACTAACTAAAAAAATAGATGAAGCATCGAAGTTAGTGGAACTTGAAGATATATATCGTCCATATAAAGAGAAGAAAAAGACAAAAGCAACGGATGCTATTAATAATGGACTTGAACCGCTTGCCAAGATGATTATGAGTTTTAACATAACAGGTAGTATAAAAGATATTGCTAGTAAATATTTAAATGAAAATGTTAAAACAGTGGATGATGCTATAACAGGAGCAAAATATATAATAGCAGAATGGATAAGTGATAATGCTTATTATCGTAAACAAATTAGATATTTAACATATACTAATGGTATTATAGTAAGTAAGAAGAAAAAGAATAGTGAAGATGAAAAGAAAGTCTATGAAATGTATTATGACTTTAAAGAAGAAGTAAAAAGAGCAAAAATGTACCGAGTTCTTGCCATTAATAGAGGAGAAGATGAAGGTGTTCTATCTGTTAAAATAGATATTGATGAAAAAATGATTTTAGATTATTTAGAAAGTAAAGTTATTAAAAATAATAATAATATAGAATTAGTAAATATTGTTAAAGAAGCTATAAAAGATAGTTATGATCGTTTAATTTCACCATCAATTGAAAGAGAAATAAGAAGTGAACTTACGGAAAAAGCAGAAGTAGTGGCAATCGATAATTTTAGTGAGAATTTAGAAAAATTATTAATGCAACCCCCAATTAAAGATAAAAATATTTTGGGCTTTGATCCTGCCTATCGTACTGGTTGTAAATTAGCTGTGTTAGATTCCACTGGTAAACCCTTAAAGATAGCAGTTATTTATCCCCATGAACCTAAATTAGAAGTCGAAAAAAGTAAACAAACTGTTATCGATTTAGTTAATAAATATAATATTGATATAGTTGCAATTGGTAATGGTACAGCTAGTAGAGAAAGTGAATCATTTATAGTAGATGTTATTAAAAGTATAGATAAACCCCTTGAATATATTATTGTTAATGAAGCTGGGGCTTCTGTATATTCAGCATCTGACTTAGCTATTAAAGAATTTCCTGATTTACATGTTGAAGAAAGAAGCGCTATTTCTATTGGAAGAAGATTAATTGATCCTTTAGCAGAACTTGTTAAAATAGATCCTGAAAGTATTGGCGTTGGTTTATATCAACATGATGTAACAAATAAAAAATTAAAAGAATCTTTAAATTTTACAACAGAAAAAATAGTTAATCAAGTAGGAGTTAACATTAATACAGCATCCCCTTCAATATTAAAATATATTTCTGGTTTAACTAAAAGTACAATTGATAAAATAATTAATTATCGAGAACAAAATGGTATTTTTAAAAGTAGAGATGAACTTTTAAAAAAGAAAATATTAAATGAAAAAACTTATGAACAAGCAATTGGTTTTTTAAGAATTCTTAATGGTGATAATGTTTTAGATGCTACTAGTATTCACCCCGAAAGTTATAAACATACGAAAGATTTATTAGATTATTTAAATATTGATATTAAACTTATTGGTAGTGAAGAAATAAAAAATAAATTAGATAAGCTTAATAAAAAAGAAATAAGTGAAAAATTAGGAATAGATAATTATACTTTAGATGATATTATTGATTCTTTAGAAAAACCAAATCGGGATCCAAGAGATATGTTACCTAAACCAATTTTGAAAAAAGATGTCCTTCATTTAGAAGATTTAAAAGTAGGAATGAAATTACAAGGGGTTGTTCGTAATGTTATTGATTTTGGTTGTTTTGTAGATATCGGTATAAAAAACGATGGTTTAGTCCATATATCAGAGATGACTGATAGATTTATTAAACATCCAAGTGAAGTAGTTTCTGTCGGAGATATTATTAATGTTTATGTTAAAGATGTTAACTTAGAAAAACAAAAAGTATCTTTAAGTATGAAAGAAGTATAATAAAAAAGTTTTTCCAATCAACTGGAAAAACTTTTTACTTTACTAAAAATCATCATCCATAAAAAATTTAAAAGCATTTAAATTTATAATACCATCTTGGGAATAATTTTCATCATCTATGGAAATAATATATTTTTGAAAATTATCCTGTATATCTTTAAAAGCATTTATTTCTCTTTTTAAAGTATTTGGATCACTCAAAGTATAACTTACTTGAATATATTTTTTATCTTTATGTTTTGTAGCAATAAAATCAATTTCACTATTTGTAGTCTTACCAACAAATACTTCATACCCTTTGTTAATTAATTCATTATAAACCATATTTTCAAGACATTGAGAATAATTAATTTCTTTATTACTAATTTTTATTTGTTTTATTCCTAAATCCGTGGCATAAAATTTATATAAAGATTTTAACATACTTTTACCCTTAATATCATATCGATATACTTTATTTAATATAAAAGAAGAACATAAAGCATCAATATATTTATAAAAAGTATCATTAGCTATTTTAGTATTATTATCTTCTAAATATTTTAAAACATTACTAGCAGAAAATTCTCTAGTTTCTGTTTCTAATAAATATTGCAATATTTTATTAAATGTATTTACATCAGATACACCAAGTCTATCTATAACATCTCTTAATACTATTGAATCATAAATATCAGATATATAATTTATAATTGATTGTTCATTTTTAAATAAAAATCTTTCAGGTAAGCTACCATATTCAAATATATTTAGTAATAATTTTTTATAATCATCTTTTTTAGTTTTTGTTAACTCAACAATTTCTTTAAATGATAAAGGATTAACTCTAAAACTAACATATCTTCCTGATAATTCACTTGAAATTTCTTTAAAAGTCATTTTACTATTTGAACCAGTTATAAATATACTACATTGATTTGTAATTCTTAAAGAATTAATGGCTGTTTCAAAATTAGGAACTTTTTGTATTTCATCTAAAAAAATATAATAATTTTTTTTATCTTTAATTTGTTCTTTAAGATAGTTATTTAATTCTAAAGCATTAAAATTAAAATTGGCATTTTCAAAATTGATATATATAATGTGTTTGTCATCGATCTTTTCTTTTTTTAATTCATCCATTATTTGTGTTAAGATGACTGATTTACCACTTCTTCTTACACCATAAATAATTTTTATTAAAGAATTAACGTGATAAAAATCTCTTATTCTTTGAAGATATCTTTCTCTAATTATCATTTTTCTCACCTAAATTAATTCTAACATATTCTAAATATTATGTAAAGTTTTTCCAATTAACTGGAAAAACTTTTGAAAAACAAGAATTTTTCCAATTAACTGGAAAAACTTTTTTTTACTAAAATCAATGTAAATAGTGAAAAAATGGAGATATTATGGTAAAATAATTCTTAAGGAAGTGAAATTATGAGTACACGTACAAGATTTGCCCCATCACCAACTGGATTTATGCATATTGGTAATTTAAGAACAGCTATCTTTGAATATTTAGTAGCTAAACATAATGGTGGTGAATTTATATTAAGAATTGAAGACACAGATCAAAATAGAAAAGTAGAAGGAGCCATAGATTTTATCTATAATACTTTAAAATTATGTCATATGGATATTGATGAAGGACCTAATAATGCTGGTAAGTATGGGCCATATATTCAAAGTGAAAGATTAGATATATATAAAAAGTATGCGGAATGGTTAGTAGAAGAAGGTCATGCTTATTATTGTTTTTGTACCAAAGAAACTTTAGAAGAAATGCGTAAACTTTGTGATGCAAGAAAAGTTCCTTTTATGTATGATGGAAGATGTTCTAATCTAAGTAAAGAAGAAATAGAAGAAAAAATTAAAAATGGTGAAAAATATGTTATTAGACAAAAAATGCCTAAATATGGTTATAGTATAGTTCATGATGTTGTTTATGGTGATGTTAAAGTTGAAAATAAAATATTAGAAGATCAAATATTACTTAAAAGTGATGGTTATCCAACTTATAATTTTGCTAATGTTGTTGATGATCATTTAATGGGAATCACTCATGTTATAAGAGGTAATGAATATTTAGCACAAACACCAAAATATAATTTATTGTATGAAGCATTTGGTTGGGAAGCACCAACATATATTCATGTCCCAATGGTATTAGGTAGTGATGGTAATAAGTTATCTAAACGTAATGGTGATGCTTCATTTATGGATTTATATAATGAAGGTTATTTACCTAGTGCAATTGTTAATTATTTAGTCTTACTTGGTTGGAGTCCTAAAGAAAATCAAGAATTATTTACAATGGATGAATTAATTCAAGCATTTGATGAAAAAAGAATTAGTAAATCTCCAGCAACATATGATATAAAAAAATTACAATGGTTTAATCAAAAATATATTAAAAATTTAAAAGATGATGAGTATTTAGAATTTATAAGACCATTTTTAACTCATGATGTAAGTGATAAAAGTGAAGAATGGATAAATAAATTATTACTTATCTATAAAGATCATTTATCTTATGGTAAAGAAATAGATGAACTTGTTAATATTTTCTTTAATGATGAAATAAATATTAGTAAGGAAAATGAAGAGTTTTTAAATAGTGATGAAATTATTCCAACAGTTATCAATGCTTATCGTGAAGAAATTAGTAATTTAGATGATTGGACTATTGAAAATTTAGCTGAAGTAATAAATAAAGTTAAAGAAAAAACAGGTGCTAAAGGAAAATTATTATATATGCCAATTAGAATTAAAATAAGTGGCGTTGAACATGGACCTGAACTTCCTGATGAATTATACTTAATTGGTAAAGAAAAAGTTACCCAAAGACTTAGTTAGGAGGATTATATGTATTTATATAATACATTAACAAGAAAAATTGAAGAATTTATTCCTTATGAAAAGGGTAAAGTTAAGATGTATACGTGTGGTCCCACTGTCTATCATTTTGCTCATATTGGTAATTTAAGAAGTTATATAATGGAAGATATATTAGAAAAGTCTTTAAAATACATTGGTTATGATGTTAAAAGAGTAATGAATATAACTGATGTAGGTCATTTAACAAGTGATAGTGATTCTGGTGAAGATAAGATGCTTAAAGGAGCTAAAAGAGAACATAAGACGGTTTTAGAAATAGCTAAAATGTATACTGAATCTTTTAAAAGTGATGCTGAGAAACTTAATATTAGATGGCCAGATATAGTAAGTAAAGCAACCGATAATATACCAGAATATATTAAAATGATAACAAAATTACTTGACACAGGTTATGCTTATATAGCTGGTGGTAATGTTTATTTTGATACCTCAAAATTAAATGATTATTATGTTCTTACTAATCATAAAATAGATGAAATGGTTGTCGGAGTAAGAGAAGGGGTCGAAGAAGATAATAATAAGAAAAATCAAGCTGACTTTGTTTTATGGTTTACAAAATCAAAATTTGACGACCAAGAATTAAAATGGGAAAGTCCATGGGGACTAGGATACCCTGGTTGGCATATTGAATGCTCTTGTATATCTTTAAAATATTTAGGCGAATATTTAGATATCCATTGTGGTGGTGTCGATAACATATTTCCACATCATACAAATGAAATAGCCCAAACAGAAAGTTATGTTGGTCATAAGTGGTGTAATTATTGGTTTCATGTAGAACACCTTCTTGATAAAAGTGGTAAAATGAGTAAAAGCAATGGTGAATTTTTAACTATATCTTTATTAGAAAGTAAAGGTTATAATCCACTAAGTTATCGTTTTATGTGTTTACAAAGTCATTATCGTAAACAATTATTATTTACTTATGATGCTCTAGATATAGCTGAAGCAACATATAAAAAATTAAAAAATAAAGTCTTAAGTTTAAATAAAGATGGCAAAATTAATGAAGAAGTATTTAAAGAATATAAAGATAAATTTATGAAAACTTTAGAAGATGATTTAAATACGGCCAATTCTATTTCTATAATATATGATGTATTAAAAAGTGAAGTTAATGATAAAACTAAATATGAACTTATAAAAGATTTTGATCAAGTGTTAAGTTTAGATTTAACCAAAGAAGTTACTTTAGAAATAGATGAAGAATTAATTAATCAAAAAATAAATGAGCGAAATATTGCTAAACAAAATAAAGATTTTCTAACTGCTGATAAAATAAGAGAAGAACTTTTAAATATGGGTATAATATTAAAAGATACAAGGGAAGGAACAAAGTTTGAGGTGATACGATAATGGATATATTACTATATTTATTAATTATAATTATTCCTTTAATAGCACAAATAAATGTAAGTGTTAGTTATGGAAAATATAAAAATATGGAAAACAGTAAAGAATTAACGGGATTTGAAGTAGCTAGAAAAATATTAGATGAAAATGGTTTAGAAGATATATATGTAGTAGAAACACCAGGTAATTTAACAGATCATTATGATCCTTCAAGAAAAGTTATTAAATTATCTAGTGATATATTCCATGGTTCAACAATTGCATCTTTAGGTGTTGCTGCTCATGAATGTGGACATGCTATTCAAGATAAAGAAGGTTATGCTTTTATGCGTATTCGTAGTTTTATCTTTCCACTAGTTAGTTTTGTATCTCCATTTCCTTGGATAGTAATTATGTTAGGGTTTATCTTTTCATCATTTAATTTATTTATGATTGGTATTGCTATATTACTAATAATATTAGCCTTTCAATTAGTAACATTACCCGTTGAGTTTAATGCTAGTAGTAGAGCTAAAAAGGAATTAGCAAGATTAAAACTAATTGATGATGATGAAGATGATGGTGTAGCTAAAATGCTTAGAGCTGCAGCTTTAACCTATGTTGCCAGTGTTCTTACTTCCATATTACAAGTATTAAGATTAATATTGGAATTTAATAGTGATCGTAATTAAAAATGTTGAAAACTCAATTGTTTTCAACATTTTTTTACATTACTAAACCACCATCAATGTTAATTATTGTGCCAGTTGTAAATTGTGCTTTATCACTAGCTAAATAAACATATGCAAAAACTAAATCTTCAGGATTAGCTCCTCTATTTAAAGGAGTCATCATATTTAATCTTTTAATTGTTTCAGTATCACAATTATCTTTAACCATATCAGTCATAACAACACCAGGAGCAATGGCATTAACTCTAATATTATATTTTCCTAACTCTTTAGCATTAGATTTAGTTAAACCATTAATGGCACTTTTAGATGCTGTATATGCCGATTGATTAGGAGAACCATATAAACTAACAAAAGAACTGGTATTTATAATACTTCCTCCCTTATCTTTCATATATTTAACTGCTTCTCTAGTACATTTAAATGTCCCAAAAGTATTTATGCTTAATACTTGTTCAAAATCTTCATCAGTCATTTCTTCTATTGATTTAGATGGAGCAATTCCCGCATTATTTACTAATATATCAATTTTCCCAAAATTCTTGTAAGTCATTTGAAAAAGATTTTGGACATCACTTGTCTTAGATACATCAGCTTTTACTTTTAATATTTTTTCAGGTTTACTTTCTTTTAATAATTCATCTAAAGCATTCACTAATTTCTTTTCGTTAGTCCCACATATTGTAACATAAGCTCCTTGTTTCAAAAATTCTTTCGCAATAGCTAAACCAATACCACTAGATGATCCAGTAATAATAGCAACTTTGTTTTCTAACATTATTTATCCTCCATATTTTGATTATAGCATTTATTAAAAAACTATTCAATTTACTAATTGATAAATAAGTCACTTTATGCTATACTTTCTTTAGTATAAGGAGATTACTTCAAATGAATAAAAGGGTAAAAAAGAAAAAAGAAGTAAAACATGATGGAACTGAAGATTTAAAAATAAAAAAAGTAGCTAATCAAAATAATGTTCAAACGATTATAGCTATTATGTTAATCTTACTTTTTGGTTTAACATTATTTACAACATTAGTATATGTTGGTAAATTTTATCATAATAAATATAATGATAATAATAATCAAGAAACTATTGAAATTATTAAAGATGATACTAAAATTGTCATTTCAAATAATGGCAGTATAAATAAAACATTATCTACGAGTGATAATAATAAAAGTAAAGAAATAATATTAGAAAATATTGATACAATTGAAATAGAATCGCATGATTATAATAATATTTTTAAAAAATATTTTGATATTCGTTATAATATTACAAAAAATGATTTTACAAAGAATGTATTAGGTACTAATGATAGTGATGTTATTGTTCGATTTGCCTTTTCATATGATAAAAAAGAATGGTTCTATCTTAATAACGCTGTAACTATTAATGGTAGTAATATTAATTCTTTAATTGGCTCTAGTTATGATTTAGCTGGAGTAATTGGTAATGTAAAAGTTCTTACTAATTATGAATTATCAACTAATCCATATGAAAAAGTCAAGATATATTGGAAGAGTGAAACAATTATTAAATATAAAGAAGAAAATCTCGGAAAAACTATTCAAGCTGAATTTAAAGTAAATTATAAAGATCTATCAGAATAGATTATTGCTATATAAAAAAATATTGGATATAATAAATTTAGAATAAGGAAGAAATGTATGGAAGATAATAAGACTGTTTTTAGTATAAAGAGTTTTTTTAGATATATTTCAACAGTAATTAGTTGGACAATTTTTGTGTTGTTAGTAATATTAGGTATATTATTACTTTACTATTTTATTTCTGTTAAATTACTTGCTTCTAAGGGTGAAAATTATGAACCATTATTCTCAATATATTCTGTTCAAACTGGTAGTATGGAACCAACAATTAAAACCAAAGATGTTATTGTTAATGTTCGAGTAAATAAATTATCTGATGTTAAAGTAAATGATGTTATAACATTTATATCTTCATGGCAAGTTAATTATGGTATGACAATGACTCATAGAGTAGTAGGAATTCAAAAAACAGATGATGGGAAACCTTGTTTAGTTACAAAAGGTGATAATAATACTCAAGAAGATGCTGTTTGTGTAACAGAAGAAAATTTAGTGGGAGTAGTTAAAGCAGTTATTCCTGGACTTGGTAAAATTCAATTATTCTTATCTAGTACTTTAGGTTGGTTATTAATAATTATTATTCCAGCTTTATATATTATAGTTAAAGATATTATGAATATATTTAGTATAACATTTAAAGATAATAAAGATAACAAAGATAATAAAGAAGATAATAAGGATAATAAAAATGATATAGATAAGAAAAAAGATGAAGTACAAGATGATCTTATAGTCAAAAAATATTTAAAAAATAAAATTGAAGATTTAAAGAAAAAAAATAATAATGAAGAATATAAAGATAAATATATAGACGATAAAGATTATGAACATAAAAGTAATTTAAAAATCATAGAAGATAAAGAAGATAAAGATGAGAAAAAAGATGAAAATAAAAGTGATAATGATGAATTAATTAAAGCTTTAGAAGAGGTTTATGAAGATTTAGAAAATGTAAGAATAAAGTAAGGATTAAATCTTTACTTTTTTATTTAAATAGATTATAATCTTTGATGAAAGGAAGAAGTGAATATGGAATTTAAAGGAAGTAAAACTGAAGCAAATTTAATGGCTGCTTTTGCAGGAGAAAGTCAAGCTAGAAATAAATATACTTATTATGCAAGTAAAGCAAAAAAAGAAGGGTATGAACAAATTGCAGCAATCTTTTTAGAAACTGCTGAAAATGAAAAAGAACATGCTAAATTATGGTTTAAAGAATTACATGATGGTGATGTTCCTGATACACATACTAATTTAGAAGATGCTGCTGCGGGTGAAAATTATGAATGGACAGATATGTATGAAGAATTTGCTAGAGTAGCTCGTGAAGAAGGTTTTGATAAAATAGCTTATAAATTCGAAGCTGTTGCTAAAATAGAAAAAGAACATGAAGAAAGATATAGAAAATTAATTAGTAATATGGATGAAGGATTAGTTTTCTCTAGTGAAGGTGATACGATTTGGGTATGCCGTAACTGTGGACATGTAGTAGTGGGTAAAAAAGCTCCTGAAGTTTGTCCAGTATGTAATCATCCACAAAGCTTCTTTGAAAGAAAAGCAAATAATTATTAATAATACAATGAATTAATCTAAGTAGTTTTATTATTTCTAATTTAGAGAATAAATATAATTGGTGAAAATATTTATAGATAAATAATAAAATGAATTTCAATTAAGGAGTATTAGTTGGGTAGTTTCCATTAAAGACTAAAAGTGTATGAAATTTCATAAATAAAGGTGGTACCGCGGATCTTATTCGTCCTTTAATTTATGAAATTTTTTTATTAGAAAGGAATAATTTTATGTATAATGATAAAATAGAAGCAATTAATAAAGAATTAGAAACAGTATTTAATAATGTTAGTAATAAATTAGAATTAGAAAATATTAAAGTAGAGTATATGGGTAAAAATGGTAAAATTACTCAACTTAATAGTTTAATTAAAGATGTACCAAATGAGAGTAAAAAAGATTTTGGGATGCAAGTAAATGCTCTTAAAAATAAATTTACTGATGAATATAATAAAATTAATAAAGAATTAGAAAATAAAGAAATTAATGAAAAATTAAATAGTGAAGCAATTGATGTATCTCTTCCAGGAACAGAAATTGCTATGGGTAGTGCTCATCCTTTAGAAAGAATTGTTGAAAGTTTAGAAAGTTTACTTATGAGTATGGGTTATGATGTAGTTGAAGGACCTGAAGTAGAAAAAGATTTATATAATTTTGAACTTCTTAATTTACCTAAAGGTCATCCAGCAAGAGATGCCCAAGATACTTTCTATGTTAAGGGTGATGAATATTTACTTAGAAGTCAAACAAGTCCTGTTCAAGTAAGAGAAATGTTAAAACATGAAGGCAAAGAAGCTATTAGAATTATTTGTCCAGGTAAAACATATAGAAGAGATGAAGATGATGCCACTCATTCACATGAATTTACGCAAATGGAAGGATTACTTATAGATAAAAATATTACTTTAGGAGATTTAAAAGGAACATTTGAAAGTATAGCTAAAATGTTATTTGGTGAAGCAAGAACAACAAGATTTAGACCTAGCTTTTATCCATTTACAGAACCATCAGTAGAAATGGACATTAGTTGTTTTAATTGTAATGGTAAAGGATGTAATATTTGTAAAGGTACTGGTTGGATTACTGTTGGTGGAGCTGGTATGGTTAATCCAATAGTTTTAAGAAATTGTGGTTATAATCCTGATGAATGGAATGGCTTTGCTTTTGGTTTTGGTATTGAAAGACTTGCTATGCTTAAATATGGTATTAATGATATAAGAGTATTCTATATGAATCATGATGTTAGAATGCTTAAAGATTTTGATAGAAGGGAGTATTAATATGGCAGTTAGTTTAAATTGGGTTAATGATTATGTTGATATTAAAGATGTTGATAAAAAAGAATTAGCTAGTAAAATAACATCAGCTGGTATTAATGTTGAAAAAGTTACAAGTACCCATATCGATAATTTAATTATTGGAGAAGTAGTCGAATGTACTAAACATCCTGATAGTGATCACTTAAATGTTTGTAAAGTTAATATAGGTAGTGAAACTATTCAAATTGTCTGTGGTGCTTCCAATGTTCGTAAAGATTTAAAAGTAATTGTGGCTCTACCTGGTGCTATTTTACCTGGTGATTTTGAAATTAAGAAAAGTGTTATTCGTGGTGTTGAATCAAATGGGATGATTTGTGCCTTATTTGAATTAGGACTAGAAGAAAAAACTGAAGAAACATATAGTAAAGGTATTTGTGAATTAGATAGTAATGCTCCTGTAGGTGAAGACCCTCTAGAATATTTAGGTTTAAGTGATACATTATATGAACTTGATTTAAATCCTAATCGTACTGATTGTAATAATCATTTAAGTTTTGCTTATGAAGTATCTGGTGTTTTAAATAAAAAAGTTACTCCACCTGATGTATCTTATAAAGAAATAGATGAAGATATTGAAGGCCAAGTATCTTTAGAAGTAGATACAGATAATGTCTATATGTATAATTTAATGATTGCTAAAGATGTTAAAATTAAAGAAAGTCCTGATTTTATTAAACATAGATTAGAAGCTGCAGGTGTAAGAAGTATTAATAATGTTGTTGATATTTCTAACTATGTCATGCTTGAATATGGTCAACCTCTTCATTTCTTTGATAAAGATATTGTTGGTAATAAAATAAAAGTTAGAATGGCTCATGATAATGAAACAATTATGACTTTGGATAAAGAAGAGAGAAGTCTTACTAAAGATGATATTATTATTACTGATGGTGAAAAACCTTTATGTGTTGCTGGTGTTATGGGTGGCTTATTATCAGGTATTAATGAAAATACTAAAAATATTTTAATTGAATCTGCTTTATTTAATGGTTATAATATAAGATATACATCAATAAGATTAGGTCTTAGAAGTGAATCTAGTTTAAGATTTGAAAAACCAATGAATTATGAATATACTATACTTGCTATTAAAAGAGCATGTCATTTACTAGAAAAATATGCTGATGCTAAAATAGTTAAAGGTATGATTACTTATGATAAAGTAGATAAAACGGAAAAGAAAGTTAAAGTAACTTTGGAAGAAACAAATTCAATTTTAGGAATGAATTTAACTAATGAAGATGTAACTAAAATTCTTGATAGTTTAGGTTTTGTTTATGAAAAAGATAAAGATACTTATTTAGTAACTATTCCAAATAGAAGACCTGATATTTATCCCCAAAAAGAAGATATAATTGAAGAGATTGGAAGAATTTATGGTTATGAAAGTATTAAACCAACTCTTCCAATAATTACAACAAAAAAAGGAAGATATCAAGATAGTGCTTATTTAAGAAAAATAGTTTCAAAAAGAATGAGATCTTTAGGATTTAATGAAGTTAGAACTTATACTTTAGTAAGTGAAGATGATAGTAAGAAATTTAATTATCATTTTAATGATCCAATTAAATTATTAAGACCAATGTTAAAAGAAAGAAGTTATGTAAGACAAAGTTTACTTAATAGTTTACTTGAAGTAGTTAATTATAATTTAAGTAAGAAAAATAATGATTTATTAATATATGAAATAAGTAATGTATATAGTGAAAAAGAAGAATATCTTGAAGATACTAAACTTTCATTTATCTTAACTGGTAAATATATTAAAAATACTTGGAATACTAATGATTATAAAATTGATTTCTATTTAATTAAAGGAATAGTAGAAAATTTACTTAAATTCTTAGGATTAAATAATCGTTATACTTTAAAATTAAGTGATAGTTTACCTAAAGAAATACATCCAAAGATTAATAGTGAAATTATAATTGATGGATCTGAAGTAGGATACTTTGGTAAATTACATCCAAATGTATCAAAAGTAGATTGTTATGTTTGTGAAATTAGTTTAACTAAAGTTTTAGAACATAAATCAAGTGATGTTAAATATACAGAATTAAATAAATATCCAAAAATTGAAAAAGATATGGCCTTTATAGTAGATAAGAGTGTAGAAGCAATGGATATTCAAAAAGAAATTAAAAAATCCGGTGGTAAACTACTTTCTAATATCGTTGTTTTTGATGTTTATGAAGGTGATAAAATAGATAGTAATAAAAAATCGATTGCTTATAATTTAACATTTGAAGATTATAATAGAACTTTAACTGAAGATGAAGTAATGGTTATATTTAATAATATAATTAAACAAGTTGAAAGTAAATTTAATGCTGTATTAAGAGATAAATAAAAAAATAAGACAATACTAAATTTAATAACGTATTGTCTTATTATTTATATAAATAAATTATTTTCTTCTATTTCAAAATTTAAAAATATTATTTAACTATAATCCAATAACCATTTTTATTAGAACCAACTCTTTTTATATAATTACTATCTATTAAATTCATTTAATTCACTAGGAATAATAACATCACTTTCTTTTTCAAATTTATTTAATTCAAAAATAATCGTAACTCTTATATGATTAGGATAGAATTCAAAACGAATACCCATTACACCAATATTTATAAACTAAAACGTTAGTCACTAATTCTTTAATTGTATTAAATGTCCATATAAATGTCCATATATTTTTTTCATAATACTAATTATAATTCTACTCACAAATATTCTTTTTAACATAAAATTAAGTATTAAAATAAAAATACTTTTATCAAAATATCTTTAATTTGTTCTTAATTATCTTTAGTTTTTAATTTACTAATAAACATTATATGTTATAATACAAATTACAGGAGATACTATATGAGCGTAAAATGGGAAGATATTATAGATTATAAAAATAAATATGGAGATAAATTAACTATTGAAAAATATGAAGAACAAGTATTAAACTCTCAAAATTCAGAATTATGTTATTTATTTGCTAGAGATATTGACGGAGCAAATGTAAAAAAACTAGAACAAGTAGCAATAAAAAATAAATCATTAAATTGGTGCTTTCTATTTGCTAAATATATAAATGATTCTTCAGTTCAAGATTTAGAACAAGTTATAATTGATAGCAAAGATTTAAGATGGTGTTTTAAATTTGCAAGAGATGTAAAGGGAGCTAATATCGAATCTTTGGAGCAAGTATTTGTCGATAGTAAAAATTGTGAATGGTGCTATAAATTTGCAAAAACTATTGAAGGAGCTAACATTAAAAAATTGGAACAAGTTCCAATAAAAACAAAATCACTTACTTGGTGTTTCTTATTTGCTAAATTTATAAAAAATTCTTCTGTTGAAGATTTGGAACAAGTTATAATTGATAGTAAAGATTTTGAATGGTGGTATAAATTTGCTAAAGAGGTAGAAAGAGCTAATATTAGAACTTTAGAACAAGAAGTAATAAAAAGTAGAAAGAATAACTGGTGTTATTTATTTGCAAGAAATATAAAAGGAACTGATATTGCATCTTTAGAACAAGTCGTAATTGATAATAATGCCCCTGAATGGTGTTATTATTTTGCACATATTGAAGGAGCAAATATTAAGGCATTAGAACAAGTGGTAATTAAAAGTAAAGAGCAAGAATGGTGTTATAAATTTGCCAGAGATATAAAAGGAGCCGATATTGAATCTTTACAACAAATAGTAATGGATAAATCATTATTTAAACAAGTAACTTCATATGATAATAGCTTTTATGACAGATGTTATTTCTTTGCCAGAGATGTTAAAGGAGCTAATATTGAAGCCTTAGAACAAGTAATAATAGAAAGTAAAAAATCTTATTGGTGTTATGACTTTGCCAGAGATATAGAAGGCGCTAATATAAAAGCATTAAAACAAGTACTTATTGATAATCGAGATTTTCAACTATGTAATAAGTTAGATAATTTTTTAAAAAATAAAGAGAATATAAGAACTTTAAAAACATTAAAAGATTAATTGTTTTTTAAATAACTTCATATTCTTTTTCAGTTTGTTTATCTTTATTTAATATAGATCTTGGATATGGTTTTCTTTCATCAGTTCTATATAATAAATAATCTATACTTGTATTATAAAAATTAGCTAATTTATCTAATTTTTCAATTGAGATTATATTAACTCCTGTTTCATAACGACAATATTGGGCTTGTGTTATATTTAGATAATTAGCAATTTCTATTTGCTTAATATCTTTATCTTCTCTAATTTCTTTTAATCTAGTCATATCCATATTTTGACTCTCCTGTTTTTATTTTACCTTATACGCGTAGAGAATATTTTAAAAAATACGTTAAGCGTATATAAAATTAAAACAAATTATATATGACATAAAATGACAAAATTATAAAATTCAATATATTATAATTGACTTATAAGATATTTTTAATCTATAATTAATATAGAAAAATATACGCTATACGTATATTCAAAGTGAGGGTTAAGAAAATGAAAAAGAATACAAAGGTAATAGTAATAATACTTGTAGCATTAGAAATAATAAGTATATATTTTATGTATAAGAGTAGTCATAATAAAGAAATGAAACTGGATAATGTAAAATTAAAAGAAGATGTTGATTATAATAGGTTTGCAATATATTTAGATGGAGAAAAATATACAGAAGAAAGTTTTCCAACAGAATCATTATTAGATTTAGAAAAAACTAAATGTATGAATGAAAAAGGAGATATAATAGAAAATCCAAAAATAACCTATACAAGTAATTCATTAACAATAGTAAATACAGAAACAACATATTGTACATTATATTTTAATAGATGTACAGGTCCGACAAATACAGTATTAAAAGGAAAAAGTGATATAACTAAATGTCCGGTAGGAGGAATGTATAGATATCAAGGAACAGATAATGTCAATAATTGGATATGCTTTGGTACAACAGATAAAGAAGAATGTACAAGTGAAACTGGAATAGGCAAATATATGTATCGAATAATTGGCGTAACACCTGAAGGAGAACTAGCATTAATAAAAGAAACTGGAGTAACTGGTTTTAAGTGGAATGATAAATATACAACTGAAGATTGTGAAAGTGATGGCTCAAAATGTGTATGGCCATTATCAAAAATATATAATAGTCTTAATGGATTATGTAATTTAAATAATGAACACTGTCAAGAAGAAACCAATATATTTATAGGAAATAGTTATTATGAATATCTAAACGAAGGAAGTATATGGTTAAATAAGATAACGAATCATGAATGGAAATATGGAGCTACAAATGGAAATAATGGTAATTATGATGGAGATTCTATATATATAATAGAAAGTCAATTTCCAAATGTTATACCAGCCAAAATAGGATTACAATATCTTCATGATTTTTATTACGCTTATCCAGGTGGAAAACCAAAATCTCATGATATTGCCAAGACATCATGGATACATTTAAGTAAAGATGAAATATCTGGAATAATAGATGAATGGCTAATAAGTCAATCTGGTGCCAATAGTAATACTATTAGTTCCTGGGCTATAACACGGTATGACATTAGTAATAGTGATTTATTTTATAGTAATGGCGTGCGCCCTGTATTTTATCTAAAAAATGATACAACATTTAGGAGTGGAGATGGTAGCAAAGAGGATCCGTATATAATAAGTGGAATGAGACCATCTTAGGGGAATTTTGCGATGGACAAAAAGATATGAGAGAATGTATAATAAGTAAAGGAAGTGCAATAGGAAAGGTAGAAAATATAACATCAAGTGTAACTGGAGAAATGTATAGATATCAAGGAACAGATAATGTCAATAATTGGATATGCTTTGGTACAACAGATAAAGAAGAATGTACAAGTGAAACTGGAATAGACAAATATATGTACCGAATAATTGGCGTAACACCTGAAGGAGAACTAGCCTTAATAAAAGCTACAAAAGTAAAAGAAAATTATACATCCCAATTTAAATGGAACGATAAATATAAACCAACAGAAGAAGAATGTGGAGAAGATGGTTCATTATGTACATGGGCTAATTCAAAACTATACAATAGAATAAATGGCTTATGTAAAAAAGATAATCCAGATTGTAAAGGTAGTTATGATCAAACTAATATCTTTATAGGAAATAGTTATTATGAATATTTAAATAACAATAGTGAATGGCTAAATAAAATAGATGAAACTCATAAATGGAAATACGGAGATACAAATAAAGATAATGGTGATTACAATGGAGATGAAATATATGCAATAGAGAATGAATTTCCAAATACTGTAGAAGCAAAAATAGGATTGCAATATCTACACGATTATTATTATGCATATCCAGGAGGTAATCCAAAAAATTCTAATGCATCCAAGAACTCGTGGATATACCCAAGCAAAAATGGAATATCTGGAATATCGTCTGCTGAATAGCTAATAAGTAAATATGGCGTCGATGGAAATTATGTCCGTGCATGGGATGTGTATACGTATTATGATGCTGTGACCAGTAGCAGCTTGGGCGTCGGTTATAGCGTTCGTCCAGTATTCTATTTAAAAAATGATACTAAACTTAAAAGTGGTGCTGGAAGTAAAGAAGACCCATATATAATAAAAATGCCAGAACCAGCAATTGTTACACAATGAATCAAAATAAATAATGCTAAAGGTACAAAAGATGATCCGTTTATCATAAATGAATAATAGATAGTTAAAAAATAAAAATAGCAAAAAATTATGATTTTGCTATTTTTTTTACATTAAAAGAAGACACACATAATATTTTTTATTTTAATAATTTGACAAATAGTAAAAATAACTATATAATGGTAACGTAAGTTACCTATAAGAAAGGAGTTTGGACTATGCCTGTAAGTTGTAATTTAACAAAGGAAAATATTATTAAAAAAGCAGTCATTATGGTTAATAAAAATGGTTGGGATAGTTTAACTGCTAGAGATTTAGCTAAAGCTTTAAAGATATCTACTAAACCTTTATATCGGATATATAGTAATATGGATGAAATAAAGAATGATTTATATAAAGAAATATATAAACAATATGATGAATTTATTACAAGTAGAGTAGATAATAAGAAAGCATTGGTAACTTTATGTGTAGCTTATGTTGAATTTGCAAAATATTATAAGAATTTATTTATTAGTTTATTCTTATCTGATAATTTAAAATGGAAGAGTATAGATGATGTTTTAAATGAAAAATGGAATCAAGGTGCTATTATCAATTTAGTAAATAAACAAGGATATACATTTGAAGAAGCAAAAGATTTATTTATGCATATATGGTTATATGCTAATGGTTTAGCTACTTTAATTGCTACTAATAAAATATTTATTGAAGATAAGGAAATAATTGTTAGAATAGTAAAAATATTTAAAACATTAGAAAAATAGTGAGGTTTAGATGAAAAAGATTTTAAAATTAATTTTAGTAATAATATGTTTAACTGCTTTTATGAGTAATGTTGTAGCTAAAAAAACAACATTATATATGTTTTCTAAAGAAGGATGTCCTAATTGTGAAACAGCAGAAAATTATTTTAATAATATGTTAAAAGAAAACAAAGATTTATTTGATTTTGTTATTATTGAGGCATATGATGAAAACGGAAGAGTTGTTACAGAAGATGCTAAAAATCTTATGACTGCAACTTTAGAAGAATTTAATGAAGATACAACACCATATTTTCCGACAATTGTCGTTGGTGATTTATTACATATAGGGGCTGGTAGTCTTGATGAAGTTAAAGATAAAATAAATAGTTATAAAGATAATAATGAATATCAAGATAAAGTTCAAGATATAGCTTCTATATTAGAAATTGATATTAATAAAATAAAAAGAATAAGTACAGAAGAAAAACAAAAGCAAGAAAGTACCCATGATCTTATTATTTTAGCAGTTATATTTATTGTTTTAATTGGTGGTTTTGGTGGTTTAATATTATTAGGTAAAAAATAGAACTTAAATGTTCTTTTTTTTCTACATTGTATTAAAGAATAATATCTGATATAATGACTTTAGGATGATGATATGAAAGAGAATAAAATAAATAAGTTAAGAAGTGAACTCAAGTATTTAGTAGAAGAAGAAAGAGAAAACGAAATAAAGAAGATTAGTAAGAAAATAGATGAAAATACAGATGTTAAAAAGATAGCTCAAGAAATATATCTAGAACGAGGTCTTGATTATCATAAATTAAATACTAATATCTTTTTAAGGTTAATAAATGAAATAACTAATGTAGTAGAGGTATTTAAAAATAAAAATGGTAAAGATAAAAGAAAAATGATCTTAGAAATCGTCTATATAATATTGTTATTAATCTTAATTAAAATACCTTTTAATTTAGTTTGTGATATAGGTTTAGAATATATTAATGTTATTAGTAATAATAAAGCCTTAAACTATATATGGAATTTAGCTTTCTTATTATTATATACTATAACAATAATTTGTACATTAATTGTTCTACTAAGAAACTTTATTAATAAATATAATAAAAAGGGGCTGTCGCGAAATTAAGTAATTAATTTTCACGGCGGTTTTCTCTTTGAAAAAATTTAAAAAAGCCCTGA
>CANQXT010000015.1 GCA_947627915.1 uncultured Bacilli bacterium
ATTAACACCATTATATCAAAAATGAATTCCGTTAGGAATTCATTAACTTATGAAAAATTTATTTTTCATTTTTCTTGATTATTACTTTATAATATGGTAATATAATTAACGATAAAAAAGGGGGGATAATATGAAATTAAAGTTATATAACCATAATATAGATGCTTTAAATAAAATTAATATTGCTTTTAATAATGGCAAAAGAGTAGCAGGTATTATAGAAGCAACAGGAACTGGTAAATCTTATGTAATTATGGCCTATATTTTAAATAATCTTAATAAAAAAATCTTATTAATTGAACCATATATAGGTATTATTGAACATTTTTTAAATAATTTAAAGACATATTATTCCTTAGATAAACTTTCTAATTTAAATATAATTACTTATAAAAAGCTAACTAATTATACTTTAGATGAATTAAAAAACTTAAATTATGATACTCTTATTTTAGATGAATTTCATCATATTGGTGCTCCTATATGGGGTAAATCTGTTAATGATTTAATTGAATATCATCCTAATATGAAAATAATTGGTACAACAGCTTATACTATAAGAGATCGTAATACTCCTTATGTAAGAGATATGGCCTTAATTGATGGTTCTGAATTATTTTCAAATAACATAGTTTATGAATATCCTTTAGAACAAGCTATTATTGATGGTATATTACCTAATGTTATTTATAAAAGTGCTTACATAGATTTAAAAGAAATGTTAACTAATACGGAACTATTTTTAAATAAAGAAAAAAACTATGAATTAAAAATAAAATATGAAAAAGAAATAAGCGATTTAAAAAAGATTATTTCTTCTATGGATGTAACAAAAGAACTTATTCAAAAAAATGTTTTTATGGGAAGTAAATGGATATATTTTTGTCCTGTTAATTCTATTCAAAATGTAAATGATATTTTAGCAATTCAAAATACAGTTAAAAAATATCTATTAGAAATGTATAACGAAGATGATATTGAATTTTATACAAGTTTAAGTAATCTTTCTGATGGTGGTAAGAAAGCAAGAGATGCCTTCTATCACGATACCAATTTAAATGGTGAAGATGTATCTCATAAAATTAAAATAATGTTTGCTATAAATCAATATAATGAAGGTATTCATGCTCCTAATGTTGATGGTGTTATTATGGGTAGAGAAACTAAATCAGATATAGTATTCTTTGAACAACTGGGAAGATGTTTATGTGTACGAGATAATATGCATGAAAAAAAAGAAGTCTTAAAACAATATTCTTTAGAAGAATTAATTAAAATGGGTGAAAAAAGAGATATTTTAATTACTGAAAATTATACCAAAGAAGATATAATTAATATTTTAACTTCGCCAACTATAATTGATTTAGCAGGTAATATCTCTTATATTCAAGAATTACAAAATAATATCATTAATATATTAAATAAAGAAAAGAATAATTATAATCATGGTGAAAGAATAATTAAAAAAGATTATAATACTGGTATATTTACAAATATAGAAATAATCAATAGTAATGTTTATGATTTAATAAAAAATATTTATAGTAAAGTTAAACTAGGGTGGATGGATTATTATAATTTAGCTGAAAAATATTATAATGAATTTAAAACTTTACGCATCCCAAGAAATTTTAGAACATATGATGGTATTAATTATGCTGAAAATGGCTACTTCTTAGGTAAATGGATTAGTGTTCAACGGGAAAATTATTTAGATTTATTAGAAGGTACAGCGTGTAAAATTACAGATTCCCAAATTGAATTACTAAATAAAATTAATATGGTTTGGCAAGTATATGGAAGTTCCTGGGACATTATGTACGATAAAGCCCAAAAATATTATGAAAGAAAAGGTAATTTATTAGTTAAAAATAACTATATTACTAAAGATGGTTACAATTTAGGATTATGGATAAGTAATCAAAGACATGCTTATAAATACTTTTTAATGAAAAAAGAATATACTAAAAATAATATGACAATTCCTGATGAGATAATTAAATATTCTACTAATGAAATTACCCAAGAACAAATAGATAAACTTAATATGATTGGAATGATTTGGAATTTTCAAGATTATAAATGGAATGAAATGTATAAACTAGTTGAGAATTTTAAAATCGCCTATAACAATTTAGATATTCCTCTTGATTTTAAAACCTTGGATGGTATTAACTATGATAAAAAGGGCTATAATATTGGATCATGGTTATATTTGCAAAAGAAAATGTATTTTAATTATTATAATGGTAATGAAAATGCTAAAATTGATATTAAAAGAATAGAATTACTTGATAAACTTAATCTTAACTTAGAAAGTAAAATGTCCAAACATTTTCGTATTTGGTTAGATTCATATAATGTTGCTAAAGAATACTATGAAGAGAACGGAAACTTAAATGTTATGTATAATCATCAGGCCAGTGAAAATAAAGCTCTTAATAAATGGTTAACTAATCAAAGATATTTATATCATAAAGATTATCTTAATAATGTAGATGAAATTAAACAAAAGAAAATAGATTTATTAAATGATATTGGAATGATTTGGGACTTAGAAAAGAATTTTTCGGATAATTGTAAACTATTCTATGAAAAAGATTTGCTAAAATATGTTGATGTCACTAAATTTAATGAAGTTAGATTCTCTAATTTTGATTTAAAAAGAAAAATAAATTTATTAGAGGAAAATAATCTTCCTTTAGTAGTAGATAATCATTTAAATAATTTACTTTATCTTAGTTATCATAAGTTATATACTTTACTTTTAGAAGATAATAAAGAATTAAAAAGGAAACTTTATTAAAGGTTTCTTTTTTTGACAATTTTTTTAAAAACATTATGGTATATTTTAAATGGTGATAAAATGAAAAAAACAATTGGTTTAATTATAATATCAATATCTTTAGGTATTGGCTTTACATTTTTCTTTTTAAATAAACAAAATATCTATGCTAAAGAAGAATATATGGTCTATGTTTTTCAAGCTGGAGCTTATCAAGATTTTGAAAACGCTAGTCAAAAATTAAATGAAGTTCCTGTTGGAGTAATGGTTTATGATGAAGGATTATATAAAATATATTTAGCTATCTATAAAGATTTTAATCTTATTAATACAATGGTTAATTATTTTAAAAAGCAAAATATTGATATCTATTTAAAGAATATAACTATATCTAAACAATTCTTCAAAAAATTAAATAATTATGAAAAATTACTTAAAAGAGATAATAATGAAAAACAATATGATAGTATTAATCAACAAATATTAAATGATTATCTAGAAAGTATTAAAAATGATTAAATTTATAAAAAATAATTATTTATTTCTTATATTATTTCTGATTATCTTATTAAAAGATCCATTATATAGATTAATATCTCTAAATAAAAAGATATATAATACACTAGATTGTCATATTATCGAAGATAATTATAATAAATTATTAGAATTTAATCAGATAAATATTAATTATAATTTAGATTATATAAATACTATTATTATATATAAAGATATATATAATTATTTAAATGAAATTACTATAAGAGGAGGATTAGATCAACAATTTGATAATAATCCTGTTATTTATGATAATACATTAATTGGTCTTATAAATAAAGTAAATAAGACAACTAGTATTGTCCAATTAATAACTAATAAAAAAAGTAAAATATCAGTTAAAATTAATGAAGAAATAGGTATACTAGAATATATAAATAATGAACTTATTGTTAGTAATATATCAAATTATAGTAATATTCAAAAAAATGATTTAATATATACATCTGGTTTAGGTAATATTAAAGAAAACATATATATAGGTACTGTTAAAGATATAATAAATACTAATAAAGATATTGAAAAAATAATTAAAGTTAATTATCAAATTAATATTAAAGATATAGATTATGTTACTGTACTAAAGGAGACTATATGATTTATTTTTTAATATTAATAGATATTATTATAGCTAATTATACTAAATATAATACTTATTTTTTTATAATCTATTTATATAATAAAAAATATAAAGATTATCTATTAACGGCCTTAATTCTTGATATAATAATATTTCAAAATATTTATAATCTTATTATTTTAACTATTATTTATTTTCTAAACAAATTATTTCATAATTTAAATAAGAATAATATAGCAGTATATTTACTTATAAATACATTTAACTATACGATGTATATTATTTTAAGTAATATATTAACTTTTACCACAATAAATAATATTTTATTAAAAATTGGTTTAAATATTCCTTTTAGTTTACTATTCTATATCTTAAGTTATAAAGAAAATAAAATACATAGCTCATGCATATAATTTAGTGGTGATTATAATGAATATAGATGATTATACTAGAATAAATCATAAAAGAAAGAAAAATACTTCAGATAATAAAATAATTAAATATTTAAGATTTCTTATTACAAGATCTTTATTAAGTATTATTTTAGTACTTGTAGTAGCTATTTCCATTAAAATAAATGCTCGTAATAAAGAATTACTTAATACTAAACTTTTTAATGAAACAATGGAATTTACCAAAATAAATAAATGGTATCAAGATAAATTTGGTAAGATATTACCTAGTGTTGATAATGAAAGTACTTTAGTATTTAGTGATGCAAATGTCACTAATAGTAAATATGAAAAATATTTAGATGGTGTTAAAATAACATATGATAAAAATAATCCCATAGCTATATTAATGGGTGGAATAGTCGTTTTTATAGGAGATAAAGATAATTATGGTAAAACAGTTATTATCCAAGGAAATGATGGCATTAATTATTATTATGGTAATATAACAAATATAAATGTTAATTTATATGATTATTTAGAAAAAGATACTTTAATTGGAGAATCTTTAGATAACTATATCTATCTTGTATTAGAAAAAGATGGGCAATATTTAAATTATGAAGAATATATTAGCAAAGTTTAAAATTAATACTTATACTTATCTTTTTATCTTAATATGTATCTTATGTGGTTATATTAAGAATATTAGTATTATCTTTTTAATATGTCTGATTCATGAATTAGGACATATCTTTTTTATTAAATTATTTAAATATCAAATTATAAAAGTTGAATTATTTCCCTTTGGAGGATATACCGATATATATAAGAAAATTAATAGTAATATTTTAAAAGATTTAATTATAAGTATGGGTGGTATCTTTTCACAATTAATATTATGTATCTTTTTATTAATATTTAAAAATTATTTTTCTCTTATAACGTATAATTTATGGTGGAATTATAATTTAACGATCTTAATCTTTAATATTATTCCCATTATTCCTTTAGATGGTAATAAAATAGTTCATAACTTGTTAGAATTATTTTTACCATATCATTATTCATATTATTTAAATTTATTTTTATCATTTATCTTTTTTATCTTATTTATTTATATTAATTATAAATATAGTTATGATAATTATTTTATATGTGGATTTATGATTTATGAAATGTTTATCTATTATAAAGATTATAAATATATTTTTAATCGTTTTTTATTAGAACGGAGTATTTATAATTTAGATTATGACAAAATAGATAATCATACCAAGAAAATAACCGAATTAAAGAAAAATGTATTACATTATTTTAAAAAGAATAATAAGTATTTTAAAGAAGATAAAGTTATTCAAGAATATTTATGTAAAAAAATTGACAAATACCAAGATTTTTGATAAAATCTAAGTGTTTTAAGTCATTTCGGAAAAAACCGCACTAAAAAGGTTTAAAAAAGGAAACTTACCTTAAGGGCGCGACTTAAAGAAAGAAATAAGGAGGTATGAAATGAAAGCTATATTTAAAACAGGTGGAAAACAATATTATGTTACTGAAGGCGATGTTTTATATGTTGAAAAATTAAATGCTGAAGTAGGTAGTACTGTAACATTTGATGAAGTTTTATTTATTGATGGTGTAGTTGGTAATCCAACAATAAAGGGTGCTAAAGTTGAATGTAAAGTTGAAAAACACGGTAAAAATAAAAAAATTGTTGTTTTCAAATTTAGACCTAAAAAGAAATATCGTAAAAAACAAGGCCACAGACAACCATATACAAAACTTGTTGTTACAAAAATTAGTAAATAATTATGATAAAAGTTGTTTGTTGGGATAAAAAAATTGCAATAAGTGGTCATGCTTATTTTGATGACTATGGTAAAGATATTGTTTGTGCTAGTGTATCAAGTATTGTATTTACTACCATAAATGGCATACTTAATATTAATGATAAAGCAATTAAATATATTAATGATGATATTTTAGAAATATATATTTTAAGTGATGATGAAATTACTAAGAAACTTATTAGAAATATGATCGATTTGCTTAAAGAATTAGAAAAACAATATCCTAAAAATATTAAAGTAAAGGAGAATTAAAGATGTTATTTATAAAGTTAGATATTCAAAGATTTGCCCATAAAAAAGGACAATCATCTACTGATAATGGCCGTGACTCAAGAGGTCGTAGATTAGGTGCTAAATTATCTGATGGACAAGTTTGTACAGCAGGTTCTATAATCTATCGTCAAAGAGGAACAAAAATTTATCCAGGTACTAATGTTGGAATGGGTAAAGATCATACATTATTTAGTAAAGTTAACGGAATTGTTAAATACGAAAGATTTGGTAAATCAAGAAAGAAAGTAAGCGTTTACGAAGCAAAGTAAATGCTTTTTTTATTTTTCTTATTGCACGTTTACATTATTTAAGTTATAATTTAAATAGTGTAGAATAAAAAGGATGATGTAATATGTTTGGAAAAATACTTTTTATAAGTGATAATATAGCACATGTTGAAAATAAAATGAGTAGAGAAGTAGTATCAGATTTAATGAATGTTCACGTTATTTTTGAAGCACCAAACCAAAGAATTTTAGGAGAAGTTATTGAATTAAATGATGATATTATTAAAATACGTTTTTTAGGGGAATATCAAGGTACTAGATATTTAAATGGTGTTTTAAGAAAACCTTTGTTAAGTTCTACAATTAGAGTTATTAATGGTGCTGAACTTATGGAATTAGTAGGTACTTATAATGAAAACTCATTTATTTTAGGTGAATCTGCTATTTATAAAAACTTTAAAGTATGTCCAAATATTAATGATTTATTTTCTAATCACTTAGCTATTTTTGGTAATAGTGGTTCAGGTAAATCTTGTGGAGTTGCCCGTATAGTGCAAAATATATTTAGTAATCAAGCCATGAATCCTGTTAATGCTAATTTATTTATATTTGATGCTTATGGTGAATATAAAAATGCTTTTCATACTTTAAATGAAAAAAATGCTCAATATAATTATAAATTTATAACAACAAATCCCACTGATGAAGATGATTTTCGTCTTGATATACCTCTTCATCTATTAAATCTTGATGACTGGGCATTACTTTTACAAGCAAGCAGTCACTCCCAATTACCTATAATTGAAAATACAATTAAACTTGCCAAAATATTTAGTAAAGAAAATGAAGAGAGTAGAAGATTAAAAAATCATTTAATTGCTAAAGCATTACTAGCAATATTATTTAGTAATGAAACTACTGCGAATAAAAAGAATGAAATATTTACAATAATTGAAGTATGTAATACACCAGAATTTAATTTTAATAGTGTTATTCCTGGAGTTGGTTATCAACGTATATTTAGTGAATGTTTTGAAATCGATGCTCACGGTAATTTTGGTGAAAGCGTTTTAATTACTGATTATATTTTAAAACATATTATGGATGATGATACAGAATGGAATGTTCCTACTGATGCTTATTATACTTTAGCAGATTTTGCTAATGCTTTAGAATTTACTTTAATTAGTGAAGGATTCCAACATAATGATAATTTATATAGTGATTCAATAATCTTAAAAGTACGTTTAAATACAATTATGACAAGTAAAGTAGGTAGTTATTTCTCTGGAGAAAAACATATTCCAATTCACGATTATATTCAATCTTTAGTTATGAAAAACAATTATAAAGCACAAATAATTAATATTAATCTTGAAGATATTGATGATACATATGCAAAAGTAATAGTTAAAATATTCTGTCGTTTATTATTTGAATACTCAAAAGCTTTAGAAAAAAGAGCAAGTATTCCATTCCATTTATTTTTAGAAGAAGCCCATAGATATATTCAAAAAGATAATGATACTTTCTTAATTGGTTATAATATTTTTGATCGTATCGCTAAAGAAGGCCGTAAATATGGTGTTATCCTTGATATAATTAGTCAAAGACCAGTTGAAATTAGTGATACCGTTATTGCCCAATGTAGTAACTTCTTAATCTTTAAAATGACTCACCCATTAGATATAAAATATATTGAAGAAATGCTTCCAAATATTTCCAGTGATATAGTTGAAAAGCAAAAAATATTACAACCAGGTACTTGTGTAGGTTTTGGAGGAGCATTTAAAATACCAATGATAGTTAAACTAGAAATGCCTAACCCAATGCCTTATTCATCTAACTGTGATGTATCTGGTTGTTGGAAATAAATTATTTGACAAATATATTGTCAAATTTTTTAATAATTATGTATAATCATAATATATTATGGTATAATAAAAGTACCTAGAAAGGTAAGTTATTCATATAAAACCGACTAAATTGATATATTGGGGAACTAATTATCTTGTTGTGTTGAATACTAGCCCATTGGTTAGGATCCTAATACTTGATATGTGTTCTACCACCTGCCAGAGCGCGGGCTTTATCAAAATAACTACCACTAGGTTTTTTAATGGAGAATTTTATGAATGATCGTATAATAAAATTAATTGGTGAAGATAATTTAGCACAAATAAAAAAGAAGAAAATCCTTTTAGTAGGCGTAGGAGGAGTAGGCAGTTTTGTTTTCTTTTCTTTAGTAAGAAGTGGTTTTCAAAATATTACTATTATTGATAAAGATAAAGTCGAATTATCTAATTTAAATAGACAATTAATAGCAGATTTAACAACAATAGATCAAAATAAAGTTGATGTTGCTAAAGATATGGCCCTTAATATTAATAAAGATATAAATATAACTACTTTAAATATCTTTTTAGATAAAGATAATATTTATACTCTTGCTAAAGATTATGATTATATTATTGATGCTTGTGATACACTTAATACAAAATTAGAATTAATTCGATTTGCTCAAAATAATAATATCAAAATTATTTCTTCGATGGGAATAGGTAATAGAGTAGACGCTACTAAAATTAAAATAACAACCCTTGATAAAACAAATAATGATCCATTAGCTAAAAAATTACGAAAATTAGTTAAAGATGCATCCCTTAATAGTAAAATACCTGTTGTTTGTAGTGATGAAATACCAATAAAAAAAGGAGTTATAATTTCTTCTTTAATTACAACTCCAGGTGTTGCAGGTTTATTTATTACTAATTATATTATTAATGATATAATTAAGGTTTCTTAATCAAAAAAGTAACTAATTGATGAGGATCTTTATCATTCATTACGATATCATATAAAAGAGTTATTAAAGGGATATTAACTCTTTTTTTATTTAATAACTTATATATTGAATCTAGGGCATAATAACCTTCAACAGTATTATTTTGTAAATAATTTGTTTTTTCTTTAAAATTATTGTTAGTACTACCAATAATATAACCAAAAGAATAATTACGAGATTTTGTACTAGTACAAGTAAGTAGTAAATCACCAATTCCCGCAAAAGATAATATTGTTTTCTTTTTACCCCCTAAAGAATATATTATGTTTTTAATATCGTGTAAAGATTCATTTATTAAAAAGGCTTGTGTTGATTCTGAATAACCTAAACCTTTTATGATACCAGAGGCAATAGCGATTATATTTTTAACACTTCCACATAATTGGATACCAATAATATCACTAGAAATTCTTAATTTTAGTGTTTCATTTTGTAAATTTTCTTTCACTAGAGAAATTGTTTTTTTATTATATCCCGCAATAGCTAAAGCAGTTGGTTCATTATTAATTAAATCAATAGCAAAAGTAGGACCAGATATCACACAAATATTATTGGTATGTAATTCTTTTTTAACTACTATCGATAATAATTCTAAACTTTCCTTATGAATACCTTTTGAAGCAATACATATAGGAATATTATGATAATATGGTTTTATATTATTACATACATCTAAAATATAATTAGTACTAGTTACTAAAAATATTAATTCGGCATTATTTAATACTTCTTCATAACTATTACTAATACTAATATTATTGGGAAAAACTATATCTTTAAATATATTATGTAACTTATGATTTTTATTAAATTCTATTACATTATTTTCATTTTCTGTCCATAACATTATTTTATTATTCTTTTTACTTAACATTAAAGCTAAACTTAAACTATAAGCACCAGTTCCAATAATTGCAATTTTCATTTATTTCCTCATTTCATCGTGAACTTTATTCAAATTATTTTCCACTAAATTATCTTTTTTATAATAATATTTTGCATTCTTTATATTATCAGGTAAATATTGTTGTTCTACCCAAGAATTTTTATAATCGTGAGGATATTTATAATTAGGATTACCATTTATAATATGTTTAGGTATATTACCGACATTTCCTTTATGAATATCATTTAATGCATTATCAATAGCTACAACAGCACTATTACTTTTAGGCGATAAGGCCATCTCAATGGCAATTTCACTTAAGATAATACGAGCTTCAGGTAAACCTACTCTTAATGAGGCATTAATAGCAGCATCAAGTCTTGGACCAATACCAGGATTAGCAAGGCCAATATCTTCATAAGCAATAACAGATAAACGTCTAAAAATACTATCTAAATCTTCTGCTTCAATTAAACGGGCCATATAATGGATAGTGGCATCAACATCACTTCCTCTAATTGACTTTTGTAAGGCACTTAAAACATCATAATGTCCATCTTCATTTTTATCATGAAAAAAAACAGGTTTAGAATTAATATTTTTAATTACTTCTTCTGTAATCTCGTGATTAGAAGTAGAATAGTAGGCCATTTCAAGTAAATTTAAGGCACTTCGAACATCCCCACTGGAAAGATTAGCAATCATATTTAAAGTTTTATTATTAATAACTATATTATCTAACGAATTTAAAGCTTTTTTTAAGACTTTAACAATATCTTCATTAGTTAGTTCGTGTAATTCAAATATTTGTAATCTACTTCTTATAGCAGGATTAATTTTATGATAGGGATTACTTGTTGTTAAGCCAATTAAAATTATTGTCCCATTTTCAATATAGGGTAGTAGAATATCTTGTTTATCTTTATTCATTCGATGAATTTCATCAACAACTAAAATTATATCACCATAAAACTTTGCTTCATTAATGGCATTATCAAAATCTTCTTTATTATTAACGGTAGCATTTAAAAACTTAGTTCGCATTCCTAATTCTTTAGAAAGGGCATAAGCAATACTTGTTTTACCTATACCAGGTTTGCCATATAAAATCATGGAAAATAATTTTTTATTTTTAACTAAATTAGTTAATATTTTATCTTTACCAATTAAATGATCTTGCCCAACTATATCACTTAATTTTTCTGGTCTAATTATATCTGCTAAAATTTTCATTTAGAATCCTCTTCAATTAACTTAGTAAAGTTTTCAATTAGATGACTTACACTTGCACAACTTAAGAAGGCCACAACAGAACCTTTTTCTTTCTTCAAAATATCCATATTATCTTCACTAATAATGGCTGCATTAGGTATATGATCTGTTATTAAATAAGAATTGATATTAGGATAATCACTTTGTTTTTCTCTATTAGAATCAACATTAGTTAAATATACTTGATCACAATTACTTAAAGATTTAATAAAATCATCTTGAAAATCTCTTATTCTAGAATAGGTATTAGGTTTAAAAACTACAACTAATCTTTTATCAGGATATTTTCTTTTAATAGCGGTAATAGTAGCGTTAATTTCGGTTGGATGATGGGCATAATCATCAATAATAATTGTATCTTTAATAAATGTTTCAGCAAACCTTCTATCTTCATTTTTAAAAGTACTTAATCTATTCTTTATATCATTTATACTAACATTATAATTTATAGCCATAATAATCGCTGCCGTAGCATTTAAAACCATATGGGTACCAAATATTGGTAATTTAAAATGTTCAATAAAATCATTATGATGATATAAATCAAATTCTTCTCCATCCGTAACAATATTATTTTTTATAATATATTCATTATCATTATTAAAACCATAATAAACTATATCTTGTTTTAATTTTAATTTATGGGTATTTATATTATCGCCACAAGCAATAATCTTTTCTTTAGTATTACTGGCAAACTTATTGAAAGTATCAATAATATCATTTAAATCTTTATAACATTCCATATGTTCTTCTTCCATATTAGTTATAATTGTATTAGTAGGATGATAAGTTAAAAAATGTCTATTAAATTCGTCACTTTCAATAACAAATATATTACTATCTTTAGAAATATAACCATTACCAGATCCAATAAAATAAGAAGGATTATAAGTACCAGTTAATAAATGTTTAACCATACTAGATGTACTTGTTTTACCATGGGTACCAGATATACAAATAGTATTAAACATACTAGTAATTTCCCCAATTATTTCATTATATTTTTTAATAGTTAAACCCAATTTTTGAACTCTTTGCATTTCTTTATGTGATAGAGGAACTGCTACTGAATAAGTAACAATAGTATCTTTATCTAAGGGATGATTACTATCATTATATATTTTAATATTTCTCTCGTGTAAACCTTTTTCGGTAAATTTATAATCAATTGTTTCATCATAACCAGATACTTCATTTCCTAAATCATATAATATTTGCGCTAAAGTTGACATACCAGCACCTTTAATACCTATACAATAATATTTCATTTTGATCACCTATTTATATTATAGACTATGTATTTTTGAAAGTAAATATAAGTACTTTAAGAAATTTTAACGAATTTGTGATACAATTATATTGTGATTAAAATGAATGAGAATGAGACAATAAATAAGAATATTGAATTATATTTAGATTATCTAAAATATGAAAGAAAACTTAGTAATAATACAGTTGCTAGTTATCGTTATAACTTACTTAAAATAACTAACTATTTTCATAATAAAGACATTACTTATTTAAGTGAAGATGATATTCGTAATTTTCTTTATAAAGAAGATGATAGTAGTAGAACTAAAGCCCATTATTTAACGGCCTTAAAAACATTCTATGATTATATGATGGAATTAGAAATCATTAAAAATAATCCTGCTCTTAATATAAAAATGCCAAAAATAGAAAAAAGATTACCTAAATATTTGACTGAAGATGAAGTAAATAAATTATTAGATATTAAGCTTACTAAACCAATTGATTATCGTAATAAAGCAATGATGGAACTATTATATGCAACGGGAGTTAGAATTTCGGAACTACTAAATTTAACAATGGCCAATTATAATCGTGATGATGCTTTAATAAAGGTTATGGGAAAAGGTAAAAAAGAACGAATAATTCCTTTAAGTGATATTACAATTAAATATTTAGATTTATATATTAATGAATATCGTAATTTTTTATTAAAAGAGAAGACTAGTGAATATATTTTTATCAATTATAATGGTAATAAGATGAGTAGACAAGGTTTTTTTAAGATATTAAAAGAACTATGTGATAAAAGTGGTATAAAAAAAGAAATATCCCCTCATATATTAAGGCATTCTTTTGCAACCCATTTACTTAATAATGGGGCAGACTTAAGAATAATTCAAGAATTACTAGGACATGAAAATATATCCACTACTGAAATATATTCCCATATTTCTAATGAAAAGATAGTTGAAGATTATAAAAAACATCCCCATTATGATAATTAAAAAAGAAGATATTCGATCATCTTCTTTTTCATTTTTATCTACTTTCTTTGTTGTTACGAGCTTTATTATTTGAATTACATTTACTATTGTTGTTTGATTCTCTATTGTTACGAGCTTTGTTATTTGAACTTTCTCTATTGTTGCTTCTTAAATTATTACTGTTTCTACTCATTCTTTATCCCTCCTAATAATATTATGGATAATTTATCTTTAATTATAAGAAGAATAAGTTATTTTTATTACCAATATATGGTTACATAAGAAAATGATTTAATAATATTAAGATTGTACCAATACTAAGGCCTAAATAAATATATTTATTTTCTTTATAAGCTAAACATTTAGGAAACATCTCTTCAATAGATAATGTTATCATAATACCAGCGACTAAAAGTAAGATAATACTAATCATTAAATTATTAATATAATTTTTTAAAAAAAGAAAGGATAAAAAAGCTCCTAAGGGTTCAGCAAGTCCCGATAATAAAGTATGAAATAAGGCCTTACTTTTAGATTTTGTAGCATAATAGATTGGGACTGCGATAGATATACCTTCCGGAATATTATGAAACATAATTGCTAAACCTAATTTTAGTCCTAAACTAACATCTTCAACGCTTCCCATAAAAGTAGCAATACCTTCGGGGAAATTATGAATAATTAAAGCTACCATACTAAGAATACCTAACTTATATAAAGAATCTTGTTGTTTACTTATTAATTTACTGATTAAATAAACAATTAATACTCCTATAGAAAAAGCTAAAATAATGATGAGATAAGAAAGTGGAGTAGGGATATTAAATAAAATAGTAAATAAGGATGTTGGAAGTAAATCCGTAATACTTATGCCAATCATAATAGCAATGGAAAAAGAAAGACATAAAGTAATAAACTTATTAATATTTTTTTCTTTAATATTAAAAAAGATAATTAAACCACCTATTAAAGTTGACATACCAGCACCAAAGGAAACCAATAAAGCATTGATAGTAGACATTATATCACCTTAATAAAATACTATGCTAAATAATCTTAAACTATTATTCCCAAGCGTTGGTTTACATAATATACATTATGCAAAATCTATATAGATTATTAATAACCCATAAATTAAGCCAAATTATTACATAATCATTCAATTATTATACACTCTATGATAATTATTTTGTTTCATACAATTTAAAATTAATTTGAAAAAAAATTATTATAAAAAAATTAAAATGAACAATTATATATCCTAATTAATATTTAAATAAGGTTATATAATATATTATCATTATTAATATTTTAAATAAGGTTATAATATATATCCTAATATTATATATTAATAAGGTTATTATATATATTCTTATTTTTTAAAGAAGTAGTGTAGTTATAAGAAGAGTAGTTTGCTATTTTTAAAAAGTGAAGTAAAAGATAACTATTCTCTTCTCTTTTATGACAAAATAAAAAAGTAAAATTAATTACTTTTTATTTAACTGGTTCAGAACTAACCCAATAGTAAGTTCCATCTTTAGCTTTTTCGTAAATATGCTTATATTTTGTTCCATTCTTTAAAAGAAAATCAATATCAACTTTTTTATTTTTCGTATAGTTTTTGGTACATTTAGCATCTTCAACGCTTGATGTATAAGTAGCATAACAACTATCACCAGCTACTTTAAGGAAGTAATCATAAATAACTATCCTACTACCCTTTTCATATGCTCTATCAATTGATCTATATACTTTTGCTTCATTACCAATTGTATATAAATAAGAATCAGATATGCCACAATAATAATAACCATCTTTTAAATAACAAATAGTATCTTCAGAAACTCTAAATGAAGCATTCTCTTCAATATCTTTACCAAATAGTTTTTTATATGTTTTAGCAAGAACATCTTTTTCTATCTTAGATACAACACATTTCTTAGAATCTTCATCATTCTTAAATATCATATCATCAACATTACAAGTTTTAGTTTTTTTATCTAAATCATACTCTACTTTCTCTACTCCACTCAAATCAGTTTTGTAATAAGCTAAACATAATTTATTCTCTGCATTTGTATCATTGTATGTCAACTTTTTTTCATCATAATTAAATAATCCAGAACAATTAGTCAAATCATCGGTATTAAAATAATTATGTAATTCTTTAATTTCTTTTTTCTCAATATTTAAACTTTTACCATTAATAAGTCTAATCATAATAATGGTTAAAGACATAATCACTAATATTACTACTAAGATAATAAAAATAATATCTTTTTCATTTTTCTTAACTTCTTTTTTCTTTTTATCTTTATCAACTTTTTTCATTCTTTATACCCCTTAGTTATTTTAAGCCTTTCTAGACTCAATTTCTGCTATTTTCTCAAATACTTCAGAAGCATTTTCTTTATTAATTTCCGTATAACCAAGTTCTTTTAATGCTTGAATTCTAATTGTATATAATTGTTGGGTTCTACTTAATTTTTCTTCTTTTTTAGCTTCAATTTCCTCAACAAAATGTCTTCTATTTTCCATTACTTTACTTTTACTAGCCCCACCATTATTATATAAATTTAATGCTGAATATAATATAGCTTCAAAAATAAATTGTTTATCTTCATTAAAGGCAAATTCTTCAGAATTTATAAAGCCATTTGTTTTAGCCATATATCCTAAAAAGTATTTTATTTCTGGAACATTATCCATAGATTGTAATGAATAATATAAATATCTTACAGCAGATGCTCCTCCATTACTATTATCTTCTAATTTTTCTTTTAAAATAAAGGCAATATCATTTAAAAGTATTCTACTCTCTTTATCTAAACCTTTTAAATCTAAAAAGTTATCGATGTCATTGCCACTTTTAACACCAATATTTAATCTTTTTTCGACATTCATTAAATATTCTGTATCAACTTTAATACTTTCTAACTCTTCTTTACTTCCATCTTTTAAATCTAATAATTGTAATAAAAGAATTTTCTTTTCCTTTGGCCATTTATCTAAACTATCAAGTACTAAATAATTATAGACCATTTGTCTTGAAACTCCTAAATATTTAGAAAGTTTTACTTTTGAAACCCCTAATTCTTGTAGCAAATCATTTAACTTATCCATGACAACCTCAACCTTCTATCATTTACAATATTATTATAAATAACTTAACACTTATTTGTCAACCAAAAATTAAAAAAACTTGCTATTTTAAAATTATCTATTACTAATTAATCTCAAAAAGTAAAACTATTTTAAATCATTTCTTTTTATGATAAATAATTTATTCTTTTTATAAAAACAATAAAAGACATCTTCAATTGTTAAATTTTTCTTACTTAAAGTATATTGTAACCAATTTTTATTCTTCTTAATATGATCTAAAGCTTTATATTGAATAGAACCATCTAATATTAATGGCATAGGATAAGCACTTCTTGTTTTGAAAAAATTATATTTAAATATCGATAATTTACCATTTGGTTCTAAGAAGGCATATTCAACATCATCAATATTCTTAATTTCATTTTGTCTTAAACTTAAAAGTAAATTATCCATACTATATCTTTGTTTAACCATTTCATTATAATTTATTTTACCATTACAAATTATGAGTGATGGTTTACCATCAAAGAATGTTCTTATTTTTCTTGATTTAATAGAAATAAACGCTAATAATATTTCTAAGAAAACTAATAATGCTATAGGCATAATAGTTAAAAAGATACTATCTTTAATATTTTCAATTGATATAGCAATTAATTCAGCAATTAAAATAGAAACCATTAAATCAATTATTCCTAGCTGCCCTACTTCTCTTTTGCCCATTAAACGATAACATAATATAACATAAAAGTAAAAGAATGTTGTTCTAAACAAAACTTGAACCATTTCCATATAATCACCTAAATATATTATGGTTTTATTCATAATATTTTAAACACATAATTATAATTTAATAGGAGGATTTATGGAAAAAATTATTAATTATTTAAAATATATGAGTATCTTTTTAATTATGGAACTTTTAATAACATTTATTATTAGTTTATTTAATTTATTAGGTTTAAATAGTGGCATAACTTCTATTATATTATTTATAACTAATATTATATTATTTTTTGTTTTAACATTTCATAATGCTTTTAGAAAACAAAGAAAAGGTTTATTAGAAGGACTAATCTTAGGAGCATTATTTATTATTTTAATGTTTACAATAAAAAGTATTTTATTTGATACAAGTATTGGTTTATCTACAATTATTTTTTACATAATTTTAATTATAGTAAGTATCCTTGGAGGTACTATGGGTGTCAATAAAAAAAGTGGTCAAGATACAACCACAAATTCATAATTATCATCATTTCTAATAACATAAGATAATTCATTATAATATTCTTTACTAACTGGATCATTTACTTTTTCTTCTAAATAATTATTTTGATACAAAAATTCTAAAGTAATTTTTTCATCTTGACATACTTCATCATAATAACATCTTTTTGCACTTTCAATTATCTTATTATTTACTACTTTATAAAGATTTTTTTGATGATTTGTAACGACTTTATAAGCAGTTGGAATACTTATAATTGCTAAAATAATAATCACACTAATAATAACTACTTTTTTATTCATAATTATACCCTTCTCCATAATAATCTAAAATAAATTTATCTCTAAACTCTTCTAAAGTATCATTCTTTATATTTTCTCTTATATCTTTCATAAGATTGGTTAAAAAAGTTATATTGTGAATTGATAAAAGTCTTGCTCCAAAAGTTTCATTAGCTACAATTAAATGTCTAATATAAGCTTTAGTATAATGTTTACAAGCATAACAATTACATTCATTATCTATTTTACTAAAATCTTCTTTATAAGTACTATTTTTTAAATTAATTTTACCATGTTTGGTATATGCATGACCGTGTCTTGCAAGTCTTGTTGGAGATACACAATCAAAAATATCTATACCTCGCATAACATTTTCAATTAAATCGATGGGATCCCCTACACCCATTAAATAACGAATTTTATCTTCAGGTAAATACTTTGTTGCATAAGAAACCATTTTATACATGGTTTTTTTATCTTCCCCAACGGATGTTCCTCCAACAGAATAACCATCAAAATCCATTTTAACAAGTTCTTTAGCACACTTCTCTCTTAAATCTTCGTATTCGCCACCTTGGACAATACCGAATAACATTTGGTCTTGACTAGTGAAGGCCTCTTTTCCTCTTCTGGCCCAATCTAAAGTTCTATTAACACTATTTTCAATATATTCTCTTGTACTAGGCCATTTAACACATTCATCAAAACTCATGACAATATCACTACCAAGTTTCATTTGAATATCTATAGATTTTTCTGGAGTTAAAAATAATTTATCTCCATTTAAATGATTTTTAAAATGCACTCCTTCATCCGTTATATCTTTAGGATTTGCTAAACTAAAAACTTGAAAACCACCGGAATCAGTTAAGATAGGTCCATCATAATTCATAAATTTATGTAATCCTCCAGCTCTAGCGACAATATCTTCACCAGGTCTAAGCCATAAATGATAAGTATTAGCAAGGATAATGCCACAACCAATTTCTTTGATTTCTTCAGGTGATAATGTCTTAACTGTCGCATTAGTTCCAACGGGCATAAACATTGGTGTTTCATATTTTTTACCATTATAAATAAAACTACCTAAACGAGCATTATTTCTTTTTGACTTTTGTTCTAAATTATATTTAAATTTCATGATGGATACCTCCTTTACAAATTATAACATTTTATAAGGTATAAAAAAAGCAAAAATAATTTTTTGCTTGATAAATAAACTATCTATTTTGTTAATTTACGACTATTATCATCTTTTTTATTATAATTTAAAACATATTCTTGTTCAAATTTTTCTAAATCTTCTTTAGTTATATTTTCTAATTTATGATAAATACGATAATTAATTAGAGTATCGACAAATTCTATAATTTTAATTCTTAATTCAATAGCATTTGTTTTATTTTCCAATGTAAAATTAGGATGTTTGTCTAAATCTAGTTTATACTCATCAAAAGGAATATAGCAGTTATAAATTTCTATAATGTCGCTAGGATAAGAATGATATTCAAAACAAGTTAACTCTTTTAGTTCTTTTAATGAATAAATTTTATTTTCGTTAATATTATCATAAGCGATTGTATTATAAAATAGTACGTTATGAGTATGAGAAATTTCAGCAAAATATTGTATCTCTTGTTCATTAAAACCATTAAATCCATCATAATAGCATGCATGGTTATATTCAATTTTTATTTGCTTAAAATAAAATTTTTTGTTTTCAGTATCAGTAAGAAATTTAGCTATAATTTCTCCTAAAACTTTAACATTAAATGTCGAACACTTTGCAAGTTTTCGGCTCTTTTCCTCTGCACCATCAAGTAATTTATAAACTTCATCTTCAAGTTCTTTTAATAATTCTTTTCTACTTGCGTTTTTCTTATCCAATTCTTCAGCAATATCGTTAACAGTTTGTATTATATCAATATCATCAAAATCATCTAACATATATTTTCCTTTCGTTCATCTATTTTGTTAATTTACGACTATTATCATCTTTTTTATTATAATTTAAAACATATTCTTGTTCAAATTTTTCTAAATCTTCTTTAGTTATATTTTCTAATTTATGATAAATACGATAATTAATTAGAGTATCGACAAATTCTATAATTTTAATTCTTAATTCAATAGCATTTGTTTTATTATCCATTTTAAAATCATGATGTTTATGTAAATCTAATGTTACTTTATCAAATCTATCTTCTGTTAAAGTTAATACGTGAACAAACAATTTATAAATTTCTATAATGTCACTAGGATAAGGGCGATATTCAAAACAAGTTAACTCTTTTAATTGTTTGAAAGAATAAATTGCATCTTCATTAATATCATCATATGCAATTGTATTATAAAATAATAATTTATGAGAAAAAGAATTTCGTGCGTAATATTGTCTTTCTCGATCATTTAACCACGTAAATCCATCATATTTTTCTTCTTTTTTATACTCTACTTTCATTTGTTTATAATAAAATTTTCTGTTTTCAGCATCGGTAAGAAACTTAGCAATGATTTTCCCCAAGTCTTTAACATTAAATGTCGCATACTTTTCAAGTTGTGAACCATTTTCTCTAGCAATGTGTTGTAATTTATTAATTTCATTTTCAATTTGGTTATCACTACTTTTATATAAATTTTCTGAATTATCTTTAGCAATTTGATATTTATTATATAATTCACTTCTACTAACATTTTTCTTCTTTATTTCTTCAGCAAGATTGTTAATAGTTTGCATCATATCAATATCATAAAAATCATTTAACATTTATATTTTCCTTCTTTCTTTGATTTACTATTATAACATTATTTTATAAACATTGCATCTCCAAAAGAGAAAAAGCGATAATTATTTTGCTTAGCTACTTCATATGCATTTAAAATATATTCTCTTTTAGATAAAGCACTAACTAACATTAATAAAGTACTTTTTGGTAAATGAAAATTAGTAATTAAACCATCAATAGCTAAAAATTCATATCCAGGATAAATAAAGATATCGGTATTACCAGTACATTCCTTAAATTCGTGATATTTACTCATAACGGTTTCTAATACTCTTGTACTAGTTGTTCCTACGGCATATATCTTTCTTCCTTCACTCTTAGCTAAATTAAGAATATCTGCTACCTCTCTTTTCATTTCATAATATTCAGAATGCATATGATGTTCTTTAATATTTTCTACTTCCACTGGTCTAAACGTACCTAAACCAACATGTAAAGTAACATAACAAATAATTACCCCCATATCTTCTAGTTCTTGTAATAGTTCTTTAGTAAAATGTAATCCCGCCGTTGGAGCAGCTGCACTTCCTAAATATTTAGCATAGACAGTTTGGTAACGATCTTGTTCTTTAAGAGATTTATGAATATAAGGTGGAAGGGGCATTAAACCGATTCTTTCAATAATTTCTAAAAATATTCCAACATATTTAAACTTAACGCGAATGATACCATCATCTAATTTATCTATTACTTCACAAGTAAGTTCTTCACTAAATTTAATAGATGTACCTATATGTAATCTTTTACCTGGTCGAGCTAAACATTCCCAAATATCACCTTCAATATTTTTTAAAAGCAATACTTCAATTTTAGCCTTAGTATCTATTTTTTCACCCATTAATCTTGCTGGTAAAACTTTAGTATCGTTTAATACTAAAACATCACCTTTATGTAAATAATCTTTAATATTATAAAATTTTTTATGTTCAATATGACCATTATTTTTATCTAATATCATCAGTTTTGATTCACTTCGATTAGGTATTGGTGTTTGAGCAATATATTTCTCATCTAATTCATAGTCATAATCATTAATATTCATAAATAATCACCAAAATTATTATAAGAAAAAAAGACTAAAAAGTCTATTTTTTTTGTATATTTATTCGATAATGAAAGGATTTTCAATTGATCCATTACTATCTTCTTTTAATTGTATAGTATTATTAATATAAAATACCGGATATATATAACAAAGACCATTATAAGATATTCCACTAGGGAAAAATTTATCAGACTTTATAAGTGCCCAAACAGCTCCTTCTCCATCTCGTGTCATTGTTAAAGTAGATGTAGATAAATTTAACCAACTGGAACATTCTTGTTCATAACTACAAAATATATTTCCATCACCATTTCCATAGGCATAATAATAATCAGAGAAATATACCAGACCATATTTGAACATTGTATTAGATTGCTCACTTTTTTCTTGATTAGAAATTGTTTCACCATAAGGTGCGTTGTAATAATTTGGTGCTGATCCAACATTCCAATATCTATTTACAACTTTATTTTGCCAAGAGTCATCTAAATATAAATCATCAGTTGGAAAAGTATCACTTGATAAATAATTAAATACCAAACTATTTTCAAAAGTAATTGATTCCTCTATAGAATTCCACTGAAATAATTCTCCAACTTTACTATTCTTTATTACTTTAATATATCCTTCTTTTGTTATACCAATAATTCTATACAAGTACTTATCTTGATTAGTTATGCAAGTACCATAATCACTTGCTCCAAAACAAATGTAATTATTAACGTTTAATCCGTGGTAACGATATAATTCATTCATTAACTGACTAGTTATCACATCTGGATTATTTTCCACTAACTTTATACCCATACTTTTATCAAATGTTAAGAAACAATAATTCGTGTTTGTACTTGTAAATGATATTTGATTATTGGTATATTCTAAAGAATTTTCTATTACATTCCCCTCTTCATCTATACATTTACTTTTATCTTTATTCAATATATATCCTTCTGGAAATTCATTTTCTAAATATTCTTCATATTTTCCATTTTCTTTTTCATATTGAATAGCAAACTTGGTATTATTATTTTCTTTTATATTTACTTCATTTAAGTTTTTATTTTCATTTGATTGATACATCATATACAAAGAAAATATTTCTATTATTACTAGTACTCCTATAATTATCTTTTTCATTTCTTAACCCTTTCTTTTATGTTGATAACTTTTATCTATTTTGTTTTTCTCTATTTTATAAGATAATTATATAATACCCCCCCCGGTGTCAA
>CANQXT010000016.1 GCA_947627915.1 uncultured Bacilli bacterium
ACCGATTTTTTAGTTGCTTTTACTTTTGTCTTTTAATTACTAATTTTGCTGGTTGCTTTTACTTTGAGAATTCACCTGTTTTTTTATTTTTAGTGGTTAAATAAATTGTTTAGTGTAAAGTTTATGGTAAATTTATTGTAAACAATAAATATAAATTATATAATAAACTTAGGAGGATAAAAACTATGGATAATATAGAAAGATTAGAAGATCAAATACAAAAATTAAATGCTAAAGTTGATTCTTTACAAGACCAATTAGATAGTGCTCTAAGACTTGTGCAAACTCAAATTTATTTACAAATTGCCAATAATAATCTAGCTCCTGAAGCATTAAGATATGATGCTTTCAATCAAGCAATGAATATGGCTAATATACCTGAGTATAGAATCAATGACGAAAAAGAAGAACAAGAAAGTTTAGGTAGTGTAATACGTTAAAAAAAATTACAGCGATGTAATTTTTTTATTTATGCATTTCTTTTTCTATCCATAACATAATGATATTAACAATATAGTCTACTTCTTCATTAGTTAATTCTTTATTTTTTTCAATATGATGCCACTTATATAAACAATCCCTGCAACAAGTTGCAGTAGCATGTTCAGAGACAAATACGGGATGTCCACGCATTGGTGTTTGTTTGCCATCATTAGGTATATCTTTCGGAGCAAGTCTTTTGGTAATAAAATCATAAGCATGACTTCTTATTGTATCAAGACCTTTTTCATTAATATAAATAAGATCTTTTTCTTTTAAATGAAAACTACTGCGAAATTTTGATTTACTAAGTCTATCTAATATATCATTCATCTTAACCTAATTTATATAACTCTCTTACTTCACTACTAGATAGTTCTCTATATTCCCCACTTTTTAAATTATCTAAAGTAAGATTAGCATATTTACTTCTTGTAAGTTTTAAAACATCATAATGTAAGCTTTCAAATAATTTTCTAACAATATGATTTCTACCTTCATGAATAGTTACTTCAACTAAAGAAGTATTTTTTATTTTATCAATACTTTTTACTTTAAAATGATCTATTTTAAGTATTCTTTCATCAATTATAATACCTTTTCTTAATTTTTTAAAATCATCTTCATTTAAAATACCATTTATTTTAGCTATATAAGTTTTATATACTTTATTTTTAGGATGCATTAATATATTAGCAAGAGTACCATCATTAGTTAAAATAATTAAACCCGTTGTATCATAATCAAGTCTTCCGACAGGATATATTCTTGTTTTAGTATTAATTAAATCGACAACACATTTTCTACCTACTTCATCAGATACAGAACATATTACCTCTCTTGGTTTATTTAAAAGATAATATTCATAATTAGTATTTTTTGTAATAGTTATACCATCAATAGTTATAATATCATTATCATTTACTTTATATCCTAAAGTATTTATAAGTTTCCCATTAACACAAACATGATTATTAATAATTAATTCTTCAGCTTTTCTTCTTGAAGTATAACCACTACTAGCAATAACTTTTTGTAATCTTTCCATAAAATCACCAGTAAGTTAAGTATAGCAAAAATAAGTTTAAAAGAAAAGATTAGTTAAGATAATCGCCATAATAATACCTACTAAATCAGCAAATAAACCAACCCATAAAGCATGTTTTATTTTAGTTACTTTAATACTACCAAAATAAAGAGCAATAACATAAATAGTTGTATCTGTACATCCTTGTAAGATAGATGCTAAATAACCAATAAAACTATCAGGGCCAAATGATTTAAACAAATCATTCATAATAGCAAGTGATGCTGTTCCAGAGATTGGTCTTAAAAGAGCCATTGGAATTATTTCTCCAGGAATATTTATATTACCAATATATTTATTGATAATACTAATAATAAAATTTAAAACATTACTATCTAAAAAAATATTAATGGCAAATATCATAGCAATAATAGCCGGAAAAATATTAAAAGTTGTAACTAAACCTTCTTTAGCTCCTTCTAAAAAAGTATCATAGACATTTATTTTCTTTTTAACGCCATAAAAAATAATTAATATAACAAATAAAGGTAAGATTATTTTAGATATGACGGCCATTTCTTTTCTTCTTTCTAATTATATAATCTAAAGTAAGTCCCGCAACAGAAGAACAAAAAGTAGCAATTATAGCAGGTAAAATTATTATTTCTGGATTACTAGAATGATATGCTCCCCTTAATGCTAGTATTGTTGTAGGAATTAAAGTAACCCCTGCAGTATTTAAGACTAAAAAAGTTATCATAGGAGTAGAAGCAGTATCTTTAGAGGGATTAATTTTTTGTAATTCTTCCATTGCTTTTAATCCCGCTGGTGTTGCAGCACTTCCCAGTCCCAACATATTAGCAGCTATATTAGAGGAAATATACCCTAAAGCTTTATTATCTTTTGGAATATCGGGGAATATTCTTTTTAAAAAGGGTTTTAATAATAAAGCAAATTTATTTAATAAACCACTTTCTTCAGCAATTTTTAATATACCTGTCCAAAGTACAATAATAGGTAATAAATTTAATATTAAATCTAAAGCTTCTGTAGCATTATTTAAAATACTATCATTTATAACATTAATATTACCAGTTAAAAAAGAATATAAAATACCAATTCCAATTAAGAATGCCCAAATATACCCTACCATTTAAATAACCATCTCCTAAATTTTTGCCACCAACTCAATTTTTCTTCTTTTACTTTTTTGACTTCTATATATATAGGTTCTTTATGATATATCTTTTTATCTAATTTTATTTCTGCATACCCAACTATATCATCATTAATAAAATCTTTTAATTTATAAATATTATAATTTATACTTACTTGTTTTAATTCATCTTTTGTAAGAGTCATATAATAATCATTCTTAATATATAAATTATAATCTTGATAATATTTTTCATTTTTAATCTTAAAGTCATCTTTTTTTAAAATAAGATAACTTTGATAATCTTTAAAGATCTTATTATAAATATTTTTATGATCTAACCAATCATCTGGATCATTTAAAGTAACCACTACTAAATTAATATTATCTTTACTAGCAGTAGATACTAAAGTTCTTCTTGCTAGTTCGGTAAAACCAGTTTTACCTCCCGTTATATATTTTTCATCCAATAATTTATTTTTATTATGCCAAACATAACTTTTAGTACTTGATTTAGTTGTATAATTTTTAGTCTTAAATATTTCTCTAAAAATACTATTTTCCATAGCATATTTAGTTAAAAGGGCCATATCATAAGCCGAAGAAGTATTAGCACTTTTATCCTTTTCTTCTAAACCGTGGGGATTTACAAAATTAGTGTTCTTCATCCCTATATTAGAAGCATATTCATTCATTAAATAAGCAAATTCTTGAGTACTACCCGAAATATATTTGGCAATTACTAAAGCAGCATCATTACCACTTCGTAGCATTAAACCATATAATAAATCTTTTAAAGTGATTTTTTCACCAACTTCTAAGTATATAGCACTTCCAAATGATTTATATATAATATCATCTACTTCTATTTTTTCATCTAAATTACCTTTTTCAATAGCTATTAGACAAGTCATAATTTTAGTAATACTCGCAATTAATCTTTTTTCATTAGTATTATAGCCATATAATACTCTTCCATTATCTAAATCCATAGCAATTAATGAAGAAGCACTATAAGCAAATACTTTTAGAGGTATAAATATAAAAAACATAGTTAATAAAACTACTCTTTTTAACATTATAATCACCTTTTTACTACTTAATTATATTAATTAAAAAAAGAAATAATACTCGAAAAAAGAACTCTACTTGAGTTCTCTAAATGTTTACAAAATTATTTATCTAATTAATTTCTTAGCGTTCCAATAGATACAACATAAACGCCATCTTCTCTTTTATAAGAATAATTTGCTCCTGTTAGTACCATTAAAAAGGTAGGTTCTCCACATTTTTTGGTATCTACACGATCTTTAAATTTTAAAAGATTGTTGGCAGCTTCATCTATATAACCTGCACCAAGCTTTATCTCTATTGCTCCCCATTTACCACTACCCATTCTAAGTATTGCATCTACTTCAAAGTTTTTCTCGTCACGGTAAAAAGTTATATCTCCTCCATAACTTTGAGTATAAATTTTTAAATCTCTCATACAAAGAGATTCAAATAAAAACCCAAATGTATTTAAATCGTTAATTAAATCGTTAGGTTTTATTTCAAGTACTGCTGTTGCAATGGATGGATCTACAAAGTATTTTTTTGGTTTAGTACGAAGAGCATATTTACTTCTAAAATTTAAATTAGTAGCATTAACATCTTCAATTACAAATAATTTTTCTAATGTATTTAAGTAATCTGTCAAAGTCGGTTTAGAAATATCGTCATTGAAATTGTTTTTGACATCTCCTTCGATAGTTGAATTAGAAACAGGAGTCGAAATGTTTCTTGAAAGACTTCTTAAAACATTTAACATTTTTTCAGGATTTCTTTCTATTCCATTTATTTTTTTTACCTCTTCGTGTAACAAAGATTTAACATATTCTTTAGCAAATCTATATTTAGCATCACTTTTAATTTCAATTGATGCAGGCCATCCACCTCTAACTATGATACTTGCTATATCTTCTAAGGATAATTTAGATACACCAGAAATATCTTTTCCATCTATAATATCAGAAATCTTTACCTCGCCAGTAGATTCACCCGACTCAAATAAACTCATTGGTCGCATTAATACTCTTGATATTCTACCTGTTCCAGTATGCATAGTTGCACCTTCACTTGGTTTTGCTGATCCTGTAAGAATGTACTCACCTTTTTTTCCTGTATGATCAACATCTGTTCTAATTGAATCCCATACAACTGGATACATTTGCCATTCATCAAACATTCTAGGTTTTTCACCATTCAAAAATAATGATGGTTTTGTATTGTTAATTTCTTCATATTCTTGTTTTCTATCTGGATTTTGAAATTCAACTACACTTTTAGCATGGTTAATACCAGTTGTAGATTTACCACACCATTTGCATCCTTCTATAAGCACTGCTCCCATAATCTCCATAAGTTCATCTATTTCTTTATCGACAACTCTCGGTAAATATCTTGGTAAATTACTCATAGTAAGCCTCCTTTTTACAAATTAATTATATCGCAATTTTACAAAAAAAGCAATTTTTATTTTACTTTTTGAGAAAATTTCATTTTACTTTTTGAGAAAGTTTTATTTTACCTTTTGAGAAAAACACTCAGCATAAAAAACAATATAATTACTTACCAATTTATAATAATAAGGCAAATACTAAACAAATTTAATTAATTTTTTCCCTGTGATCATTATATTCCTTGCTTGTATATTTTATATATCCTTCATAGGCAAGGCGAGAATATAAAAATGATAATGGGATCTTATGTGACAAACAAATATCATCTTTTTTATCAAAGTTATTTAAAATTTCTTCCCATATATTTTCATCAATCATTTGATTTAGTGAAAATGTATCAGCTTCATTCTCACTTGATATATCATCTACAATAATCTTATTTTTAGCTTTATTGTAATCCCTTTTTATATGTCCTATTTCGTGATATAGTGTAAAAAAGAAACTAGCTTTTTCTTTTAAATACTTTGTCATATATATTGCAGGATTTTTTCCTTTAACCATCATACATCCTCTTAGTTTAGTACCACTCAAAGCATCTTCTATAGAAAGATATATCCCATATTTATTGAATAGTTTAATTAATTCAGTTTCATTATACTTTTTATTTCTAATTATTTTTAGTTCATCCAACAATTTAATTAAATTAGAACTATTATAATCATTGATTTCTTGGCTTTCAATAATTTTATCACAATGTCTTATCCATAAATAAATCTTTATCATATTTGCACTATCTTGCTTTTTAAATAATATTCTCTTATTTATATATTGATCTAATAAATTAAAATCTTTAACTTTTAAATAATCTAATAAATCCATTGTATTTTGGATTACAGAGTTCTTATCCTTTAACACAATCCAATTTCTTTTATGCATTTCTTGTAAATAGTAATTATTTAAAAAATCATTGATCTCTTTATTAGTTTTAAAGTTTTTCTTTAAATATTCATAAATTCTTTTTTTATTTTCAACATAAAATATTAAATTTATATCTATATCAGTTATTAAACTTATAGCAAGCATCACACTTTCAGATATATTTGTATTTTCATTTAATATTTCATTCATATGTTTATTTGAAATACCGAGTCTATCTGCAAAATCAGTTTGGGAAATCTTATAATATTCCAAATAATCTTTTAACATACTTCCAAATCCGTTCATATTCATCCTTCTCCATAATGTTTATCTAATATGTATTTTTTATAACTTTTTAAATATTTTTTGTCTTTGATGATTATCATATGAGCTTCTCCTGTATACATATTATAACCTAGTAAGTAATAATATGTAACATTTTTTAAAAAATGTTAAACATTTATAAAAAAAAGAAATAATTAATAGTTATTTCTTAAACAAAACGATAGACATTAATGGAAGGATTATTTAATAAGCGAAAATTAAATTTCTCATAACCAATACCATTATTTATATATAATTGTTTATCTTCATAATATTTGTTTAAATATGTAGAAGCACCATCTTTTTTAATAATACCTCCAACCCCAGGTATATTAATTATTCCTCCTAGAGAATGACCACTTAAAAATAGATCTATTCCTAAATTATCTAAAGCCGTTATATTATCCGGTTTATGAGTAATTACTAATTGATAATTAGTTTCTATTTCTGTATTTAATAATTCATTAATATTAGAAGTATCACTTAACCCAATAATATTTATTGGTATTTCATCTTTATAAAAGAATAATTTATTTTCATTATCTAAAAGAGTAAAAGAAGATTCATATAATATATCTTTATATTTTTCAATATATTTTAAATCATTATCTCCTATGACGGCATATTTTGCTAAATTAACATTTATCTTTTTTAAGCTTTCTAATAAATATTTATAATCATCTTCATCATAATTAATATTACTCTTAAATAAATCACCACTAAAGATAACAACATCAGGATTTTGTTTGTTAATTAAATTAATTACTTTTTCTAATAATTTTTCATTCTTATCATATAAAATATCCGAAAAATGAACTATTTTTAATTCTTTAAAACTATCCGGAATATTTTCACTACTTAAATTATACTCTAGTACTTTTATATTATTAACTTCAATGAAATGACCATATAAAAATACTACCACTAATAATAAAATAATAACCATTAATATTTTCTTCATAACTCACCTACAATAACAATAATAAGATACATAATAAATTATGTAATGAATGATAAAAGATATTTGTCCAAACATTATTAGATTTATAATATATATAAGCTAAAGCACTACCTAAAGCACCATAGGGAATAATAAAAAGTATTTCCCATAAACTATCAGTTAAAGAGAAAGCAATATGTAAGAAACCAAAGATAAAACCTGATAATATTATATAAATCCATTTATTTTTAAACGTATCTTTTAAAATAACTCTAGTCATTAATTCTTCCGTAATGGGAGCAAAGATAATAAATGATAATATTGATGAAACTGGGAGTTCTAAAAAATCATTTCGATTAGCAACTTCATTAGCAGGTAAACCTTGAAATACCCCTATTATTATATTACTAATAACCATAATAACTAAACCATATAAATAATATTTATATGTATCTTTAATATAATTTTTACCATTTTTTGTAAAATCATAAAAGTTAGGAACAATAATTTTACGAAATAAAAAGATAAAACATAATAATAAAGTTAAATATACTAAGATATTACTTATTTCTTGATATAAAACATTTTTACTAGTTAATAAAGGATTTAATAATAAGACTAATATTATAGTTAATATAAGATATAGTAAAATAACACCAATTTGTTTACCAATATCTTTTATTTGTTCTAATAAATTCATTATTATCACCCAATAATAATATACCATAAATTAAATTAGTTTTATAGATTTAAAAGAAGATTTGACAAATAATATTGATTTATAAAAAAGATAATTTATTTAATATTTTATAAAACTTACTAAAAATTCAAGACAGTGTCTGTTAAATTTAATTATTCTCCATTATTATAAATTATTAAGTATTGAAATAGATTAACATAAAATCACAAAAAAAGATAAAAATAATAACAAGAAGCAAATTCTTGTTTTATTATACTAGAAATGCTAAAATAAATTTGAAATTGGATGTGGTATTATGTTTGAATTAGTATCAAATTACAAACCTAGTGGTGATCAACCGGAGGCAATAAAAAAATTAGTTAAAGGTATACAAGATAATAAAAAAGAACAAGTTTTACTTGGGGCAACAGGTACAGGTAAAACTTTTACAATAGCAAACGTCATTAAAGAAGTGAATAAACCTACTCTAGTGCTTGCTCATAATAAAACTTTAGCAGGTCAACTCTATTCAGAATTTAAAGAATTATTTCCTAATAATCACGTGGAATATTTTGTATCTTATTATGACTATTATCAACCTGAAGCCTATGTTCCATCAAGTGATACTTATATTGAAAAAGATGCTTCAATTAATGATGAAATAGATGAACTTAGACATAGTGCAACATCAGCCTTAATCAATTATCGTGATGTTATTGTTGTTGCATCTGTATCTTGTATTTATGGTATTGGTGAAAAAGAAGAATATGAAAAAAATATGTTAGTATTAAACATTGGGGATAGTATAAAAAGAAATTATATTATTGATAAACTTGTTGATATGACATATGAACGTAGTGAACTTGATTTTCATCGTGGTACATTTAGAGTTAGAGGTAATAGTATTGATATAATACCGGTAAATGAAAAAGAAAGTGGTATTAGAATTGAAATTGATGATGATAAAGTAGATAGTTTAGTTGTATTTGATCCTTTAACTGGTGTTGTTAAAGAAAATAAAAAGACGATTGTTATTTCTCCAGCATCTCACTTTGTTACTAGTCCTGATAAAATGGAAGAAGCAATTAGAAGAATTGAAAAAGAATGTGAAGAAAGAGTTAAATACTTTCATGATAATAATAAATTTATTGAAGAGCAAAGAATTAAAGAAAGAGTTAATTATGATTTAGAAATGCTTAGAGAAACTGGTTATTGTAATGGTGTAGAAAATTATGCTAGACACTTAGCTTTAAGAGAAGAAGGAGTTACTCCTACTTGTTTAATTGATTTTATGCCTGATGATTTTTTATTAGTGGTAGATGAATCTCATGTTACTCTACCGCAAGTAAGAGGTATGTATAATGGCGATAGAATGCGAAAACAAACTTTAGTGGATTATGGGTTTCGTCTTCCTAGTGCTCTTGATAATAGACCTCTTAAATTTCCGGAATTTGAAAGTAAAATTAAAAATGCTATTTATGTCTCTGCTACACCAGGTGATTACGAACTTGAAAAAGTAAATAATGAAGTTGTGGAACAAATTATAAGACCAACTGGTTTACTTGATCCAATTATTGAAGTTAGAAAAACGGAAGGACAAATTGATGATATAATTGGGGAAATCAATAAAAGAATTGAAAGAAATGAAAGAGTCTTAATTACGACACTTACTATTCGAATGAGTGAAGAGTTAACTAATTATTTAAAAGAAATGAATATTAAAGTTGCTTATCTACATAATGAAATTAAAACCCTTGAAAGACTTAAAATTATTCACGATTTAAGATGTGGAATATATGATGTTGTTGTAGGTATCAATTTACTTAGAGAAGGTATAGATATTCCAGAAGTAAGTTTAATATGTATTTTAGATGCTGATAAACAAGGTTTCTTAAGAAGTGATCGAAGCTTAATTCAAACGATAGGTAGATGTGCAAGAAATGAAAATGGTATGGTTATTATGTATGCTGATATGATAAGTGAAGCGATGAAAATAGCCATTGATGAAACTAAAAGAAGAAGAGAAATACAAGATAAATATAATAAAGAACATGGTATTATACCTAAAACAATTAAAAAAGATATTAAAGAAGTTATTTCTAATAAAATTGAAAAGAGTGAGAAAAAGGCCAAAGTTAGTAAGAAAGAAGCAGTTAATATGATTCAAAATATCGAAATGGAAATGAAAGAAGCTGCGAAAAACTTAGACTTTGAAAGAGCAATGGAACTTAGAGATATCTTATATGAACTTAAAGGAGAATATAAATTATGAAAGCACTTGTAACTGGGTCTTCTTCTGGTATAGGAAGAGATATGGCTAGATATTTAAATAGTTTAAATATTGATTTAATACTAGTAGCAAGAAGAAAAGATAAATTAGAAGAATTAAAAAAAGAATTAGATGTTAATGTAAAAATAATTGAAATGGATTTAAGCAATGAAGATAATGTTTATAAATTATATGATAAATGTAAAAAAGATGATATAGATATATTAATAAATAATGCTGGGTTTGGTTTATTTGGTGATTTTATCAAAACTGATTTAGATACTGAACTAAATATGATTGATGTTAATATTAAAGCACCTCATATTTTAACTAAATTATTTTTACAAGATTTTGTTAAAAAAGATAAAGGTTATATTTTAAATGTTGCATCAAGTGCAGGTTTTATGGCCGGACCCCATCTTAATACTTACTATGCTACTAAAAATTATTTACTTAAATTATCAATGGCCATTAATGAAGAATTAAGACAACTAAAAAGTAATGTTAAAGTGTGTACTTTATGTCCAGGACCTACTAGTACAGAATTTACAAAGGTAGCTAAAGGTAACTTTAGTGTTAGAGAAACACCAAGTGAATATGTTGCTAAATATGGGATAGATAAAATGTTTCAAGGTAAAATGATTATTATCCCTACTCTAATGATGAAATTAGGGATATTTGGGATAAGATTTATACCATACAGGTTACAACTTATTATTACTAGTTTTATTCAACATCGTAAGACAAGAAAAAAATAGTTAATTTTTGTTAGATTAACTATTTTTTATTTTTATTATTAATTTTTTATAAATTTAGTTATAAGAATAAATAGTATAAAAGATACTAACATTAAAGCTATTATTATTAAACAAAATGACCAAGTAAAATGTGAAAGGTTATTTATCAATGCAAAAGTAATAAAATCTCCAAGAAGTATAGTAATCATAATATAAACAAAACATATTATTCTTTCTTTTTTAGTTAAATTTATAATTTCTAAAGTTATGCCTAATAATGATGGTATAAAAATAGGTATTAAAAGGCAACAAGCTAATCCTGCTATAACCCATCCCAACCATCAGGGTAACGTTTAACAGTAGAATATTCATCAAAATATATCATTATTAATATCAAACTAATAATAGATAAACATATTATTATCTTTTACAAAACTAAATTCTCCTTTTTCTTTATAACGAGAATTTAAAATTTTAATTAACAATAAATTTTTAGATTGACAATAAAATTATTGACATCACGTAATTAATTTGCTAACATAATACTCAATTTATATGGAGTATCTATTATGGAGTATCTATGGAAAAGATGTTAATGAATTATAATGATGAATTAAAAATTATTTTTTTAGATTATCAAAATTATTTAACCACAAATCATATTAGTTCTCATAAAAGCCTTGGTTATATTTACGACATTATTAATTTTTATGAAATCAATACAAAATATATAGAAAAAGTTGAATTTGATTTTAGACTAAAATGTAGAGGAGTATTTATACCAAATCAGAAGAAAATTATAATAAACACTGCTATGCTTGAAGCAGCAAATCAACTTGGATTTATAACTAATGAACAAATGATTATTGATTATTTTTGTTTATTATTACACGAAATTAATCATATTTTACAATTTAGATATAGAGATTTAATAAATGATGATATAACATTTTTACTTAATATTAGCGAATTTTTAAAGGTTTATTCCCAAGGCAAAAACAATGAATTACACGACCTTTTTTCAGATGAAATTGATTCTAATATTAGATCATCAAAACTTTTATATGAAATTTATAAAAACAAAATTACTGAGCAGAATTTAATATATTTTTTAACTTCAAGCACAATACACAAAAATAAAGTTATAAATTCACAACTCAATTATTTATATAATGAAATATTAAAATTATCATTTAATGAGAAATTTCAAAATTTAAATTCATTATATTACGGATTAGAAAAAGATGAAGATTTACTTCAATCCATAATTGATAGCTATCAAACACATAAATTGTGTGTTGATATAGATGGGGAAAGGAGGTTAAAAAAATGCAATTAGCTTACATAACACCTAATGATGAAATGCAAATAGTTGATAAGCACTCTGATGGATCTGCTGAAGTATATAATTTTAAAAATATATATAGTGATGCACATTCACATATTCATTATGATAGTAATAATAAAAAAACAATTTATAGAACTTTAAATAATCCAGAATATGATACTCACAAATTTTATCCAAAACCAGAAAATGCACAATATAGTGCTATTCAAAGAAATAGTGTTTATGACTTTGAATACACATTTGAACAATTAAGAAGCATGGCTTTAGATCAATTAAGCAAATCTCAATTAGAAGAAATCAAAAGTTATTTACAATTTTATTTGCAAGAAAGTGAGCCCTTAAAAAGAACAAGATAGTAATTCTTGTTCTTTTATGTTAAAATTTATGTGTAAATGGAGGATAGCATGGAAAAGATTTATGATTTAAATATTTATATTCAAAATGTTACAACTGGTGGATTTACTGGTACCAAATGGATTTCATATATTAGTAAAAATAATAATAACATTATTCATTGTGATGCAAAAAGACTTACAAAATGTATTGCATCATATTTTAATATACTTGATAATTATCCAAATTTAAAAAACACTAAATTAGATAATAACTTATATACTTCTTTATTAGAAGATTTAGAAAATTATAAAAGAAATAATTTAGTTAATATAGAACTAGATAATAATCTTAAAGAAAAGTTAGATTTATGTAACAAGAAAGAATTATATTTAGAATTTAATAAATATATGCAAAATTCATTAACTAATAAAGAAGTAATTAGATATATAAAAGAATTAATAGATAAAAAAGATTATTATTTTTATGATAAATATAATAATTATTCAAAAGAACAATGTGAAGAAGAAATAAAAACATTAAAACATCTATTTAAATTATTAGAAAATGTAGAATTTAGAGAAAATGAGTTGGGTATAAAAGAAAAATATATTTCTTTTGAAATAGGTTCATATGAATATGAGAATATTACTCCTTTTATATGCTTTGATATATATGATATAAATCATTATAGAAAAGTATTAGCATTATTAGAAGATAAATTAAAAAAGAATAATTTTTAAATTAAAAGAAATAATGATAAAATAAATATTTTTTCTTTTTGTTAGTTTTTTATATCTTTTTTCATACTACACACCTACAAAAATTATATCATAACATATATTAAATTCAATGATTGACTTCTTAAGTTAGCAAAAAACAGTTAGATTTGACTCTAACTATTTTTTATTTTTTAATATTCTTGTTGTATTTAATATTGTTAATAATGTAACACCAGTATCAGCAAAAACAGCTTCCCACATTGTTGCAAGACCTAAACTACTAAGTAATAATACTAATACTTTAATACCAATAGCAAAGATTAAATTTTGTTTAATTATTTGATTAGTTTTTTTAGATATTTTAATTAATGTTGGCAGACTATCTAAATTATCATTCATTATAACAATATCACTTGCTTCAATAGCAGAAGCACTACCAATACTTCCCATTGAAATACCAATTTTAGCAATTCTTAATGCAGGGGCGTCATTTATTCCATCACCAACAAAAGCGACATTACCATTGTATTTTTCTATTTCATTTTCTAATAATTCAAATTTATCTTTAGGAAGTAATTCATAAGATACATCTTCAATATTAACTTTACTAGCAATATCTAAAGCAATATCTTTACTATCTCCAGTAAACATCTTAACATTTAAACCTAATTTCTTTAATTCTTGAATAGTATCTTTAGCTTCCCTTTTTATACCATCATTAATTATTAATTTAGCTATATTCTTATCATTTATATTTAAATATATACCATTATCATTTATTTTGGAGTCACAATATTTCGAAGAACCAATTTTAATTTTATCTTTTTTAAGTTGATATGTAATACCTTTACCACTTATCTCCTTAAAATTATTTACTTTTTTAGGTTTTATAGTATTAAAAATATTTAAGATATTTTTAGCAATGGGATGATTAGATAATATTTCACCACTTACATAATAACTAATAATATCTTCTTTTGAATAACTATTATCTAAAATATCTAACTTATAATTTAAATCATCTCCATTAGTAATAGTACCAGTTTTATCAAAAATTATTTCTTTTATAGAAGATGATGCTTCTAAATAATCACTACCCTTAATTAAGATACCTTTTTTACTTGATGCACCAATACCAGAAAAATATGCTAAAGGAACGGATATAGCAATAGCACATGGACAAGAAACAACTAGAAATACTAACGCTCTATAAATAGCATCATTAAAAGTAATACTTGGGAATAATGGTAAGAATATTGTTATTAATATAGCAAGTATTAATATTATTGGGGTATATATTTTAGCAGCTTTAGAAACAAAGTTTTCTGTTTTAGCTTTTTTATCTGTAGCATTTTCTACTAAAGATAAAATTTGGGATACAGTACTATTTTCATATTCTTTCAACACTTTAATTCGAAGAACGTTATCCATATTAATACTACCAGATAATACTTCACTATTAAGAGTAACATTTATAAGTCTACTTTCTCCAGTTAAAGCTTTATTATCGAGTCTAGATTCTCCTTCAATAACTATTCCATCTAAGGGTATTTTTTCTCCTTTTTTAACAACAATTATATCATTAATCTTAACTTCTTCTGGACTCACTTTAATTATTTTATTATTACTCTCTAAATTAGCATATTCTGGTTTAATATTCATTAAATCACTTATTGATTTTCTAGAATTATTAACTGCTAATCCCTCTAAAATTTTACCAATTTCATAAAGAATAATAACCATTAAACCTTCATGAATATTATTAGTAAAATAAGCTCCAATACAAGAAATAGATACTAATAAATTTTCATCGATTGTAAAACTCTTAATTAACATTGTAATTGCTTTTTTTATTACTCTAAATAATAAGACAGCATAACTTAATATAATTAATATATTATGTATTAAATGATTTTGAATAAATAAAGATAAGATAAATAAAATAATTCCTATTACTAGTCGACTTAAATCAAATTTAAGAGTACTCTTATTATTTTCTGATTCATCTAAGACTTTAACATCACTATCAATTCTTTTAACAATATCTTGCACTACTTTTTTAATATCTTTATTATCACTTTCTAAGACAATTGATAATTTAGCAAAATTAACTACAGCCTTATTAATACTTTCTTCTTTATTTAAAGCATCTTCAATCTTTTTAGCACAATTAGCACAATCTAAAGTACTTAATTTATATTTACATTTCATCTAAATGTTCACATCCTAACATAAATATTTTTTTTACATGATCATCACTTAAAGAATAGTACGTACAATTACCCTCTTTACGATATTTCACTAACTTAGATTGTTTTAAAACACGAAGTTGATGAGATACAGCTGATTGACTAGCATTAACTAAATCACATATTTCACAAACACATAATTCTTTATCTAATAAAACATTAATTATTTTAACTCTTGTGGAATCACCAAATATTTTAAATAACTCGGCCATATCAATTAATTTATCTTCACTTAATATTTCCATAATACCTCCAATATAAATATATGAACAATTATTCATATATTTATATATTAACACAGAAATTATTACATGTCCATCATTTTAGATAAAAATTAGAGAGATATTTCTATCTCTCCGGGTTAAGTATTTCTATTTTATATCGTCTTCGTTGACGAGTTAATTAGATGGAGAAAGAACAAGGCGAAAACTAAGATGGTCACCAGCACCACCGAATTGCCCATCAAAGTTGAATTGACCTGCCAAGACTCCATTATCGGGATAGCCTCCTCGAGAGAACCAAGGACTAGAAGAATGAACGAATCCCGAATAGTCAGCATACCATGAATTATGATAACGTCTAGAACCATCTTTATCAAAGTAATAATAGAATGGTCCCATTTCTCCGGTTGCATCTCCTAAGATTCTTTTACTATATGTTGTTTCATCGCTGTCTTTTGAATATCTATCTATATAACCAATATTCATTTCATTTTCTAGTTCTTCTTCGGTGAAACCACTATCTCCAGGATTGCCCTCTATACAAGCAGCCATATATTCATGTCCTCCGCCTGACATATCATATATTCCACTTATGTTTCCTGTTGTACTTGCTAAATAACCTGTTGGAGTATTATAAGGTTGAGTTGTTTTATCATCTGTTCCATATGTTCCTCTATGACTGCTTTGATCTGTATTCGACGCAGCACTATATCCGGTTTTATAACCAACATTATTATTTATTCTTATCTCATTTCCTATGCCATATTTAGAATGAGATAAGTATGCTACTGCTCCCCATTCCGTATTCTTCATCATATGACTATCTAATGTTTGATTATATTTTTTTCCGGCTTCAAAGAATGTTTTTACAATTGAATATTGCCATAAAATTACATCTGGTTTTACTACTACATTATTTGCATCTCCACCAGTTTCAAATTTTCCTACCCATATTCCACTTAATTCTTTTTTTCCTAATGTAAATGCTGGATGGGTTAACCAATCTCCATCTTTTTTTACATTTGTTACTTCACTCTTTTTGGTGTCTTTATTTTCAAACTCGATATTTATTAATCTTGCTTGTCCTAAAGCTTGGGTTGTTGATGTAGCATAATCAGTATTTGTTAATGTACTACCTTCTTTTGCATCATTTTCACTATTATAATGCCATACTTGATATTTATATCTTGGTATCCATACAAAATAACCATTTATATCTTCTTCTTTTATCTTTTGTCCTTCTGAATAAGAACCCTTTTTCTCTGTTTTTAATATTACAGCATTAGCCCATCTTTTTTCACTATAGTTATACCATTCACTATGTTTGTTTGCATAATATACATCTCCATTTGGTTTTATTTCAACTGGGATTAAATCTCCTTTTAGTACAGGATCATTTCCGTTTAAATCAGTTTCTTTCCATTCTTCTTTATGTAACCCACTTCTTTCATATAACTCATCTATTGATTCTTGAACATTTGTATAATCTCCATGACTTTCTTTATTATCATAAGTTACTTCTTCACTATCTATCATTGTACTTTCAGCATATACGATACTTACTGATATTATTACTATTCCTATTATTATTCCTATTAATATCTTATAATTATTTTTTATTACTTTCTTCATATCTTAACTCTTCTTTCTTTTTTTAAAAATTTGCTTTATATAATTCATCTATTGCACATTGAATATTTGTACAATTTGTTCTATTATTTGAATTATCATATATTAATATACTGGCCATCAACTTTTCAAAATACAATATACAATATGTTGTTTCAGTATTACTTAATGTTATTGTTCCATGATTGAAAGTTATTTCTGGATTTTCTAGTTTATCTCCTTTTTCATTCATACATTCTGTTTTTATTAAATTTAATGTATAACCAGAACTAGGCCATGTTGTTTGTGTATATTCTTCATATTCTCCTGTACCATTCTCATCCCAATATACTGCAAAGACATCTTTATTTATTTTATTATTTTTTATATTTACTTCATTTAAAGATTTACTATTATTTATTTGATACATCATATACAATGAAAATATTTCTATTATTACTAGTACTCCTATAATTATCTTCTTCATCTTAACCCTTTCTTTTATGTTGATAACTTTTATTTATTTTATTTCTCTCTATTTTATAAGATAATTATATAATACCCCCCCCGGTGTCAAGTTTTCGTTAAAAAATTGTTGTGTAATCAACATTTTTGAGATATACTAAAGTAGGAAGTGTGAATTTCACGCCGCCAATATGTTAGCAGACGCTATCCGAATATTAATTCAAATATTTGGACGGCGTCTTTTATTATCATTGATACTAATAACAATAAAATAATAACCATCAGAAACTTGTTTAAAGTTTTTGACTTCATCTTACCACCACCTCTCATAAGGAAAACCCCCTGAGAAAAATGATAGGCGGCGCCAGTTCAACACTTCAAGTTACTATTAAATTACATAACTCCCTTTTTGTAAAGGGGATAATTTTGACATATTTTGTCTTATTTTGACGAACTTAAACTTAACTAAAAAAAGAAAGAGATTTTTATTCTCTTTCAGGGTTAAGTTTCTATTTTATACGTCTTCGTTGACGGTTTAATTTATTATTAAACTATTCGATAAATGTTATTTTAGCATAACCATTTCCTGTATTACCTTCCATTGTTCCTTCTCCATTATGTGTTGGCATCAATTCATTTCCTGCAATCATTTGTGTCTCTGTAAAGAATTTACCACTATAATGGTATGAGCAATTTATATCTTCTGTTCCATCTGTACATCCATCTTTTGGTTGAATTTCGTCTTCAGTTGATTCTTTTTTTATTGCTACACAACCTTCGTGACCAGAGATATATGATGAACCACCTCCTCCACCAGCCGATGAATTTCCTCCAGTTCCTTGAGAACCACCTCCACCATAATAACCAGAACCACCTCCAGCTCCATCATTTAATGAACATATAAAATTTAAAGTTGCTTGTCCTCCTTTACCAAAACTGCCATTTGCATTACCACCAGAAAATTGTGTTGCTTTTAATCCTGAATAGTCAATTTTTACATCTTCGCTTGTATCTTTTTGACCATTATTGCCTTCTATTGTACCACCATCCCCACCTACATTATGATGTTCAGTCGTTTCGAAAGGATTATTTGGTTCAGTTGAGTAAGCACCACCTCCACCAGCAGCAACCATTATTCTAGACTTTAAAGAATCAAAATCATCCCAATTTCCAATACTTGAAATATTTAATCTAATATCAGTTGCTCCTCCACCAAAAATACTAACTCCATAATCATTGTAATAATTTAAACAAGTTAAAGAACCTGATGCTCCACCATTAAAAGTATATTCTGGAGTTTGTATAGAAGTATTTTTCAAAAATCCTTTTTCACTCATACATTTTGTATTATTTAAATCTAATGTATATCCATCATTTGGCCAACTATCTCCTGTATATTCGGTATATTCTCCGGTACTATTTTCATCCCAATATATGGCAAAAATATTCTTATTTATTTTATTTTCTTTAATGTTTATTTCATTAAGAATATTATTCTTATTTTCATTACTTTGATACATCATATACAAAGAAAATATTTCTATTATTACTAGTACTCCTATAATTATCTTCTTCATTCTTAACCCTTTCTTTTATGTTGATAACTTTTATCTATTTTGTTTCTCTCTATTTTATAAGATAATTATATAATACCCCCCCCGGTGTCAAGTTTTCGTTAAAAAATGTTGTCGAGAGACAACATTTTATATTTTAGTTTTTAGCTTTCTTAACTGGTTGTGGTTTTTCTTCAAGTTTATTAGCTGCAGCTTTTAAAACTTCTGCAGTTTTATTTTTAACTTCTTTTGCTGTTTTTTCAACTACTGGAGTAGCTTTTTCTTTAGCAAGTTCAACTAATTCTTGAGCTTTAATCTTAACTTCATTAGATTTATCAATTATTAATTGTTTAGCAGTTTCTTTATCTAATTCTTTAATTGTATTTTCTAATTCTTTTGTTTTAACGATAATTGCATTTTTAACTTCTTCAACATCTATATCTTTAGCTTTTTCAATTAATTCATCAAATAATTTTGCTAAATCCTTTCTTGTTTCTTTACCACTCTTTGGGGCAAATAAGAAACCTAAACCTAAACCAACACCTGCTCCTAATAAAAAATTACCTTTTTTACTCATCGTCATCACTCTCCTCTAATCTTTTTTTATTTCTCTTTCTGAATAAATTACCAACAAAATTTTCGATTGTACCAACTACACCACCAACAACACTATTAACACTATCAGATACTACTCCCATAATATTAAATAATGGTGTTACTTTTTCAATCTTTGCATTAATATCATCGACCATTTGTGATACTTTATCTATTGTAATTATAAGTTTAATTCCTAGGACTATTCCTACGACTATTATTACAATTAACAATATATAAATTATTATTGGTAAAAATTGGCTTAAAAATTCCATTCTTTATTCCTCCTCTCTATTCTCATACATACTATCAATTAACTCAAATAATTCATTATCAGATGTTGTTTCTTTTTTAGTACTTACATTATCATTTAGTTCTTCACTAAAAGAATCATTTATATCATCTTCTAAAGTATCATCAATATCTTTTTGCTTTTCTTCTTCATCCATCTTTTCTAATTCTTCTTCAATTTCTTCAAGATTATTAGCTACAGGCATTTCTAGAGTATCTTCTAGGGGAATATCTTCACTTGCTTCTTCTAATAAAGTATCAATACTTTTATAAGTATCTTCTTTTTCTTTAGGTAATTCTTCTTTTTCTTCAAAAAAAGTGACAACTGGTTCAGAAATAGATTCTTCTTCTTTTAAGATATCATTCTTATTAATAATTGGTTCTATCTTAGAACTATTATTAGCATTATTATTTGTATTTTCAAAAGCTTTACGACGTACAAAATCTACATCTATTTTAGAATTATCTGTCTTATCAACTATATCTGATGTTTTATAATCTTTATTTAAAATACCATATACCGGAGATATTATTGGTGATGGTTTAAATTTTTTCTTTTCTCTATCGACTGTTTCTCTTTCTGGTCTTTCATATTTAGTATATTCATTTCTTTTTTCAATATTTTTCTTTCTTTCAAATTCTAAAACATTACTATTTTGACGAAATTGATTTGAATCTTTACTATATTCATTTTCTTCCTTTTTTTCAGATTGTTTACCTAAACTACTTTGAAATTCTTCTTCATCAAAATCAGGAAAAGTAAATGTATTATTATCTACTTTAAATAATTCTCTTTCACTAGGTACTTCTTCTTTATCATTACTTTTTATATCTTCTTTGATTTCTTCTTTTACTTCTTTTACTTCATTAACATTGTCATTAATTTTGATAACTTCAACATTACTATTATCTTCTTCTTCTTCAAATAAAATATCTTTTATTTTTTTTACTAAATTCATAAAGTATTCCTCCTTAATTCAAGAAATCTGTATCTATTATATCCTCATTAGTATTATTAGATTCATTATCATCATCTATATGTTGTAAAACATCAGAATTGTTAATACTTTCTACAAACATATCAAATTTTTCTTCCGTATAATCTAAATTATCATCATTAACTAATTTTTCAATTATAGTAGCATTATATTTTATGCTTTTTAATAAGGTAATGGCAGTAAGTAAAGTTTTATTTATTTCATCATCATCTACCATTACTTCTATTTTAGCATAATTATACATAATTTCAATCAAATATTTATTATTTTGTCGGAAATTTATTTCTACATAACCATCTATATTATTATATTGAAAAGTTTTACTATAATATGCATTTTCATTTGGATTATGCGTAGTTTTATTTTCAGAAATATAACTAATTAAATCAACATACATATAATAATTAGTATTGTTAGTAGAAAAAATAATATAATTATTACCCGCTGTACTTATTTGTAAACCATGGGGTAAATAAAATTTATATCCCTTACGATAAGTATTAATATTCTTAGCATCAATACTAACCATATCTATTATATCATCATATGTTACACTATTAATATTTGTACATCCTGTTAAAATAACTATCAATAATATTAATACTCCTACTTTTTTTATATTCATAACATTCTCCATTTCCATTATACCAATTTATTTAGTTGCTTTCAAATATTTTATTTTAATTCAGCAAAAAAGAGTAAATTCAAAAAAATTTTCTTCGCAAAAAATTTGATATAATAATGCTATAAAGGTAGTTGATAA
>CANQXT010000017.1 GCA_947627915.1 uncultured Bacilli bacterium
TTTAAATAATTTATCATAATTTTTATTTCATTTTCTGTAAAATATGATATCATTTTATTGGGAACCTTTTTATTCTTAATACTAAGAATAGTTGAACAAGATTCAAATAAATCTGGTTCGTTTGTTTGAACATACTTGTAAAAAGATTTAATACAAGCAAGTCTTTGGTTCCTAGTTGATATAGAAACAGATCTATTTGTTTCTAGCCAATCTAGAAATTGGACTATTACTTCTTTAGTGATGGTTTCAATTTCTATTTTATTTGGTTTAATATTTTTTTCTTCATTCATAAATTCTAAAAACAAATAAAATGTAGTTGAATATGAACTTTTAGTATTTATTGAATAATTACATTCACCAATTATATAACTAGTAAGATATTCTTGAACTAATTTACTAAATCTATTATTATTCATTATCTAAATCAACTCCTTCATATAATTCTTTAGAAAAAGTATCATTAGTTTCAAGCAATTTATTTTTATTATAATCAGTAAAATGTAGATAATATTCAGTTTCTGCAATAGTTTTATGTCCCATATATTTATAAAGGTAAACTATAACAACATTTTCAGCATATCCTTTTTCTAATATTTGATTAAAAGCTTTATTGCAGAAACAGTGACGAAGATCATGGATATGAGCATTTTTATTTAAATTAGAATTAATTAAAATTCTATTATAAAAACGTCTTAATTGTTCTTTCCTAATACTATTACCTCTTAAATTTTTAAATAATAATCCATCAATGATTTTAAATAAATTGATATAATCTAATAAACATTGTTTCATAGAATCAGAAAATACTACAAGTCTTGAAATATGTTTTTTAGAATCAATAATATTAATAGTATTTTCATTAAAATTTATATCTTTAATTTCTATTTTTAATACCTCGGAAATTCTTAAACCACAAGCATATAATAATCTAAAGATAATTGAATAACTATAATACACTTTGTAAGATTTATAATTTTTATATTTATTTTTTTCTTTATCTATTGTTTGAAATAATAAATTAATTTCTCTATCATTAAATATAACTGGTTTGTAGTTATTTATAACTTTAAATTTCTTTTCTTCATAATAAATATTTTTATATTCATTAGATATTAAAAACTTACAAAAATCTTTTGTTACTCCATATTGTCTTGCATAGTTTTCACCTTGCATATTATTTCTTTTAGTTAATTCATAAAATGTTTCTTTAGTTATTATTTTGCTTTTAAGTTTTAGCTTATATAAAATATTATCAATATAATAAAGTCTATAAATTTCATCTTCATACTTAAGCCCTAAACTTCTTTTATATTTAATAAAATAATTTAGTTCATTTTTGAAAATACTTTTAAAATTATAATTATTTAACATTTGGTACCTCCAAAGCTAGTTCTTTAAGTTTAGAAGTATCTATATCTAAATAGGTCATGGTTGTTTTAATATCTTGGTGACCTAGTATTGTTGATATAGAATATAAAGAAGTATTTTCTTTTAAAAGTAATGTACTAAAACTATGTCTTAAACTATGGAATCCATGTTTTCTACCATTAATGTCTATATTTGCTTTAATTAAATAATTTTTAACTTTATAATTGTGGGTTTTTAATTCAATATGTTGTCTATATGGCTTTTTCAAAGTTATAAAAACATAATCCAAATCACATTTTGGCCTTACATTTTTCAAATAGTCTAGTAAAGGATATTTAACTTTATCTATAAGAGGTAAAGTTAATAAATTATCTGTTTTATATTGAATTATCGATATTTTATTTTCGTTAAAATTAATATTACTTAACTTTAAATTAACGACATCACTTATTCTTAAACCTAAATAGCATATTAAACTTAATACTAAATAATCTTCCTTACCTTGTTTAGTTCTTATATCTATTGCATTTAACATTTTTATTATTTCTTCTTTTGTATAATATGTTCTTATATTAGTATTTTTATGCCATACGATTTTAGGTAAAATCATATCTCCAGATATTTTAGTTAATTTGTTTTGATAAGCCCAATTTAAAAAAGTTTTAATATCAAACTTATTTCTATCTCGAGTAGTTAGATTCCAAGACAAATTAGAACAGACATTAAAGTAATCATAAATATCTTCTTTATTAAAAGTTTTAAACGTTTTGCTTTTCGATATAAGATATTGTTCTAATAAACATATAAACCTTAGCTTGCTAGATATCGTATTTTCTTTATTATTTATTAACTTTAAATAATCATAATAAGATACAACTATCTTATTATCAATTATATTTTCTAATAATTGTCCTCCTCCCTTTAAAAATTGATTTACTCTTTTATACGAGCCTTTAATTTGTATTGTATCCATTTTTTATCACACTCCTTACTTTAAATGAATACAATACAATTTTAACAAAAAAATTATGTTAAGAAAAAATTGAAAGAATCTCTATTTTTATAGGGCTTTTTTCAATTCCTTAACATAACTAAATCCTTAACATAAATACAAAAAGACGTACCTTCAGTAGCAATACCTAGGTAACGTCAACCAAACAGGGCGACGTTTTTCACGCCTTCCTGTACCTAGTATACAATAAGTTAGGGTATTAATTCAAGAATAATAATAAAAATATTATTCTTTTTTTATTTTAAGAATATTATTATCTAGAAATGCAATAAAAGATACAAGGATTATAATACTAAAAATAAGTATAAATAGTGTAAAAAGTGTTTTAAATAGTTGTAAAGTTTGATATTATTAAAGAGGTGATGAACAATGAGTTTATTTGATAAATTAAAAAATTTAGTTAGTAAAAAAGAAGAAATAAGAGATGGAGAAGAAAAAGAAGTAATTGAAAATTATGAAGAAGGACTAAAAAAAACAAGAGATGATGTTATATCTAAATTAAATATCTTAGGTATTAAATATACTAAAGTATCGGAAGAATATTTTGAAGAATTAGAAAGTTTACTTATTATGGCTGATATTGGTGTTAATACAGTGATGAAGTTTATGGATAAACTAAGAAGTAGAGTTAAAAAAGAAAATATTACCGATACCAATTATTTAAAAGAAGTAATTGTAGATGAATTATTAGTTATTTATGTTGAGGGAGAAAGTTTATCTGATAAAATAAAAATTAATCCAGATGGTCCAACAGTTATTCTTATGGTTGGGGTAAATGGCGTAGGTAAAACTACTACTATTGGAAAACTTGCTTATAAATATAAAGAAGAAGGTAAAAGTGTTATGCTTATTGCTGGTGATACTTTTAGAGCAGGGGCTGTACCTCAACTTAAAATATGGGCTGAAAGAACTAATTCAGAATTCTATGGTACAGATGAAAGTGATGCTGCTAGTGTAATATTTGAAGGTTTAAAAAAAGCTAAAGAAGATAAAATAGATATAGTTTTAATTGATACAGCTGGAAGATTACAAAATAAAGTTAATTTAATGAAAGAATTAGAAAAGATTAATAAAGTAATTGGTATGCACGTAGAGGGTGCTCCTCATGAAACGCTTCTTGTAATTGATGCTGCCACAGGTCAAAATGGTATAATGCAAGCTAAAGCTTTTAAAGAAATAACCAATATTACTGGTGTCGTACTTACTAAACTTGATGGAACTGCTAAAGGTGGAATTGTTTTAGCTATTAAAGAAGAAGTTAATTTACCTGTTAAGTTTATTGGCCTAGGAGAAAAGATGACTGATTTAAAACCATTTGATATAGAAAATTATATTTATGCATTATTTAAGGATGTGATATAATATTATGGAAAAATTTATTTATTATAATGAATTATATTTAATATATAAAGATTTAATAAATGAAAAAAATAGAGAAATATTTGATTTATATTATGGTGATAATATGACTATGCAAGAAATTGCTGATTTAAAAAATATTTCTAAAAGTAGAGTAGGTATTATTATTAAAAAAACAACTGAATTATTAGATAAATATGAAGATAAATTAAAGATTAGAAAAAATAATGAACTAATAAATAAAGCATTAGATAGTAATAATATTAAAGAAATAAAAGAAATATTAAAAGAAATAATTGAGTAAGGAGAATATATATGTTTGAATATATGGGCGATAGAATAAGTAACGCGATTAAAAATATTAGAGGATTAGGTAAAATAACTGAAGATAATATAAATGATGCTGTAAGAGAAATAAGACTTGCTTTACTTGAAGCTGATGTCAACTATAATGTTGTTAAAGAATTTGTTAATAATGTTAAAGAAAAAGCTTTAGGAATGGAAGTAACAAAAAGTTTAAAACCTGATGAAATATTCATTAAAATAGTTAAAGATGAACTTGTAAGTTTACTTGGAGGAGAATATGCTCCTCTTAATACGACAGATAAATTTGTTGTTATTATGTTATGTGGTCTTCAAGGTAGTGGTAAAACAACTGCATCTGGAAAACTTGCTAATTTACTGCGTAAAAAATATAATCGTAAACCATTGTTAATTGCTTGTGATATTTATCGTCCAGCAGCGATAAACCAATTAGAAGAAATAGGTAAATCTTTAAATATCCCTGTCTTTAAAAAAGATAATGCTAGTGTTTTAGAAATAGTTCAAGATGGTATAAGTTATGCTAAAGAAAATAATTTAGATTATTGTATTATTGATACCGCAGGTAGATTACAAATTGATGAAAAATTAATGAATGAATTACAAGAAGTTGAAAATAATGTAAATTTAAATGAAGTCTTATTAGTTATTGATGCTATGATGGGTCAAGATGCAATTAATGTTATTACTGGTTTTAATGAATCTTTAAAATTAACTGGTTGTATTTTAACAAAGATGGATAGTAATACGAAAGGTGGAGTTGCCTTATCTTTAAGACATTTAACTAATATTCCCATTAAGTTTGTTGGAGATTCGGAAAAAATGGATGGCTTAAGTGAATTTTATCCCGTAAGAATGGCTGAAAGAATCTTAGATATGGGCGATATTTTATCTATTGCTGAAAAAGTAGAAGGTTTAATTTCAGAAGATGACGCTAAAGAACAAGCTAAAAAAATGCAAAAAGGAACTTTTGATTTAGAAGATTTCTTAAAAACATTTAAACAAATAAAAAAATTAGGACCTTTAGAAAATATTCTTAAAATGTTACCACAAGCTCGAAGTATGGGCCTTAATAATATTTCCATTGATCCTAAAGAACTTGCCCATATTGAAGCAATTATTCTTTCAATGACTCCTTATGAAAGAAAACATCCAGAAGTCTTAAAAGCAACGAGAAAAATAAGAATTGCTAAGGGTAGTGGTCGAACAGTCGAAGAAGTTAATCAATTATTAAAACAATTTGAAACTATGCGAACAATGATGAAAAGTATTAGTAATGGTAATATGAAATTACCATTCTAAAGCATAGTTTTTTCTTTTGCCTTTCTTGAACGATATAATCTATTTACTTTATTATTTAAATTTCTTTGATAAATTTCAGAATGATTATTAGGGTATATATAAAGTTTTTTAAAATAATTTTGTAAATCTTCATTATTTTTAGCTTTATAATTAATAATTTTTCTTAATTTATATAAACTATTATTTAAATCTTCTAAAGAACTATAATATAATTCAATACCATATATTTGACCAATGGTACTTCTTATCATTTCACTATTATATTCTTTTAAAATAGTTTCTAATTCTTCTTTTTCTAAATTACATATTTTTTGAGCATTCATTTTTAAATTTTTATTATTTGTAAAAGTATAATTATTCTTTTCATAAGTATGTAATTTGTCTAAATTATATACTTGCTTACTACTTATAATTGCTGAATTTAATATACTAGCTTTTATATAGATAGCTTCAATATCTAATGTTTTATTATAATAATAATCTAAAAATAATAATTCTAAAAACTTAGTATCTACTTCACAATATTGCATTTCAATAAAATGCGAATTCATATAAGCACTTATAACATGCCCAAGTTCGTGAATTAAAGATACTATATCAACTAAAGTATTAATTCTTTGAATTTCTAGAAAAGCTTCTTTATGAGCTTTTAAATATATTATTTGCCCATAAGTATAATTACTTTGATTAAATTTAGAAAAGATAATATGATTTTTTCTTTGTCTAAATATCTTTTGAAAATAACCATAAAATGGATGTCCTAAATATTTAAAGAAATCATTAGCTATATCAAATAAACTATCATTAGATAAAGATCTTTGTTTTAAATTAGGTAATAATATTTCTTGATTATTTAAATTATAAAATTCATTTATTTCTGGTATTATATTTTTAAATTTATTATTAATATCTTTAGTTCTGTTATATAACGCAATTAAATTAGGGGTATTATGAAAAGAATAATCATAATAATTATTAAGAACATTTTGTAATAATAAGATATCACTTATAATATTTTCTTTAATTGTAAAGTCATTACTCTTGTAATATTCTTTTTTTAATTCATCTAATCTATTTTCTAAATCATTAATTGTCCAATTAAACTTTACCATAAACCCTCCTATAAATTAAAATTATCATAATCTTAAAATAATTACAATATTTATTTTATTAAAATTCATATATTTGCAAATATATGAATTTTAATATATAATTTTAGTGGGTGATTATTATGCAAATTGATAGTGTTGAAGAACCATTAATTGCTATAAGAGTAAGTCAATATCCAACAGATAATAAAAAAGAATTCTTATTACTTGGAAGAAGTAATGTTGGTAAAAGTAGTTTTATAAATACTTTAATTGAAAGAAAAAATTTTGCTAGAACTTCATCAAAACCTGGTAAAACCCAAACATTAAACTTTTATTTAGTTAATGATAATTTTTATTTAGTTGATGTACCTGGTTATGGTTTTGCTAATGTTTCTAAAGATAAACAAAAGAAATTTGGTTTAATGATTGAAGATTATATAAAGACAAGAGAAAATTTATGTCATGTTTTTTTATTAGTTGATTATCGTCATAAACCAACGGAAGATGATATTTTAATGTATAATTTTTTAAAATATTATAATTTAAATATAACAGTAATTGCTACTAAATATGATAAAATTACGAAAAATAAAAGAGCTAAACAAGATAAAATTATTACTAATACTTTAAATTTAGAAGAGAATAGTTTTATTCCTTGGTCAACTATTACTAAAAAAGGACGTAGTGAAGTATTGGAAATTATTAATAATTATTTAAATTAGAATAGGAAGGGATTAAATGAAGAAAGGTTTTACATTAGTTGAACTCTTAGCTGTTATTGTTTTATTAGGGGTTATAATGGGAATAGCGTTTACAGCAGTTGGTAGTATTCAAAAAGGAGTTAAGAAAAAAATGCTTGATGAAAAAATAACTATGATTGAAGAAGCTGCTGAATTATATGGTGATGAAATTCGGAATGATATCTTAGCAGCTTCAAGACATTATTATGAAAATGGAGCATCTTATCAATGTACAAGTGTTGATGTTAAATTTTTAGTAGATAACAAATTATTAACTAAAGATGATGAAAATTGTACCACTGGTAAATGTATTATTAATCCTTTAGATAATACATATATGGATAATATGACCGTTATTATTTATTTACGTAATAGAAGAATAAAAGCAATCTTAAAACAAGATAATTCAATTAATTGTAGTTAAAGGTGAATAATGAAAACAGTATGTTTAATAGGTAAACCCAATACCGGAAAGAGTAGTATTTTTAATCGTTTAATAAAAGAAAAGAAAGCTATTATAATGGATGAACCAGGAATTACGAGAGATCGTATTTATGGTACTGTAACTTATAAAAAAAAGAAATTTAGTTTAATTGATACTGGGGGAATTCATGGTGATAGTAATAACTTTGATAAAGATATCTTAATTCAAGCCACAATAGCTATTTCTGAGGCTGATACTATATTATTTGTTGTTGATGGGGAAAATGATCTTGATAGTAATGATAAAACAATTCGTAATATGCTTAAAAAAAGTGGTAAAGAAGTTATTGTTGTAGTTAATAAAATAGATAATGAAAAAAGAAAAGATAATATTTATAATTTTTATGAATTAGGTTTTGCAAATATTATACCAGTATCAGCAGAACATAATTTAGGGTTTGATACTTTATTAGATATGTTAACTAAAGATATTTTAGAAGAAGAACCAAAAGATAATAACTTTATTAAATTTTGTTTTATAGGAAGACCTAATACTGGTAAAAGTTCTTTGTTAAATGCTTTAATTAATGAAGATAGATCAATTGTTAGTGATATAGCAGGAACAACCGTAGATTCTGTTGATGCTCATTTTAAATTTAATAATAAAGAATATGTTGTTGTTGATACAGCAGGAATGCGTAAAAAAGGACGTATTTATGAAAAACTAGAAAAATATAGTTTAATGCGTAGCATGAAAGCTATTGAAGAAAGTGATGTTTGTATCTTAGTAATAGATGCCTCTGTAGGTATTATTGAACATGATAAACATATTTTATCTTATGCTATATCTAGTGGTAAAGGTATTGTTATTGCAGTTAATAAATGGGATCTTATTTCTAATCCTAATGAAGAATTAAAAAAATGGAAACAAGATTTAGAAGTGTATTTTAAATTTGTTCCTTTTATTGACTTTGTTTTTACCTCTGCTAAAACTAAAAAAAGATTAAATGATCTTATTTTAGAAGTTGATAAAGCATATGAAAATAATCATAAAGAAATTAAAACTAGTTTATTAAATGATGTTATTATGGACGCTGTTAGTCTTCATGAACCACCATCATATAAAGGTAAAAGATTAAAAATATATTTTACTTATCAAAGTGGAAGTATTCCCCCTAAGTTTACTTTTGAAGTTAATAGTAAAAAGTTAATTCATTTTAGTTATGAAAGATATTTAGAAAATAAAATTAGAGAAAACTTTGATTTAACTGGAACCCCAATAATATTACAATTTAAAAATAAAAATGATAAATAATCTACAATACAAAAAGTTAATAAAAGTCAATTTTGTATTCTCTAGAATACAAAATTGACTTTTTAATATATTATAGTTATAATATTAATTGAAGGAATGAAATATATGATAAAAAGAGAAAAGTATTTATCAAAGATAAGACCATTTTATGATCAAGATTTAATAAAAGTAATAACTGGAATAAGAAGATGTGGAAAATCAGTTATATTAACTCAAATAATTGATGAAATAAAAGAGAATAATGTTGATGATTCGCAAATAATTTATTTAAACTTTGAATTAAAACAAAATTCATTTATAAAAAATGATGATGATTTATATGATTATTTAAAAAAATGTATGACTACTAAAAAGAAATATTATTTATTTTTAGATGAAATACAAAAGATTGAAAAATGGGAATTAACAATTAATTCTTTAAAAGCAGAATTAAAAGATAAAATATCTATTTTTATAACGGGATCTAATAGTGATTTATTATCAGGGGAACTTGCTACTCATTTAGCAGGACGTTATGTAAGTTTTCAAATATTTCCTTTTACTTTTAAAGAAATATGTGAATTAAAAAATGTTAAAACAAAAACGAAATATGAGTTACAAAGTTTATTTGACGATTATGTAATGTGGGGTGGAATGCCTCAAAGATTTTCTTTAGCAGAAAATGAACAAGTTATAACTTATTTATCTGATATTTATGATTCAATTGTCATTAAAGATATAATAGAAAGATTTAATATTAAAGATTTAGATTTATTTAATAGAATAGTAGAATATATTATAATAACACTTTCTCAAACTTTTTCTGCTGAAAGCTTAGTTAATTATTTTGAAAAATATGATAAAAGAGGAGTTACGAAAAATACTTTATATAATTATTTAGAATATATGTGTAAAGCTTTCTTGATAAATAAAGTTGAAAGATATGATGTAAGAGGTAAAAGAATATTAAATGGTAAATATAAATACTATTTAACTGATTTAGGATTAGGACAAGTAAGAAATGTATCAAAGAAATTACAAATGGGAGCATATATTGAAAATATAGTATATAATGAATTAATATCTAGAGGTTATGATGTTAAGATTGGAACATTTGAATATGGAGAAATAGATTTTATTGCTTTAAAGCATAATGAAATAAAATATTTTCAAGTAGCATATAAATTATCTGATGAAATAGTTGAAAGAGAATTTGGTATATATAAATATGTAGATGATAATTATCCAAAATATGTTATTTCCACTGATACTTTAGATTTCTCTCAAAATGGAATAATTCATAAAAATATAATTGACTTCTTATTAGATGAAACTATATAAGACTATAACTTTACATAAAATTTATAGTCTTTTTTTTAATACTTAAAATACTGATAATTATTACTATATTTTTGTCAAAAATATGCTTAACTTAACTTAATAACTTAACTTAATTATATTGACACTCAAAAAAATATTGTGTAAAATTTAAGTATAAGCTAAAAGGAGGATATAAAGTATAAAATGGAGAAGAAGAATACAATATTATTAACGGTAATTGCCGTAGCAACTTTATTAGTTGCAGTAGTAGGAGCAACATTTGCATATTATTCACTAAATGTTGAACATGCTACTGGTACTGTAAATGTTGGCGCTCAAACTGATGAACTTGGTCAAATTGCTTTAACTAGTAAAACTGGAAGTTTAAGTATGACAGTATTTCCTGCTGATATGGCAAATTTTGGTGAAGTTAGAGATTATTATGCAACTTCAGATGGACAACTTTCTCAAACTCAACAAAAGAATGAGATTGCGAGTGTTTCCTTTACTAAAGCTGGTGCCAAAGATACAAAATACTTATGTACATCAAAAGTTAAAGTAACTCTAGAAAAAAATGAAGGTTCTATGGGTAGTGCTCTAAGATTAGGTGATGCTGCATTTGTCCTTACGTCAGATTCAGATAATGTTTCAATTGTAGATGAAACTGAAGGTGGAACAAAGCAAGTTTCCCTAGATTTATCGACACTTAATGGTGAAGAAGGAAATACAGAAGAATATACTGTTACATATATTTTAGAAAGTGATGGAACAACAACAAATAAAGAAGAAAAATTATTAGCAGATTTAAAAATAACTAATAAAGAAGAAGACCAAAGTCATTTAACTGATAAAGAAGATGGTAAAGAACTAAAAGTAACAGTAGAAACAATTAGTTTCGGTTGTGAAATAGCAAAAATAGGTTAAAAGAGTGAGGTGAAAAAATGGAAAAGAAAAATACAATATTATTAACAGTGATTGCTGTAGCAACTTTATTAGTCGCAGTAGTAGGAGCAACATTTGCTTATTATTCAGTTGACACGACACTTCAATCAGGAACTACGACTTATACAGCAAAAACAGGTCCAATTGGTTCAATTGCTCAAACATTAACAAATACCAACTTATCATTAAAAATTACCCCTGAAGATATGCTCAAACTTGATAATTATGAAAATAAAGGAAAAAGTTATTGGGCAATAAATAATGCTACTGAACTATCAGAAAAATTTTATGCAGATTCAAAACAAGAATATAATATTATTAATGTTACATTATCAAATGGTGATGAAAAAACTCATTATACTTGTAAAGGTACTATTGAAGTAAAAAAAGGAAATAGTGATACTATGATTAGTGTTGCCCAACAAGAAGATCTTAAATTATATTTAACTGCTACTAATGCTACAATAGGAACTGATATTGGTAGTGACCCATCAGGAAATACCGTAACATTAGATTTAAGTGAATTAAAGAATGAGGAATCAAAAACTAAAACATATAATGTTGTTTATAAAGTTTCAGGAAAAGATACTTCGACATCTACTAATGTTTCAACCATAAGTGCCGCTCTAGAACTAGTTAATAGAGACGCTGATCAAAAAGATTTAGCTGGAAAAACGTTGGCAATTGAAATTAGTACTCCAACATTTAATTGCGATATTGATACTACTCCTACTGCATAAAAAATAATAATTGAAAAATATCTTTTATAGATATTTTTTTGTCCACACAAACCATTATAACTTACTCTATATTATTATAGAGTGTTATAATGGTTAGTTTTTATATAAATTCTTCTCTTTATATGCAAGTATTGTTAGCAACATTAATTAATGACGTGGGGAATGACTTCTTTAGCTTCAGCTTTTATGTTAGCAGTAGGTGTAGGAATTCAAAATTTTCCGGAAGGATCTTCCGTTAGTTTACCTTTGCGAAGAGAAGGTTATAGTTGTTTAAAAGCATTTATTTATGGCATGCTTAGTGGTGTAGTTGAAGTCTTTGCTGGTTTAATTGGTTGTATGCTTGTTTTATATGTTCAAAATATTTTACCTTTATTTTTATCTTTTACTGCGGGTGCAATGATCTATGTTTCGATAAGTGAATTAATCCCGGAAAGTCAAAGGAATCCTAATCAAAATTTAATGAGTTTTTTATTAATAATTTAAAATTTTTTTAATTTCAGATAAAGTAAGATATTTTCTAGATAAGTCGATGTTAAATGCTTGTTCTAAATCTTTAATTACATCATTTCTAAAATTTTGAAGATAAATATCATGTTCAATATTAGTGCTATTATAATTTCTTAAAGATTCTATTACATATGAATTCGAATATTTTTTGTTTAATTTTTGTTCTAGTAATCTTATGAGAAATAATGTAACGAAACAAGATAAGAAATGTGCTTCAATACTTTCACCAGTCCAAACATATACAGGTCTTGTTTCTAATTCGGATTTGGTAATTTTAAAAGTTTCTTCTATTTTCCAAAGTCCTTTATAGATGTCTCTAATTTCTTTATCAGTTAAATTTTTTTCACTAGTAACTATTGAATAATAAACCCCTTTATGTAAAAAGAGATAATTAGATACTTTGAAAATAACTTACTGTCAAACTCTGGGGAAAAGGTGTTTAACTTAACTTAATTATATTGACACTAATAAAAATATTGTGTAGAATTTAAGTATAAACTAAAAGGAGGATATAAAGTATAAAATGGAGAAGAGAAATACAATATTATTAACTGTAATAGCCGTAGCAACTTTATTAGTCGCAGTAGTAGGAGCAACATTTGCATATTATTCACTAAGTGTTACAAATGCCCAAGGTACTGTTAAAGTTGGTGCTTCAACTGATGAATTAGGTCAAATTACTTTAACAAGTAAAACAGGAAATTTAAATATGACAGTATTGCCTGCTGATATGGCAAATTTTGGTGAAGTAAGAGACTATTATGCAACTGAAGGTGGAGAGTTGACTCAAACTCCTCAAAAGACTGAAATTGCTAAAGCAGCTTTAACTACTCAAGGCGCCCAAAATACAGAATATAAATGTACATCAATTGTTCAAGTAACTTTAACTACTGGCGATGGTACCATGGGTGATGCTTTAGAACTAGGTGATGCTGCATTTGTTCTTACACCAGGTTCAGAAAATGTTTTAATAAGTGGTCAAAATAGCCCAATTTCCTTAGATTTATCAACACTTAAAGAAGACAACACAGAAGACTATACTGTTACATATACTTTAGGAAGTTCTGGAACAAATAAAAAAACAGAAGAATCTTTATATGCAGGTTTAAAAATAACTAATAAACAAGAAGACCAAAGTCGTTTAACTGATGAAAATGGCAAAGAACTAAATGTAACAGTAAAAACTACTAATTTTAACTGTGAAATTTCAAAAATAGATTAAAGGAGTGAGGTGGAAAAATGGAAAAGAAAAATACAATATTATTAACAGTGATTGCCGTAGCAACTTTATTAGTCGCAGTTGTAGGTGCAACATTTGCATATTATTCAGTTGGAACAACTCTTAGTGAAGGAACAACAACTTATAAAGCTACAACTGGACCTATTGGTTCAATTGCGCAAACATTAACTGATGCAACTTTATCGTTAAAAGTTACACCTGAAGATATGCTTAAACTTGATAGTTATGAAAGTGGAAATAGTTTCTGGGCAAAAAATACTACTGCAGGTTCATTAGGAGACAAAAACTATGAAACTGAAAAAAAGTCCTATGAGATTGTAAAAGTTGAATTATCAAATGGTGATAGTAAGACAAAATATACTTGTACAGGTACTATTACAGTAAAGAAAAGTAGTAGCGATACTATGGTTAGTGCTGCAGAAACAGGAGATCTTAAATTATATTTAGGAACTAGTAATGGTACAACAATAGGTAGTGAAACTAATCCATCAGGAAATGAAGTAACATTAGATTTAAGTACTTTAAAAGAAAAAGAAAGTGGTGAAACTTATAATGTTATTTATAAAGTTTCTGGAACTGGAGATAGTAAAATAGCAACTATAAGTGCTGCTTTAGAGTTAGTTAATAGAGACGCTGATCAAAAAGCTTTAGCTGGAAAAACATTAGCGATTGAAATTAGTACACCAACATTTAATTGCGATATTGATAAGACTACTGAATAAAAAAATATCTTTTATAGATATTTTTTTTGCCCACACAAACCATTATAACTTACTCTATATTATTATAGGGTGTTATAATGGTTAGTTTTTATATAAATTCTTCTCTTTATATGCAAGTATTGTTAGCAACATTAATGACGTGGGGAATAACTTCTTTAGGTTCTGCCTTAGTTTTTTTCTTTAAAAATGTTAAAAAAGATATTTTAGATGGTATGTTAGCGGCATCTTCTGGTGTAATGATTTCGGCATCCTTTTTTTCACTTTTAATTCCAGCGATTAATACTGCTGAAACTTTAAAGATGAATGTATGGGTCCATTTAGCCTTAGGTTTTATCTTAGGAGGTATCATTTTAATAATTGGTGATATTTTATTTGCTAAATATTTAAAGAAAAAGAATATTCATAATATGCACGGATTAAGACGTAGTCTAATGTTAATGTTTTCTATTACATTACATAATATTCCAGAAGGACTTGCTATTGGTGTAGCCTTTGGTTCAATTGCTTTTAATAATGGTTCAACTTTAGCTTCAGCTTTTATGTTAGCAGTAGGTGTAGGAATTCAAAATTTTCCGGAAGGATCTTCTGTTAGTTTACCTTTACGAAGAGAAGGTTATAGTTGTTTAAAAGCATTTATTTATGGCATGCTTAGTGGTGTAGTTGAAGTCTTTGCTGGTTTAATTGGTTGTATGCTTGTTTTATATGTTCAAAATATTTTACCTTTATTTTTATCTTTTGCTGCGGGTGCAATGATCTATGTTTCGATAAGTGAATTAATCCCGGAAAGTCAAAAGAATCCTAATCAAAATTTAATGAGTTTTTTTACTATTTTAGGTTTTGTTTTAATGATGGTCTTAGATATTGCTTTTAGTTAAAAATTAAGATAAAATTATGTTAGTGATAGTATATGAATAATAAAGGTTTTTCATTAGTGGAATTAATGGCCTCCATTATAATATTAGGACTTATTTTAACAATTGTAATTCCTAGTGTTAATGGGGTAGGTAAATTTGTTAAAAAGTCACAACGTAATAATTTAATTAAGTCAATTGAAATAAATGGGGCTCGTTATGCATTTGATACAGGTGAAACTTATTTTTTTGTTGATGATTTAATAAAAGCTGGTTATATGGATGGTAATGAAAATAATGATAATAATTTAATGGATCCAGTAAGTAATGTAAGACTTAATTGTTATGCTGTTTTAGCTACTAAAGTTGAAGAACATTATTCTGCTAAATTTATTGATGATGTTAATTATGATAATAATGGAGTTTGTGATAATACTAAATTAAAAGAAAATAATACAGATTTAAATATTACTGCTAATATGGGTTTAAGAGATAATGTTTGGGTAAAACTTACATCAGGAACAATTACTCTTTCTGTATCAGGGGTAAGTTGTGGTTCTTCTAATGTAAGATGTCAGTGGAGTAGTTCAAGGGGAGCAACTGAAACTGGTAAAAATACAATTAGTTTTAATATTGATAATACAAATGTTATTGATTCAAGATATAATTTTCAAATAACTTATTATAATAGTGATGGTTCAACAAAGGTATCAAAAACAAGTTTTGGGGTTAAAATAGATAATGAAGCACCAGAATTTAATAAAACTGATTCTAGATATAATAGTAATAATACTTATACTATTATAGGTACAGATGGTATAGGATCAGGGATAAAAGGATATTATATTGGTACTAGTAATTGTAATTATGCAACTAATTATTATACAGATAATACATTACCTGTAAGTGGTCATGGTACTTATTATATTTGTATAAAAGATAATGTTGATAATATATATCAAAGTGGACCAATTAGTATATAAATTTTTGTAAAAAGACTTTTAAATATAATTGACATTAAAAGTTAAATATTGTAATATTATCTTATAAGATAGAGGTGGATTTAATGATATATAAAAACAAGAAAGGTTTTACATTAATCGAGTTACTAGCAGTTATCGTTGTTTTGGCAATAGTTATGATGCTTGCTACAACATCAGTTTTACCTCTTATGAATAATATGAAAAAAAGTGCATTTGCTGATGAAGCTACTGGCGCAGCCCAAGCTGCATCTACATTAGTAACAATGGTACCATTTAATGCTATTGATGTGTCATCTATTAAATCTAGTGGTGATTATAAAGAAGCTACTAATGGATCTGGTATATATAAATATTGTATTACTTTAAAAGGTTTAGGTCTTTTAGGCTTATATTCTGATAAAAACCCAAAGAAAGTAACTGATGCTAATGCTGAATATGTTGGTAAAATAGTTATTTCAACAGATATTGCATCAACAAGTTATAATTATAAAATTGTAATGCATAATAAAGAATATGCGGTTAATATTTTAAAAAGTGCTGCTGAAGGTACAGATGTCGTAGTTTATAAAACTAGTCAAAACGGTTTTGCATGTACTGAGAACGATGTTAGTATTTCTTCAGTAGAGTTAACTAAAGAAGCCGGTTGGTAATTATGAGTACGCATAAAAGAAATCCTTTTGTATATCTAATATCTGTTATTATACTTTTAATATTTGTTATTATATTATTATTAATGAATAGTATTAATTCTATAACAACAGCGAAAGAAAGTGCTTTTCGAATTGAAGCAAATAATGTTGTTTCAGCTGCAAAAGAAATTTTTAAAGAATATCAAAAGGGTAATTATGTAGTGTCTAATAATTCTGATGGATGTCGTAATGAACAAAAAATATGTATTACAATAAATAAAATGAAAAATAGTAATTATTCAGTTAATTCCAAATATAAAGGTAAAATAGAGATTGATATAACTGATATGCAAAATCCTAAATATACATTATTTTTAGCCAGAAGTGCGGAATTTAGATTTGTAGATTTAAGTTATACTAATTATACTGAATATGGTCAAATAAATAATTCACCATGGAAAGAAGAATACGAAGTTTGCAATTGTGAAACAACTGTTTAGTCAGTTGTTTTTTTTAAGTATTTAAATTATAATACTTTTATAGGAAGTAGTGGTAAGATGATTATTGGTAGTCATGTTCATTTTAATGAAGAACAATTTTTAGGGGCCGTTAAAGAAGCAGTTAGTTATGATGCTAATGCTTTTATGTTTTATACTGGAGCTCCTCAAAATACAAAGAGAAGTAAAATTAATAAAGAATATATTGAAAAAGGTTTAAAACTTATGCAAGAAAATAATATTTCTTTAGATAATGTTATTGTTCATGCCCCATATATTATTAATTTAGCTAATAAAGAAAAGATAGAATCTTGGGATTTTTCCATTAGTTTTTTAAAAAACGAATTAAAACGTTGTGATGAATTAAATGTTAAATATTTAGTATTACACCCTGGAAGTAGTGTTAAATACACTAAAGAAGAGGGTATTAATAATATTATTGAGGCTTTAAATATTGTTTTAAATGAAAAATATAATTGTATGATCTTACTTGAAACAATGGCTGGAAAAGGTAGTGAAGTTGGTTCTAATTTAGAAGAATTAAAAACTATAATTACAAATGTCTCTACTAAAATAGGTATATGTTTAGATACGTGTCATTTAAATGATGCCGGTTATAATTTAGATAATTTTTCTAACTTTTTAGAAGAATTTTCTAAAATATTAGATTTAAATTTAATTAAATGTATTCATATTAATGATAGTAAAAATGTTTTAGGATCCCATAAAGATCGTCATGAAAATATTGGTTATGGTACAATTGGTTTTAATAATCTTTTAAATATAGTTAATAATTCTAAATTAAAAGATGTTCCTAAAATATTAGAAACACCATATGTTAATAAAGATGATAATAGTAAAGAATTACTTTATCCTCCATATAAATTTGAAATAGATATGTTAAAAAAAGGTATCTTTAATAATAATTTAAAAGATAACATTAGAGATTATTATAAATAATTAGCATATTTTTGGGAATATTCTTGATAAACTTTAGTAATTTTACTAAAGTTTTCTTTTGAATAATGATCTTGATAACGATTTATATTGAATACTTTAGGATTAGCAAAAAAACTTTGATAATTTTTTTTAACAAAATCATATGTAAAATCTAATTCTTCATTAGATAAAATAATATTTTTATTTAAAGCAAAATTATTTATATCTTCTTTAGTCATTTTTTTAATATATCTTTCTATAATATTATACATATAATACATCTCCTACTATATAATATGCTAAATAAATAACAAGAATACATAACTTAAGTAAAACCATACTAATAATGGTGGTTTATAATATGAAGAAATATTTGATTTTAAGTATTATATTTAGTATCTTAATAATTAAATTATTTTTAATAAGTATGAATAGAGATAATTATCAAGAATTATTAGATAAGAAAATAAATAATTTTGTTTATAGTATGTCTTCTCCTAGAGGGAGAATATTAGATCGTAATGGTAATGTTTTAGTAGATAATAAAGGAATTAAATGTATTTATTATACTAAATTGAAAGGTCTTAGTAAAAAAGATGAAATAGATATTGCTTATTCTTTAGCTAAGATAATTGATATTGATATTAATAATAATAGTTTAAAAGAATTTTATCTTTTATTAAATAATAATGGTGATGATTTAATAAAAGATAATGAATGGAAGTTATATGAAGAAAGAAAAATAACTAAAGAAGAATTAAAGAAATTAAAAGAAGAGAGAATTAAACAAATTGATTTAGATAAATTAACGGAATTAGATAAAAAGAGTGCTACTATTTATAATTTAATGCAAAATGGTTATTCATATGATAAAAAATTAATTGTTAAAAATATAAGTGATCAAGAGTATAGTCAAATAGTAGATAAAAATATTCCGGGTATAAGTGAAGAATTAACTTGGGAAAGAGTCTATAATTATGGTGATACTTTAAAAGATATATTTGGTAGTATTGGTTATATTCCTAAAGAAGAATTAGATAATTATTTAGAAAAAGGATATCAAAGAAATGATATCGTAGGACTTAGTTATTTAGAAAAAGAATATGAAGATTATTTAAAGGGCGAGAAAGATATTTATCTTGTTAATAGTGATAATACTTATACTTTATATAAAGAGGGTAGAAAAGGCAATGATTTAGTTTTAGCAATTGATATTAATGTGCAATTAGAATTAGAAAAAATATTACAAGAAAATATTTTAAAGGCTAAAGAATTAAAGAATACAGATTATTTTAAAGAAGCCTATACTATTGTTGGTAATCCTTTAACGGGAGAAATACTCGCTTTAAGTGGTCAAAGATTACTAGATGATAAAACATTTCAAAGTATTAATACAAATATTGTTAATACTTCTTATACAGTTGGATCTGTTGTTAAAATGGCTACTGTTAGTACAGGTTATAAATATAAGGTTATTGAAATGGATAAGAATATAAATGATGCTTGTATTAAGTTATATAATATTCCCCTAAAGTGTAGTTATAAAAGTTTAGGTAAGATAAATGATTTAACAGCAATTAGTAAAAGTAGTAATTATTATCAATTTATGATTGCAATAAATTTAACAAATAATAAATATAATTATAATATGCATTTAGATGTTTCTGAAGATGATTTTAATAAACTAAGAAATATGTATAAAGATTATGGTTTAGGTTCTTTAACAGGTATTGATTTACCTAATGAAACAATTGGGATTATAGGTAAATCTATTAAAAGTGATTTATTATTAAATTTAAGTATTGGCCAATATGATACATATACGCCAATAGAGTTATTTCAATATGTTAATACTATTGCTAGTTTAGGAGAAAGAAGAAAACCTTTATTAATGCATTCTATTAGAGATAATAATAGTATTATTAAAGAAAATAATTATGATATTATCAATAATATTCCTTTAGATGAAGTATATTTAAAAAGATTAAGGGAAGCAATGCATTTATCTATTACAAGTGGTACTTCCAGAAATTATATTAAAGATATTTATAATGGGGCAGGAAAGACTGGAACTAGTGAAACATATATTGATAGTGATAATGATGGAAAAATGGATGTTAAAACAATTTCTAATGCTTTTGTGGGGTTTGCTCCCTTTGATAATCCTAAGTATAGTATAGTAGTTTTAACCCCTAATATATATGTTGAAAGAGACTATGATTATCAAAAAGTACATTATACAAAGTATATTTCTAATAATATTATGCAATTTTTGTTTGAAAATACTTAAAAGTTTGATATAATATGATAGTTAGATGAGGAGGATTTTATATGGCTAAAAATGATAATCGTAATTATGTTACTATGAGATGTACAGTATGTGGTAACCCATTACGTCCAACAAGTAAAAACAAAAAGAATAATCCTGAACGTTTAGAAATTAAAAAATATTGTTCTAAATGTCAAAAAACTGTAATTGCTAAAGAAAAATAATAAGGAGGTAAAAAATGAATATTAATATTAACGATATCAAAAATGGGATGACAGTTATTATTGATGGTAATTTATGCTTAATTCAAGAATTCCAACATGTTAAACCAGGTAAAGGACCAGCTTTTGTAAGAATTAAATTAAAAAATTTAAAAACAGGTTCTATCGTTGAACAAACATTTAATACTAATATTAAAATAACTAAAGCTCATATTGATAAAAATAAAGTGCAATATTTATATGCTAATGGTGATAATTTAGTATTTATGAATAATGAAACTTATGAACAAATTGAAGTACCTAAAAATATTTTAGGTGATGATGCTTCATTTATTAAAGAGGGAATAGATATTTCTATTGATTTTTATGAAGGAGAAATAATTGGTATAACTCTTCCAGAAAAAATAGAATATAAAGTAATTGAAACTACCGAAGCAGTTAAAGGAAATACCGCAACTAATGCCCAAAAAGATGCTACTATTGAAACAGGTAAAGTAATAAAAGTCCCATTATTTATTAGTGAAGGGGAAACTATTTTAGTAACTACTAAAGATGGCAAATATGCCGGTCGTGCTTAATTTATAACAAATAAAAATATAGTAAATTTTGACTATATTTTTTTCTTAAACTACTTGACAATAGCAATAATTTGCTGTACAATAAAATTGCTTAGTAAATATAATATAGTGTACTTCTTATAATCTAGTAGTTATTATAAAAAATAATAATGTTGGTATAAGAATATAATATATTAAGTAAAATAAATTATTTATGAAAAATAAATAATCTTATCTACGCTAAGTTAAAGACAATTGTTTTAGAGAAAGTAAACTCAAAAGATAAGTAAGTTGCACTAAATACTGATAATATTTAGTTAGTATTTAAGATTATGGAGAGTAATTTTAAATGATGCGACTGATTATTTGAAACTAGAAATAACTATTTTATCAGAATAGTTATTTCTTTGTGAAAATTGGTGAATTCTCAAAGTAAAAGCAACCAGCAAAATTAGTAATTAAAAGACAAAAGTAAAAGCAACTAAAAAATCGG
>CANQXT010000018.1 GCA_947627915.1 uncultured Bacilli bacterium
AAATTAAGAAAATGTAAAGCCAAATGAAAAGAAACTGTCAAGAAATTAATTACTTAATTTCGCGACAGCCCCTTTTTTTAATATTTAATAACTAAAGAATTTTTCGCTATTTGTTATTCCTAATAACTTGATACTCATAATGATCTCCATTTTTAGTATATTTTACAGAAATTCCTTTACCATTATTTTTAGATTCATCTTTTGAATTTTTTGCATTGTAGGTGTAGATAAAGATATTGTTTTAGGTGAAGCAATATTTTGGTTAATTATGGCAATATTCACTTTTTTTCAAAAAAAACTTCAAAAGAAAAATAAATAAACATCTTGATTTAAGACTGCTTACAAACAGTCTTTTTTTAATTATCTTACATTTTCATAGATGATGTATGTTCATCTTTTTGTTCATTACTATATCTAGTACTAGATAATTCAGGTCTATGTTCTTGTAAATATGTTTTCATATTTTCTAAATTTGATCTTAACATATCAACAATTTCTAATGGAATATAATCTTTGAAATTATCAAATATTATTGTAAGTTCTTGATATGATTTTTGTTTATCTTCATACGTTTTAGCTAATGCATCTTTTTGACGCCATCTATTTATCACTTCGTTTAAACCATAGATAATGAAAAATCTATATTTACCAGCTTTTACCATTGGTATAGCTTGTAAAATACTATAATAACGATTAGAATTTATCAATGACATTATATCATCTTGTGAATTGCCAATGACCTCTTCTTTACCAGTTGTAGGATTAGGATTATTATTTTTTGTCTTAGATGTAGATAACATTATAATTTTATCTATTAAAATTAAATACTCTTCTTGTAATTTTTTATTGGTATCATAATCAAAAGTTCCTAAAAATTTTTCGATTACTGCTTTTCCTTGTAATAAATCTTTTAAACTTGATGAATTAATTATTTTATTATGTAACGGTTCAATATTAAGTGATGGTAAAGAATATTCACTATAATTAGTCTTAACAAATTTACTAAATTGAGCTATATTTTCCTTAGTTAAATTATTTACAGATTCTAACCTAGATACTTCTTTACTAATTATAAAATTACCCATTTCATTTAAATCTTCTATCTTAGAATATTTATTAATTAAATCTTGGACATTTTCTCTTGATAAATTATCTATGAAAGTTTCTAATTGTAAAATAGTTCTTCTTAATTCTCCAATTTCAACAATAATTCTACTTGCTCTATAACTTTCATAACGAAGATAAGATAATCTTCTTTGAAGTTCGTTATATTGTTTCTTACTTGTAGTAATTAAAGTATTTAACAATTGCTCTGATTTAATAGAGTTATTATTTTCTACTTTGTTTATAAAATGATTTTGGTCTGGAACATAAGAATCTTTTTGTTTATCTTGATGTTGTTCTTTTATATTATTTGATAATTGTTTCATCTCATTAACTAATTGAGGTGTAATTTTTACTAATGCATCAACTATAGTTTTGTTATATGCTAAAATCTTATTTATAATGTTTTCTCTTTTTTTCATTAGATTATTTTGTAATTCTTCTCTTAGTCCATCACCAAGTTCATATCTTTTTGCAATTTGATTAGCTAAATTTATTAAATCATCATCTAATGATATTAAAACATTTGCTTCAATTCTTCTTAATCTATTTATCAAATTATTAGAAAAACTATTATAATCATCTATATCTTTAGAAGGTGAACTTGTAAATATTATTAATTCTTCTTTTACTTCTTGTAATTGATTTAAAAAATTTCTCTCTACTAAGTTAAAATTAAAATGTTCAATAGATTCTTTAATAAATTCTTGTAATTTTTCATTTCTGCTATTTGATACAAGAGAATTATAAATTTGATTTCTAATATCTTGTTCTATGTTTTTAGCATTATCTAGAATAAAATTAAACAACTCTAATGATTTCATATGTCCTCCTTAAGTATTTTTAAATATCTACTATAATAATTATAGCAACATTTTTAGTCTTATTAAATGTTTTCACTTAATGGTTGACATTTTTAAAGTAGTTAAAATGTCTAATACTTATTTTAAATTTATTTATTTCAATAATAAGTTATCGTATAATATAAAAGAGGTGTTTAGATGGTAAAGTTTACTTGGTTTAAGAATGAATTACCTAAAGACTTAGAAGTAAGACAAGTTTATGGTGTAGTTTTCTCTGATTCTGGAAATATACTTTTACAAATTGATAATAATAAATATAATTTAACCGGTGGTAAACCTGAATTATTTGATTCCAGTCTTGAAGAAACTTTAAAAAGAGAATATCTTGAAGAATTAAATATTGAAATTAAAGATATTTATTACTTAGGATACTTATTGGTTAATGAAGAGAAAGAAAGATATGCCCAAGTTAGAATGATTGCTAAAATTAAAAAAATTGGCAATATTAAACCTGATAAAGATAATGGAAAAACTTATAAAAGATTTATGGCCAATATAAAAAATGTTAAAAAATATTTAAATTATTCAGGTACAGCTGGAAATGAATTAATTGATGATGCTATTTTAATGGCAAAAGAAAAATATAATATTAATTTTAGTGATAAAGAATACTTTATTTAATATTATATTTCTTTTTAAATTCATTAATATATCTTGTTCTTATTACTGGTAAAACTTTGGATGCTACTTCTACGGAAGTATCTCGCATACTAATATTAGTTGTATCTATAAATGTCGTTTCATCAACACTATTTTTAAACAAATCTTGTACTGCCAATAAATTATTATTATAATCATCTATATTGTTTATATTTAAGAAAGTTCTCTTTTCTAATGCTAAACTAGAAGTATAATCTCTTTTTAAAGATGTTAGGGAATCAGTATAAGTAATTACTAAATAATCTATTAATTCTTTAGAAAGATTAGCATATTTTTCTTTTAATTCTAAATAAATATTTTCTTTGGTATTACCATTAATAAAACATCTATGATTCCATATTTGACGATCATTTAAAGATCTATCAATTAAAATAATATCATTATTTTCTTTTATAGCATTACAAAGTTGTTTATAAACTTCTTCATTTATTGCTATATGTTTATCCCAAATATTCATTTTATTAAATTCAGATTTTAATGTTTCTTTATAATATTTAGAAGTAGTAAATTCTTCAACTAAAGAGACATTAAAATTACCTTTTTTAAAGAAATCATATAAATTATTAATTATTGATGTTTTACCTGTTCTAGGGGTTCCCGTAAACTCTATCACAAATGGTTTAGAAAGAGTAACTAATTCTTTTAATTTTTGTAGTTCTAATTTTTGAGCATGTAATTTCTTTAAATTATTATAATATTCTTCATCATTATTAAAAATAGTATCTTTTAAATATAAATCTTCTTTACCTAAGAATAATTTATCTAAAATATTTTTATATCTTAAAAAGATAGGTAAATCTACATATTCGCCATTAATAATACTTTCATAAATACTTGTATAATACCATTTTTGTTTTTCTTCCCCTCTTTTAAAATGACTAAAATCTCTCATACCACTTTTCTCAAATATTAAATATAAGTCTTCTAAGTTTGCTATTTTATCAGCACATACAACTAATTTATTTCTAATAGGTAAAGTTTTAATTTCGGTAATAGTATGAATTTTTCTTTCTTCCCAAGATAATTTTTTATCTGGTTCTGATGCTCCTTTAACTAAGTTAGCAATATCACTACCAAATTCTCTTTCTATATCTTCAAGAGTATATTTTGTATCTTCAACAACATCATGTAAATATCCTGCAGCGATTAAATTATCATCATAACCATAAGATTCTAAGATATTTCCTACTAAAATAGGATGCATAATCATAGGTTTATCTGGCTCATTTTTTCTTATTTGTCCCATATGGGCTTGAATAGCAAATAATTTTGCTTTTTCTTTAATATTCATAAATTACCTCTTTCATATTAACCCATATTTATTCTTAGTTATCACATTATTAATGATACTATAAATTCGGTAATATGTCTATTATATAAAAAAAGATAACATACGTTACCTTATATAATTAAATTACCATTTTTCATAATAGTTATCTTACCATCTTTAGTTTCAGCATCTATTTGCATATCTTTAGTCCCAATCATAAAATCAACATGGTTTTGACATCTATTAATTCCTAATTTGTCTAATTCATCTAAAGATAATTTTAAACCATCTTTAACACAGTCTAAGAAGCCCATACCAATTGCTAAATGACAAGATGCATTTTCATCTAAAAGAGTCGTATTAAAACAAATATTAGATTTAGAAATTGGGGAGTTATAATTAACTAATGCTACTTCCCCTAAATATTTCATTCCTTTTTCACTTTCAATAATTTCTTTTAAAATATCTTCTCCCTTTTCTGCCTTAAAATCAATTACTTGTCCATTTTTAAATTTTAAGTAAAAATTATCTATAATTTTTCCATTATAAATTAATGGTTTAGAACTATACACTATCCCATTTGTGAAATGATAATCTGGAGTTGTGAATATTTCATAACTAGGTATATTGACCATAACATTTCCTTCTTCAGCATTTTGCCATAGAGCATTTTTAGGTAATGTTACTTCTAAATCAGTACCTAATGAATTAGAATAATATAATTTACTAATTTCTAAACTATTTAATTTTTCTTTATATTTTCTTTGACTATCTAAATATTTTTGCCAATTTAAAACAGGATTACCCTCTAACATACAAATATCACTTAAGACGTTCCAAAACTTTTGAACTGGATCTTTACTACTTTTAAATAAATACTCTGCCCAATACTTATTTGGAAGAGCTGCTATACACCATTTGATTTTATTTTGACCTTGATATTCCCGATATAATGGTTTAGTTTCTAAACATATTTTGGACTTTAAAGCTACTTTAGAACTAGGAACATCACTCATTAAATTAGGTATTTCACTACTAATCATTAAAAATGCTGCTTTCTTTTTAGCATATTCATCCCAAATACTAGAATTAAATAAAGGATTGTCTTTTATTTCCTCTATTGTTGAATTCATTAAAATATCGTGTATTTGAAAAATATTAGAGGCATCAAGATAAATATCTTTAATACCTTTCTTCTTAACATAACTAACTAAATTCATAATAAAATCGTGATTTATCTTATCATAACTAATAAATAAAGAATCATTTTTAGTTAATTTTAAACAACCATCTACTAATAATTTAATATAATTTTCTTCCATATCATTCACCTTTTATTATTATATCCTTAATAAAAAAATTTATCAATTCTAGTATCTAAAACCACCGAAATCTTATATAAAGTATCTATTGAGCAACCTATTTTTCCTTTTTTAAATTCTAATCTACGTACAAAATCATAAGATTTAGAAATATCTAATGCTAACTGTTCTTGGGTTATCCCAGCTTTCTCTCGATATTTTCGAATATTACTTGCTATATTCTCTCTTATGTGATTATTAAAATTAAATTCTCTTTTAAATGTAACCATAATTATCACCATAAATCTTTTTGTCCGGTAACTATTATGTCCTGTTTATGTTATAATATACTTGTGATGTTTATGAATGCCAAAAGAGAGTATTATCATAAAGTTATTAAGAAAATAGAAAAAAAATACACCATTACGTGTACTTTTTATCGTTTAACAAAACTAAAATATTTTAAACATAAAATGTTGTTATATAATAAATTACTTATCTATTGTTATAAATTATTACGTTAATTCTTTTAAATATATTATATATTCTTTATTTCTAATAGTTAATATTAAAGCTAGTTCTTCAGATTTTTTTATTTTAGCCGATGTTTCTAATATTACTTTACCATCTAAGTTATTTGGAGTAACATTAGTTAATTTTGCATAATATTCTTTTTTATCTTCTAAATATCTTATTTTACCAAAATTACTTATAAATGTTCCTACATTAACTTTCGTTGTATAATAAGGAATATTATTATCAATGATAAAGTTTTGATCTAAAACAATTAATGTTGTATTATTCTTTTGATTATCTATTTTAACTTGATTAACATATGTATCACAATTATCATAACTAGTACAAAATTCATAGTTATAAGTATATTTATCAGTAATTTCTAAATTAGCTAATTTAATACTTGTATTTTTTAAATTAGAATTTATAAAAGATACTTCACTATCTAATTTATAATTACCTTCAACATTAATCTCATCAACTAATACTGGGGCAATACTTACAAAAGTATATTTACCTACTAATTCTTTTTTATTAGATTGGATACCACTATCAATTTTAAGAGTATAATTCTTTTTTAAATCATTACTATCTATTTCATAGACTAAAGCAAATGTATTACTACTTTCTTTAGCTACGATATTACTAATATTATTTTTAGCATAATCAACAAATAAAACGCCTTTATCTAAAGATGGATATATTAAATCTTTATTTAATTCTAAACGAAAACGATTAAAGTCTAATTTAAATTGTTCATTACTATTATTAGTAATATTTAATTTAACTACTAAATAATATTTACCTTTTTTAATTATCTCTCCTTTATAATCTAAATTAGTAAGAATACTATCTGTTATACTATATCTAATACCTAATTGATTAAAATAATCCCCTTGTTTATAATTTTCATCTACTTTAGATGGTAATGATTTATATATATTATAACCCCCAATAGTTAAGACAAGAACACTAATTATAATAACCATAAATTTATTTTCTTTAACATAATAGATAAATTCTCGAAAAAATCTTCTTATACCTCTTTTTATTTTAAAACCATCATTTTTTAAAACTATTTCTACTTCGTCATTATCCCCTTGAGCTATTTCTAAATCTTTTAAATCTTGTTTAAAATTAAATTTATCAAGATTATAACCAAAACCTCGTATTAAAAATTGAATAACAAAGAATAACTGAGGCAAGAAAAAGATGGTTGTTAAATCTCGGTATAATCTTGCTGTTTCTGCTGTGATAGTATTTATTTCTAATGAAATCATTAAATTTTTAATAATAGATAAAATAACAAAATAAACTAAATAATAAACAAATGATAGAATATATGTCTTAACAGTTTTCTTCTTATAAATAAATAAAAGTAAAATACCTCCAATACCTATTAAGATTAATATAATAGTTAAATAATTAAAGATACTTATATATTCTTCATAGAAACCTAAATAATAATTACCAGAATAATTACTATTAATATATTCATTAAAAAAAGTAATAATTTTATAAAATCTATATGCAGAATATCCCGCTAATAAAGATATAAGTAAATTAATTACTTTAAAATATTTAATTAAAAAAGCATAAGGTTTCTTTAATATCATATCTAGTCGCTCCTAGTATAATTCTATCAAAAAACAGTTAATTTGTAAATTTCAATTCATTAAAAAAACTAGATAACTCTAGTTATATTTAATTTTTACGATTAACAAGTAATTGACCAGCCATTAAATAAATAGTTTTATTTTCATCTAAAAACTTATCTTTAGTAGTATTAAATACTTTAATTACTTCATCCATTGTATCTCCATCAGCAGTTATATAATAAGAATAATTACTTTTAGGAATTAAGATAGTTTGGTTAGGATAAATATAATCACTCATATTTAAACCATTTAAATTAGCTAATAATTCAGGATTTATATTATATTTTCTAGCTATAGCGTATAAATTATCTCCCTTTTCAACAACATAGTAATTAAAATATTCTTGAGTTTCTTTAGGAACAATAATCTCCATCCCTTCTCTTAAATCATCAATATAATATAAATTATTAATATCTTGTAGAACTTTCACACTAGTATTACACTTTTTAGCAATACTAGCTAAATCATCACCACGTGTTACACGATAACTTTCAAACATTTTTTACACCTCTAATATAAAGTATGAAAAATTTAAAAATGTGTTATTTAATTAGAAAGATGATATTTTTATAATTAAAGTTCCATTCAAAATTATGCATTAGTAAAACTTCCCCATTAATTTCATTATACATATATAAGTTACCATTACTAAGATAATATATTGTATTATCTATATAATCTATAATCGTATATATTTTATTATCAGTTATTTTAATATCTATATTATTAATTGTTTTATACAAGATATTATCTTTAATATTATAATATTTAATATTATTTTTTATAAAAGATATATTATCTTGAATTATTTTATTATAATTAGTTTTGACCATTTTATTATGATCTAAGACTTGAAAATCAACTTCTTTTATTTTTAATTTCTTAAAATTAATTTCATATTCTTTCTTTTCACTTTTATCTATTAAATAAACTTTATTTTTATAATCCCCAATAAAAACACTATTAAAAGAAATTTGATAATCTGTTTTAATTTCTTTAACTTTACCATTAGTACCATTTATTAAATATAATTTAGAAAAAACATATTCGCTATTATAATCTGGAATTAATACATATTCATCTTTTTTATAAACTAAACTTAGATTATAAGCATCTTTTTTAAATAATTCAATGTTTTTTAAATTATCATTATTAATAAAATAAAATCCTTTATAATTATATATTAAATAATTTAAATTATTTATATTAGATATATTTATTTTTTCATACTCTTTTTCTTTTTCATTTAATAATTTATAACTATAAAAATTATGATTACTATTATTCAGATTATAAGAATATAAATTATTATTACTACTACAAATTGGATAAAAATTTAATTTATCACTCTCTGGTAAAATACATATATCTTCATTTATATTTAAAATCTTTATATTATTAATTAATTCTCTTTTAATAACATATTTATTTGGTATTACAAAAGGATAAATAAGATCATTATATTTTATATAAAAGAAATATTCTTTCTTATTCTTATCATATTGTTCTTCAATAGAAAAATCATTTACTTTATATTTCTTATTATAATTATATGGTTTTAATATAGTATATAAAAAGAAAAGAAAAAAAGATAATAAAACAATAATAAATATATATAATTTCTTATTATTTTTCATCTTTATATAACTTCTTTTCTTTCATCATAAATTCTGATATATTAGTTTCTATTTCATCTAAAGCATTATTAGAAATATTAGTTAAAACTACTTTTTCTTTAACTGTATCAATAGTTATTTTACCCCATAATAACCCTCTAAAAACTTCCATATCATTATATAAATCAGGTGTTATAGAATATAAAAAACTACCCCAGAATACTTTTTTATGACCTAACAATAATCTTTTATTAGTTAAAGCAACGACAAAAGTATTACAAAATTCACTAAATTTAGCATTTTTTTGACCACAAAAAACATATAATAATTCTTCACCGGGATTAATATAATCTTCAACTACTTTAGCATGTTTTTTAATACGCCATGCAATAGTACTAGCATATCTATTTTTAAACTCTAAAGCTTTATCAATAACACTATTCATTTTCTTCACCTACAAACATTATATAATTTTTTTAATTATTTAGCAATTTTTTATAAATGGTTTTCTTAATGTTTTTATAATGTTAAATATTATCTTCTAACTTTTAAAAATGGTTTCTTTAATGTTTTACAAGGTTGAATATTCTTTACTAATTTAGGATTAAAATTCACTACATAATTAATAACTTTATTATTCTTATTTCTTAAACTATCTATAGTATCTTTAGTATATCTTAAATCAATTAATGCCCAAGATGCTAATAAGGGTAATATTTCATCTAGATATCCTGCTAAATCATCTCTTGAATATGCAGCAAAATGCTTGAATACATCATATAAAAGGACTTTAACATCATTATCTAATTCATTACATCTATAAATAATTGGCACAGATTCATCGGTAGGTGATATTTCATTATCTAATATTTCACTATTTTTAGTTTTATGCTGACTGTCTAAATATATTTCTCTTTCAAGCCAAAATAAAGTATCAAACATATATCTAGTAGCGTCTTTACTACAAATTAATGCCCCATCAATTAACTGTTTACCATTATAAGAAGTAACTAAAGCAGCAATTATTAAAAGGCGAGTTAATTTATATTTAGTACAATCATATTCCTTATTAGTACGATAAAATAAACTAATTAAATATTTTGCTAAATCATAACTATCATAATTTAAATTTTCTATTACTAAATTAAACATTATTATTTCTCCTAAAATTTTATAATAAAAAGTGAGTATAAATTTTAACTATTACCCACTTTATTCTTTTATTATACATTAAATCTAAAATATACTATATCGCCATCTTGCATAATATATTCTTTACCTTCTAAACGAAGACGACCTAGTTCTCTTACTCTAAGTTCACTACCAGCAGCTTCTAAATCCGAAAAACTCATTACTTCAGCCTTAATAAAACCACGTTCAAAATCACTATGAATAATTCCGGCACATTCAGGAGCTTTCATTCCTTTTCTAAATGTCCAAGCACGGCATTCATCAGGTCCTGAAGTAAAAAATGTAGCTAAATCTAATAAATCATAAGTAGCAAAAATTAATTTATCAAGTCCACTTGCAGATATCCCTAAATCTTTTAAAAAGTTTTTTCTTTCTTCATTATCATAATCAGCAAGTTCACTTTCTAATTTAGCACACATTACAATTACGGAAGCATTCTCTGATTCTGCTCTTTCTTTTAATACTTTAGAATATTCATTATCACCAATGGATGCTGAATCTTCATCAACATTAGCAACATAAATAATCTTCTTCAATGTTATAAAATTAAAATTTTTAATAATTTCAATTTCATCTTTATCAAAATCAACTAATCTTAAGGGAATACTTTTTTCTAAGTTTTCTTTAATCTTTTTTAGAACATTAACTTCTTTAATAGCGTCTTTGTCTTTAGTTGTTTCAGCTTTCTTTTCAATCTTACCTAATCTATTAATGGCAATTTCTAAATCCGCTAAAATAAGTTCTGTGTTAATTATTTCTACATCTCTAATAGGATCTGTTTTACCTTCAACGTGAGTAATGTTTTCATCATCAAAACAACGAACTACTTCAACAATGGCATCAACTTCTCTTATGTGAGATAAAAATTTATTACCTAATCCTTCACCATTAGATGCTCCACTTACAAGTCCAGCTATATCAATGAATTCAAATGTTGTAGGAACAACACTTTTAGGATTATATAAACTAACTAAATAATCAAGCCTTGTATCCGGAACTGTTACAACTCCAACATTAGGCTCTATTGTAGCAAAGGGATAATTAGCTGCTAAAATATGTTTTTTGGTAATGGCATTAAATAGTGTTGATTTACCAACATTAGGTAAACCAACTATACCTGCTTGTAAACTCATTAAAACCTCCTATAAAATTGGGAAAGCATTAATTCCCATTGGTATATTAATAATATACCAAATAACTAATAATATTAATAAAGTAGCCCCAATAACTAAAGTATATGGTAATTGATATTTAATACAATCAATCAATCTTATATCATTTTCACTTTGATTATACTTCTCTAAAAAAGCTAAATAAACAACGAAATAAGCAAGTAATGGTGTTATATTCATTGTAGTAGCTTCTGCAAAACGGAATATTAATTGAGCAAATTCAGGAGAGATTTCTGATCTCATTAATACTTGAACAACACTTGGAGAAATTATTGACCATTTAAGGGTACTAGTAGGAACAAATATATTACCTATAGCCACTAAGACAAAGACTAATATTATAAGTGGTAAACCAATAAAGGAAGAATTATTTATAATACTACCAATACTAGCAATTACAACATTACCTATATTAGTTTGTTTAAAAATACTAATAAATGTTGATGCAAAGAAGATTAAAACTAATGTATTACCAATACCATCTAAAGAATGGCCTAAGTTAGCTAAAAAGTCATGATGATTCTTAATTGTTTTAACTCCAATACCATAAAATAATCCTAATATGATAAATAATAAAGTTACAACAAAGACAAAACCATTACTAAAGAAAGAATTAACACTAAATAATTTATCAATATATGCTGTTTGACTATAATCTAATAAAGCGCCACTTAAAGGAAGTCCAGGAATAATACTATATATAAAGATAACTAAGTATATTCCTGCACTTATACACGCAAGTAACATACCTTTTTGTTCATCTTTAGTTACAATATCTTCTTCTAATTCTGTTTCAGTAAAAGAATATTTTGGTAATCTTTTAGCAATTATATTTTCCGTAATTAAAGTTATAATTAAAGATACTAAAATAACAGCTAGTAACATTATAAAAGCAAAACTTAGCATTGAAATACCATAAGAATCATTTACAGCATGACTTGCTAAAAGAGTATAATTTAATAAACCAGAATCAGTACTAGTAAAAATAAAGTTAATAGCACTTCCACAAGATAAAGCTGCAAAAGATGAAATTATACCAATCGCCGGATTTCTCTTACCATAATAGAATAACAATGCTCCTAAAGGAATAAATATTAAATAAGATAAATCACCAAAAACACTAGATATAACACAGATAAAGACGAATAAAAAGGTTACAACTGTCTTCTTTAACTTTTTAGTAGTTAAAGTAATTGCAGTTTGTAAAAAACCACTTTTATCCATAATACTTATCCCCATTAATAAAATAAGTAAATTAGCTAATACAGTAAAATTAGCATAGTTAGATACTGTATTAGTAAAGATATACTTTATACCACTTAAATTAAATAAAGATTTAACTGTTAAAGTAATTGGATTAGATTCAAGTGTTAATTCATTTATTCTAGAATAAGTAGCTTGAAAATCAATTAAATGTAATAAACCACTAAAAACAATTGTTATCACAATTAATATAATAAAGGACATCAGTGGATGTAGTTTTTTTCCTTTTCTATTTAACTTCCTCATCTTTAATCACCTTCTTTAATTTTTTTTGAAATTCTAATCTATCCATCATTATTTCTCTGTTACAATTTAAACATTTTATTTTGACATCAACACCAGTTCTGGTTATTTTCCAAAGATTAGTGCCACAAGCATGACTTTTTTTCATAATAACATTATCATTTAAATTGTAAACAATATCATTTTTATTCACTTCTTTATTCATCTCCAATAGAAATATTAAATATTTCCATAATTCTTTCTAAGTCCTTTAAAGAATCAAAATTTATTTGTACTTTATTATTACTTATATTAACTTTATTACCAATCTTATCACTAATTACTCTTTCATATATACGATATTTAGGATCTTTTTCTTTAGTCATAATTGGTTTTCTCTTAACTATTTCATTATTAGATACCATTTTTTCTAAATCACGAACATTTAATTTTTCTTTAACAACTTTATTAGCAAGATCATTTATTTGTTCTTCATTATCTAATTTACTTAATACTCTAGCATGAGATGTTGATATTTCTTTATCAATAACCATCTTTTGAATATTTTCTGGTAATTTTAATAATCCTAATAAATTAGTTATATAAGCTCTACTTTTCCCAAATTTATTAGCAAATTCTTCTTGTGTAAAATTTCTTAAATTAATTATATTTAAAACACTTTTAGCTTCATCAATAGCATTTAAATCTTCTCTTTGAATATTTTCAATTAAAGCAATCTCCATCATCTCTTGATCAGTAAATTCTTTAATTATAGCAGGTATTTCCGTTAAACCAGCTATTTTAGATGCTCTAAATCTTCTTTCACCAGCAACTATTTCATATCCCTTAATACTTTTTTTAACAATAATTGGTTCAACAACCCCATATTCTTTTATTGATTGAGCTAATTCATTTAAACTATCTTCATTAAATGTTTTTCTTGGTTGGTAAGGATTTGCTCTAATTTCATCCAATTTAATTAAAGTAACACTACTTTTATTTTCATTTACTAATTCTCTTTCAAAATTATTAAAATCAATAACATTACTATTACTAAATAATTGTTCTAATCCTCTACCTAAGGCCTTTTTCTTAGTTTCCATCTCTTTCAATCACTTCCTTTGCTAAATTATGATAAGCTTCAGTAGCTCTACTAGTTGGATCATATTCATTGATTGGTAATCCATGTGATGGAGCTTCAACTAATCTAACTAATCTAGGGATTATTGTATTAAATACTTTATCTTTAAAGTATTTTCTTATTTCTTCAATAACTTCAAGACCTATATTAGTTCGACCATCAAGCATTGTAAGTAGTACCCCTTCAATTGTAAGTTTTGGATTTAAACTTTGTTGTAACATTATAATCGTATTTAATAATAATGTTATACCATCTAAAGCATAAAACTCACATTGAACTGGTATAATTACGGAATCACTAGCTACTAAGGCATTCATTGTAGCAAGTCCCAAAGATGGTTGACAATCAATTATAATATAATCAAAAACATTTTTTATTTTATTAAGCGCTTCTTTTAATTGTTCATTTTGTCTAAATTGTTGATCTTCTAACATTTTTTTAACGAATTCAACATCTATACCTGCTAAATTTAGAGAAGAAGGTATAATTGCTAAATTATCAAATTTTGTCTTAATAATAGCTTCTTCTATATCACACTTTTTAGTTATTACATCATATATATCATGTTCAAAATCATTGGCATTAAGTCCTAACCCTGTAGTAGCATTACTTTGAGAATCTAAATCAATAAGTAAGACTTTTTTATTCTCTTTTCCTAACGCTGCAGCTAAGTTAATACTTGTTGTAGTTTTACCTACACCACCCTTTTGATTTACTAATGAAATAACTTTAACCATAACACACCTCTTAATATCTTTAATACATTTTTCACGTACTAATATTGTATCATAGAAATAAAATTTAAGATATATAAAAAGAAAGAAATTTTTAAAATTCTGTTGCAATTCACAATTAAAAATTAAATAACGTAAAATAGACTAAGTGAAAACTTAGTTTATTTTAATTCATCCAAAGTATTTGCTTCTTTTGCATATCACTTTCTAATTTCCTTGTCTCTAATTTTATCTAATAATATTTGATTATGGTTCCAAGATAATTTTGCAAGGACTCCTTGCAAAAAATTCATCATTATACTTTCATTTTTGTTTTGCTTCCTCTTAATGCTCTTTCACTTAAATTGTTAGAAACGGTATATCAAATCTTAGTATCCATAATAAATAGTTCTCTTTATAATCTTCAAGTCTTTTAATCATTGTTCTTTCATCTTTGCCATAATATTGATTAAAATCGTTACATTTCCGACAGTGATTTAATATTGATAATTATTATTCGGAATCTACTTCTAGCCGTTTTTCAATATCCTCAATGCTTGGCAAAGTATTTTCTAAAAATTCTGGTATCTCAGATAAAATTTTATATTCGCTTACCCCAATTGGTTTATTAATATCTTTTAATGCTAACTCTGCTGTCACTCTTTTTTTATCTTTACAAAGTAATATACCAAATGTTGGATTATCTTTTTCGTCCTTAATATACTTATCAACGGCACTTAAATAGAAATTAAGTTTACCTGCATATTCTGGTCTAAATTCCGTTGTTTTTAACTCTATTACTACATAACTTCTAACTTTTAAATTATAAAATAATAAATCAATATAATAATCTTCATTTTCTATTTCTAAGTGATATTATCTTCCAACAAAGGCAAAACCATTACCAAATTCTAATAGTAATTTAGTTATGTTAGCAGTTAATTCTTTTTCAATATCTAGTTCTTTAACATCTTTATCAGCAGTTATAAAATCAAAAATATAGGGATTTTTTAATAATTCTTTTACTTGTTCATTATTTGGCTTTGGTAAGGTTTCATCAAAATTAGTAGTTTTATTTTCTAAAAGAGCTTGTCTTTCATACAATTTACTTGATATTTGATGAATTATAATTGGTCTTGGCCAACCATCATTAATTGATTCTATAATATACCAATTTCTTTGCTCTTTATCTTTTACTTGATCCATAATAGTTGTAATTGAAGTCCAAGGCAATTTTGCAACATCATGTTGCAAAAATTCATCATTATCAAATTCACTAGCAAACTTTTGCATATATCTTAAATTTCTTGCTGACATACCTTTAATTGTAGGAAACTCTATTTTTAAATCTTTTGCTAAAGTATCAATAAAAGATGAGCCCCATTTGTTATATTGTATTAACTTTAATCCAATATTGTAATACATTAGAATTAAATCTTTATTAACATTTTCAATCATTTTATTTCTAGTAACTAATAAAGTGTTTTTTATATCATTTAAAACTTCAAAATACTTATCATTATTTTCTAACATAAAATTCTCCTTTTACACTGCTTTTATTAATATAATTATAATATATTTAGTGAAAATTTTCTATAATTTTTGAGTTTGCCCTTTTTGGAGAAAAAATAAAATTTAATTATTTTACATTAATGCTTTAGTTCTCTTATAGAATATAATCCTTATACTTTGGATGAATTAAAATAAACTAAGTTTTCACTTAGTCTATTTTATGTTATTTAATTTTAAACTATGAATTACAACAGAATTCTTTCAATAATATCCCTTAACTTAATTAATTTCTAAATTTATAATTTTATTATCAATCTTTTTAATATAATTATATGAATTGGCATGACTCGCATGCCCTTTATAAGAATTTAACGCTAATAAAAATTTCTTTTTATAAAATCTATTTTCTTTTTTTAATCTTTTCCATAATTTTAAACTTTTATTAATTTTCTTTTTAAATCTTTTTCTCAGTAATATATGAGTTTCATATATTCTATAACCACAAAAATCTATTCCTTTTTCATTTTTAAAAAAAGTACTTTTAGAATTTAATTCTAATTTTAATACATCTTCTAAAAACTTTTTTACTTCTTTTAATATTTTTCTAGCTTCATCTTTATTTCTTAATAAAAAGATAAAATCATCCATATAACGAATATAATATTTTACTTCTAATACTTCTTTAACAAAATGATCTAATTCATTTAAATAAATATTAGCAAAATATTGACTAGTATAATTACCAATAGGTATTCCTTTTATATTACCATCATCTAATATTATTTCACTAAACTCTAATAATTTTTTATCTTTAATATTTTTTCTTAATATATCTTTTAAAATATTTTTATCTATAGTATAAAAGTATTTTTTTATATCACATTTTAAAACAATAAATGAACCATACTTTCTTTTCATAGAACGCATAAATTCTTGTGTCTTTAATACAGCTTTATGAGTCCCTTTATTATCTAAACAAGCATAACTATTAGTAATAAAACGAGGATAAAAAAAGGGTTTAATAAATTCTTCAATATACCATTGATGTACTACTCTATCAATATAGGGTAAAGATTTAATAATTCTTTCTTTAGGCTCATAAACTTTAAATTCACGATAATTACCAAATCTATAAGTTCCATTATATAATTTATCCATTATTTGAATAATATTAGTTTCTAAATTCATTTCAAATAGTAATATTTCTTTTTTACTTTTTTTCCCTTCAGAAGCCCTTAAATGAGCATTTAAAAGTTTATCAAAAGTAATATTTTTATAATAACAATTTTTTATTGTCTTAGACATATATTTATCCATGTTCCTAAAGAAATACATACATTGTTAATTTTTCTACTCCAAGCTTCATAATTCTTTAAATTTATATATTTCTTTTTATAAGATATTCGAGCATATAACTTTAACATTTTAAGTGAAATATCTAATTCATTTAAATAAAATAATTTATCTTTCTTTTCATAACTTTTATATGCTTTTAATATTTGTCTCATTCCATTATATAAATCATTTTTAATAATATTAACAAAGCCAAATTTACTATATTTAGGATATTTTTCTGTAATCATTTCTATGTAAGATATTAAATCTATATATACACGATATATCTTAATATCTTCAACTTTGTTCTTCATTATTTATTAATTCCTTTATCTTTTTTAAATAATTTAAAGATTCTAATGGTGTTATAGTATTAATATCAATATTTTCAATATAATTATATAATAAATTATCTTTATTTAAAGAAACATCATTAATTACTGCAATATCTAAATTATGATTTTTAAAAACTCTTAAATAATCATTTAAAACATTTTCTGGAAAGCCACACTTATCTGATTCATTTGAAAATTTTGTTTTTTTTAACACAACATAATTATTAATTATGTCACAATCATCACCAACAAATATATAAAATTTACCTGATTTAAATAAATATAATTTATTGGGATTATTTTGTTTTAATTCTAAATACTTTAAGTATATTTTACTCATTTTTTTACCTTTCTATTTTTAAAATGATAAAAATTATGGGTTGCTTTAAAATAAGATAATTGTTAACAGGCTAAATATTATGATTTTCACCATTTTGCTACTAACCATAATATTTATGTTTAATATTTATCTATATATTAATATAGATAGGTCATAGATTTCTAGATTAAACATTATAATAAAGTCCGTAAACGAATTAACAAAATATTATATATTTAATGTTAATTATATTATAATGAAGTTTATTTTCACTTATATAATTTAGTCTAAAAAGGACGAGGCGAAACCCAATGTTGCTGTTAGCACCACCGGTGTTCCTATTGAAGTTGAACTGACCCGCCAAGACACCATTGTCGTAATTGCCTCCTCGATTGAACCACGGGTTAGAAGAGTCAACGAAGTTCGAATTGTCAGCGTAAAGTAGTTTAACAAAGAATAATTTTTACAACCTATGACCTACATTTATATTTAAATGTGAATTAAAAATGTATTAAATTAATAATCCACTATAAATGCCTTATTCATTTTTGCCACCTCGCTTTAAAAAAGAAGGCGAGGTGGCAAATGAAAAGCAAATGAAGTTATAAATCGCAATTAAAATTGCAATTTATTGGGGAGAAAGGACGAGGCGAAACCCAATGTGGCTGTGCGCACCACCGGTGTACCCATTGAAGTCGAACTGACCCGCCAAGACACCATAGTCGTAATGGCCTCCTCGATTGAACCACGGGCTAGAAGAGTCAACGAAGTACGAAGCGTCAGCGTACCAAACATTATGATAACGTTTATTACTATCTTTATCATAGTAATAATAGAATGGTCCCATTTCTCCAGTTGCGTCTCCTAGAATTCTTTTATTATATGATGTCCAAGTACTTTCTTTTGGATATTTATCTACATAACCATCGCTTACTTCTTTTGCTAATTCTGATTCATTTGTAAAACCACTATCTTTAGGATTTCCGTCCATATAGGCTGCCATATATTCGTGTGCTCCTCCAGACATATCATATATTCCACTTATATTTCCAGTTGTACTTGCTAGATAGCCTGTTGGTGTATTATATGGTTCGGTTAATTTTGAATTTGTGTTTCCATATGTTCCTTGATAACTACTTTGATCAGTATTAGCTGCTGCTGAATAACCAGTTTTATAATCCGAATTATTATTTATTCTTATCTCATTTCCTATTCCATATTTAGAATGGGATAAATATGCCACTGCTCCCCATTCGGTATTCTTCATCATATGACTATCTAATGTATCTCTTGCATAATTTTTTCCGGCATCAAAGAATGTTTTTACATTTGCATTTCGCCATGAAGTTACATTAGGCTTTACTACCATATCTGATGATGATGTACCTCCGGTTTCAAATTTTCCTACCCATATGCCACTTAATTCTTTACTTCCTAATGTAAATGCTGGATGAGTTAACCAATCTCCGTCTTTAGTTACACTAGTACTTTTTTGTGTATCTTTACTTTCAAACACGATATTGATTAATCTTGCTTGACCTAATGCTTTGGTTGTTGAATTACTATAATCCGTATTTGTTAAAGTAGTTCCATCTATTGCATCGCTATCACTATTATAATGCCATACTTGATATTTATATCTTGGTATCCATACAAAGTATCCATTTATATCATTTTCATCTATTTTTTGTCCTTCTGAATAAGTTTCTTTTTTATCAGTTTTTAATATTACAGCATTAGCCCATCTTTTTTCACTATAGTTATACCATTCACTATGTTTATTGGCATAATACACATCTCCATTTGGTTTTATTTCAACTGGTATTAAATCTCCTTTTAGTACAGGATCATTTCCGTTTAAATCATTTTCTTTCCATTCGTCTTTATGTAATCCACTTCTTTCATATAACTCATCTATGGATTCTTGAACATTTGTATAATCTCCATGACTTTCCTTATTATCATAAGTTACTTCTTCACTATCTATCATCGAGCTTTCGGCATATACGATACTTACTGATATTATTACTATTCCTATTATTATTCCTATTAATATCTTATAATTATTCTTTATTACTTTCTTCATATCTTAACTCTTCTTTCTTTTTTAAAAATTTGCTTTATATAATTCATCTATGGCACATTGAATATCTGTACAATTTGTTCTATTATTTGAATTATCATATATTAATATACTGGCCATCAACTTTTCAAAGTACAATACACAATATGTTGTTTCAGTATTACTTAATGTTATTGTTCCATGATTATAAGTTATATCTGGATCTTCTAGTTTATCTCCTTTTTCATTCATACATTCTGTTTTTATTAAATTTAATGTATAACCAGAACTAGGCCATGTTGCTTCTTTATATTCTTCATATTCTCCTGTACCATTCTCATCCCAATATACTGCAAAGACATCTTTATTTATTTTATTATTTTTTATATTTACTTCATTTAAAGATTTACTATTATTTATTTGATACATCATATACAAAGAAAATATTTCTATTATTACTAGTACTCCTATAATTATCTTCTTCATCTTAACCCTCACTTTTGTGTTGATAACTTTATCTATTTTGCTTCTCTCTATTTTATAAGATAATTATATAATACCCCCCCCCCGGTGTCAAGTTTTGTCGTTTAAAATGTTGGTAATTTTTGGCAAAAACAAATAAATTTGCACAATAATT